>NZ_JBEOVF010000072.1:0-41317 GCF_040295365.1 Streptomyces sp. NPDC002838 | reverse complement strand
TTCTCGCCGCCCATCAGGGCGGGCGTGAGGTAGTAGCCGAGGCAGAGGATGAAGCACAGCACGCCGGCGTTGACCAGGCCGGGGGCCACCAGGGGGACGTAGACGCGACGGAAAATGGTGATCCGTCCGGCACCCATGCTGGCCGCGGCGGCGAGCAGCCGTCGGTCGATGCCCTTCATCACGGCGTACAGCAGCAGGACGGTGTACGGCAGCATCACGGCGGTGGTGCCGATGACGACGCCGATCTCGTTGTAGAGCAACTGGAAGGGGGTGCCGGGGAAGTGAAGGTCCGTCAGAGCGTTGTTCACTACGCCGTGTTCACCGAGCAGGATGATCCAGCCGTAGGTGCGCACGAGCGCGCTGATGAAGTGCGGGACGACCACCACCAGCATCGCCAGTCCCGCCCACAGCGGCTTGAGCCGGGAGATCGCGGAGGCCAGCGCGAAGCCGACGACCAGGCTGAGCAGGGAGGTCTCGGCGGAGATCCGCAGGGTGGTGAGCAGGATCTCCAGGTTGGCGCCGCGGAAGGCGTCGGCGTACCAGTGGAGGGTGAAGCCGCCGCTCTCGCCCTTGAGGCTCAGCATCAGGGTGCTGAAGATCGGATAGACGAAGAGGATCAGGAGGTAGACGATGACGGGGGTGGCGTTGAGCAGTCCGAAGCGGGTGCGCCGGTCGGACAGCGAAACGCGGTTCCGTCGCTTCTTGTGGGGCACTGGAGCGGCGGAGCTCGGTACCGGAGCAAGTACGGCCACGGTTCTCACCCCCGGTGTTCCGGGTCGGGGAGCACGTCAGGGAAAACACTGACGTTGGCGGGGTCCGCGGTGAGACCGACGCGTTCGCCGAGTGCGGGGGCGCGTCCGGCGGGCAGCTCCAGGCGTACGAGTTCGGCGGCCGCACCGCCGACGGGGCGAACCGTGACGCGTACCAGCGTGCCGACGTAGGTGACGGTCTCGACGGTCCCGGTACAGAACCCGTCGTCGGGCGGACACAACGCGAGCCGGCCGGGCTGGACCGCGGCCCGTACCCGCGCACCGTCCGCCACGGCCTGCGGGCGAGCGGTGAGCAGACCACCCGTGTCGAGCCGCACGAGGGTGTGGTCCGCCGTCTGCTCCTCCAGGCGGCCCGGGAGGAAGTTGGCGGCGCCGAGGAAGTCGGCGACGAACGGGGTACGGGGACGCTCGAAGAGTTCCTGCGGGGTGTCGAACTGGTCGATCAGCCCCTCCCGCATGACCGCGATCCGGTCGGACAGGACGAGGGCCTCCTCCTGATCGTGCGTCACATAGATGACAGTCAGGCCGAGTTCCTGCTGGATGCGCTTGATCTCGGTCTGGAGCTGGTCGCGCAGCTTCTTGTCGAGGGCGCCGAGCGGCTCGTCCATGAGGATGACCGGCGGCCGGTAGACCAATGCCCGGCACAGGGCCACGCGCTGCTGCTGGCCGCCGGACAACTCGCGCGGACGGCGGCGGGCCATGCCGGACAGGCCGGCCATCTCCAGCGTCTCGCCGACCCGGCGGCGCAGCTCCGCCTTCGGTACGCCGCGCAGTTGCAGCGGGAAGGCGACGTTCTCCCACACCGTCATGTGCGGGAAGAGCAGGTACTGCTGGAAGACGAAGCCCAGGCCGCGCTTCTGCGGGGCCAGGCGGGTCACGTCGTTGCCGCCCACGACGATGCTGCCGGAGTCGGGCTCGCAGAACCCGGCGATCATCATCAGGGTGGTGGTCTTGCCGGAGCCGGATGACCCCAGGAAGGTGACGAACTCGCCAGCGGCGATCTCCATGGAGACCTCGTCGACGGCGGTGACGCCGCCGTAGGTCTTGCGAAGCCGCGTCACGGACAAGGGCTTTCCGGTGCCGGTCGCCGGCGCCGGCGCGGTCCGCGAGGGCATCAGGTCGATCTCAGGCATGCGTCCACTCCTGCCAGCGCTTGGACACGGCGTCCTGGTTCTTGATCCACCACTCGACGTCCAGGTCGAAGCCGGACTCCAGGTGCTCGGGGGAGCTGACCAGGTTCCCGGCGACGGTTGGGGAGAGCTTCTTGTAGGCGGCGGGCACGACGGGGGCCATGGGGTAGAGCTCGGCGTAGGCCGCCTGGACGTCGGGCCGCAGCGAGAAGTCGATGAGCTGGTAGGCGGCATCCAGGTTGGAGGTGCCCTTGGGGATGCCCCACCCGTTGCTCTGCCGGCGGGCGCCGTTCCACTGGTAGGCGAGCGGGGCGCCACCCTTGATCAGCGCATCGAGGCGGCCGTGCCACACGCTGGAGGCGACGACCTCCTTACGGCCCAGGAGCACGCCGGGCAGCGCGCCGGTGTCCCAGAACTTCCGGACGGAGCCCTTGATCTCGTCGAGGACCTTGAAGGCCCGGTCCACGTCGAGCGGGTAGAGCTTGTCCAGCGGCACGCCGTCGGCGAGGAGGGCGAACTCCAGCTCCGGGTAGTCGGCGTCCAGCGCCTGGAGGGCACGGTTGCCCTTGAACGATCCGGTGTCCCAGAAGTCGGCCCAGGAGGAAGGTTTCTTCCCCCCAAACGCATCCGTTCGGTACGCCATCACGCTGGCCCAGTAGTTCTTGCCCACCGCGTTGGAGGTCACGAGGCTCTTGGCGATGCCGGAGTTCTTGAAGTTCTTCAGCCGGTCGAAGTCCAGCTCCTCGGTGGCACCCTCCTTCTTGAAGAGGATGTAGTCGGCCATCGAGTCGTCGATCACGTCGAACTGCGGGCGGCCCTGCTTGATCTGGGCGAGCATCTGGGCGTACCCGATGTTCAGCACCTTGACCTGGATGCCGGTCTCCTTGGTGAACGGCTCGTAGATGGCCTTCTGGTTGGCCTCGCCGTAGGTGCCGCCGCTGTCGCGGACGACGAGCGTCTTGGAACTCTTGCCGCCGCTGTCGACGGACCGGCTGCTGCCGGTGCCGCAGGCGGTGAGCGACGTTGCGGCGATGCCTGCCGCGACGCCACCGACTCCGCGAAGGAACACTCTGCGGTCTATCCGGACATCTTTCACCGGGGCCTCCTGGGGATGCGGTACGAGGAGAGAGGGGAGGGGATCTGCGTGGGGGTGCTGGGGTGCGGTATCTCGTTCTTGTCGTGCGGGGGGCTTTGGGGGTTGGGGGCTCAGTGGCCGGGGTCCCGCGGCGCGGGGGCGGCGATGGCGGCCAGTTCGGCGCCGGGGGCGACGGTCAGGCCGCGCATGCCGTAGAAGATCCGCCCGGTGGCCGGGGCGTGGACCTTGTGCTCGGTGCTGTCGGCCGGGTCGATGACGCGGCCGAGGACCTGGCCCTCCGTCACGTCGTCGCCGACGCTGAACTCCGGGTACCACAGGCCGGTCGCCTCGGCGGTGACACCGGCGGCCCAGACCCATGCGCGGACGGCTGTGTCGTGCTGGGGCTTGGTGTCCAGGACGCCGAGCCGACCCAGGACCCCACGCAAACCCTCGACGAGACGACGGGCGGTGGCCGCGTCGCGTTCGCCGAGTTGGCCGGTCTCCACGAGGATCGCCGGGACGCCCTGACGGGCGGCTGCCGCGTGGCTGTTTCCGCCCTCGGCGTTCATTCCGAAGATGACGTCCTCGATGCCGAGGGCACCGGCCATGTCCGCGGTCTTCGCGTCCAGTTCGGGATCGCCGGTGAGGCGGTAGCCGACGAAGTCCTTCAGGACCTCGTCGATGCCGCCGGAGTGCAGGTCGAGGTAGGCGTCGGCACCGGCGAGCAGGTTCTCGAACAGCCAGGCGGCCATCCGCTCGGTGGGGCTGCCGTCCGGATCGCCGGGGAACACCCGGTTGATGTTCACCCCGTCGAGCGGGGAGACACCGAGGCGTCCCTGGTAGACGGCCGGGGGGTTCGCGACGGGGCAGACGACGACCTGCCCGTGCACCTCGCCCGGCTCCAGCAGGGCCGCGAGCCGGGTGGCCGCGTCGATGCCGGTGAACTCGCCGCCGTGCACACCGGCCGTGATGAGAACGCGGGGACCGGGGCGGGTGCCGTTGACGAGGGTGAGCGGGATGTCGACGGTGAGAGTGCCCAGGTCTGCGGGCAGGGTGCCGCGGGTCTTGCTGCCGGGCTCGGCGCTCAGCGTGCCGACGGAGAGGGGGGCGTTCGTGATCATCGTCGTCACGCTTCCGTCCGGTCGAGGGTCGAGACGAAGTCGATGGGCTGGGGCGAGGTGCCGTCGAGCGCCAGGTCGGCCGCTATGTCGCCGAAGGCGGGCGAGAGCTTGAAGCCGTGGCCGGAGAAGCCGGCGAGCAGTACGACGTTGTCGGCGCCCGGCAGCGGGCCGACCAGGGGGCGGCTGCTCTCGGTGTAGCCCTCCATGTAGACGGAGAGCCGGGTCGGGTCGGGGTTCAGGTCCGGCATGTACCTGCCGATCAGCTCGGTGAAGATCTCCAGCTCTTCCGGCGCGACGGTCCGGTCCAGCTGGTTCGGGTCGCCGGCCGGGCGGTGCAGGGCGCGGGAGAGGCCGAGCTTGACGGAGACGCCGTCCGGGGAGGGCAGGCCGTAGCAGTGGGTCGGGGCGGTACGGATGAACGCCGGGCGCTCCTCGCCGAACCAGGCGTCCGTGGTGGGCACGTACCAGGCGCTGATGAGGCGGCGGATGTCCACCTCCCACGGCAGGTCCGGGAGCAGGTCGTTCACCCACGGGCCGGGGGTGACGACGGCGGTGTCGAAGTGCTCGCTGCCCGCGTCGGTGCGGATCTCGACACCGTTCGCAGCGGGCACGATCTCGCGGACCGTGGTGTAGCGGTGGATGCGGGCGCCGAGCTCCTCGGCGCGGCGGGCGGCGGTCTGGATCGTCAGCTCGGGACGGATGAAGCCCGCGCGGCGGTCGAGCACGGCCGCGTCGCCGTCCTCGATGCGGAACTGCGGGAAGCGCTTGGCGAGCGCCTCGGCGTCGAGGACCTCGTGGTCCAGGCCGTGCTCGGCGATCGACTCGAGCACGGTGGCCATCTGGTGGTGCTCGGTCGGCCCCATCAGCAGGCACCCGGTCAGCCGACGCAGCTCGCGGCCGGTGTCCTGCTGGAGCTGCTCCCACAGGGCGTCGGCGTGCTGGAGCAGCGGCACGTACCGGGAGTCCTCGAAGTGCGCGCTGCGGAAGATCCGGGTCTCGCCGCCGGCGGCGCTGCGGTCGTGGCCCGGGGCGAAGCGGTCGTACCCGACCACCTCGGCTCCACGGGCCGCCAGGCGCCAGGCGGCCTGGCTGCCCATCGTTCCGACGCCGACGACGGCGACGCGCTTCCTGGCAGCTGACACAGGGCTTTCCTTTCGTATCGCCGGGGCGCATGCTGGGCCCCGACGCGAGGCTGTTCGATTCGAGAGGGTCTGGGCGGGGGCCTGGGTTCTGGGGGACCCACTGCTCGCATCCGTCCGGGGTCTCGGGGTTCCGGCTCACTTCTTCGTGCTCTTCCGTGGAGCCGTGCCACATTGTGGAATGCTGTGCTAGAATCTGGCACAGAGAATGACAGTGGCACGGAGGGGAGTCAAGAGGGTGTCTGCAGGGAATTCCGAGGATTAACAGGGGGAAATCGGATGGAAATGAAGAGCGTCACGAGATCGCTGCGCATCCTGGAAGCGGTCGCCCAGCATCAGCCGGTGACCGTCGGGGAGCTGACGAAGCTCTTCGGACTGCCCAAGTCGACCGTGCAGCGCACCCTGGTCACGCTCAACCAGGCGGGCTGGCTGCGGGCCAACCGCAGGGACACCACCCGCTGGGAGATCGGCGCGCGCGTCCTGGCCGTACGACCCGCCGCCCTGCAGGGATCCAGCCTGTTCGCCGCCGCCCGCGAGCCCATGGTGCGGCTGAGGGACAAGGTGAACGAGACCATCCACCTGTCGGTGCCGGACGCCCTGCAGTGCATGGTCGTGGTGGACCGCGTCGACTGCGACCACGCCGTACGGACCTTCCACGCCATCGGCGACACCTCCCCCCTGCACGCCACCGCCACCGGGCGCGCCGTTCTCGCCCATCTGCCGAAGCAGGACGTCGAGGAGCTCATCGCGCAGGGCCTGGAGCGCTACAGCGCGACGACACCGGCCGAGCCCGAGGAACTGCGCGCCGAGCTGCACCGGATCCGCACCGACGGCTACGCGGTCAACCGCAACCAGTACCGGCCGGACGTCTGCGCCATCGCCGCACCCGTCCTCGACGAGGACGGCACGCCGCTGGCCACGGTGGCCATCTCCATGCCCGATTCCCGGTACGACGCGGACAAGCTGCCCGCGTGGGGCCGCCTCGTCGCCGACACGGCCGCGGAGATCACGGGGCGCCGCCTGGGCGCCTGAGTACGAAGCGGCGGCCCGAACTCGGCCCCGCATCAGCAAGGGCCGGTTCCCACGCAAGGGAGCCGGCCCTTGGCGCGTTCCACGGCAGGCCCAGCCGGCCCTGTGCCCGGCCGGGGGAGGTACCGGGCACAGGGTGACGCCTCACAGAGCACGGCACGGCGCGTTCAGGGCGCGACCACCGTCAGGCGCTGGCTGCGGGGCATCGGATCCGCACCACTCTTCGACGCCGGCCCGACTGCCGGACCATCAGGGTCGTGCCGCATTGTGGAACGTCATGCTAGAATCCGGCACGACATGAGCATGCCTGCGACTCCGGAAGCGAGTCAGAAGGTGAGCAGGACGAATCCGTGGAAGTGAGGGGGCCCGATGGAGATGAAGAGCGTGACCAGGTCGCTGCGCATCCTGGAGGCTGTGGCGCAGCATCAGCCGGTGACCGTGGGCGAACTGACGAAGATTTTCGGGCTGCCCAAGTCGACCGTGCAGCGCACCCTGGTCACGCTCAACCAGGCGGGCTGGCTGCGGGCCAACCGCAGGGACACCACCCGCTGGGAGATCGGCGCGCGCGTCCTGGCCGTACGACCCGCCGCCCTACAGGGATCCAGCCTGTTCGCCGCCGCCCGCGAGCCCATGGTCCTGCTCCGCGACGCGCTGAACGAGACCATCCACCTGTCGGTGCCGGACGCCCTGCAGTGCATGGTCGTGGTGGACCGCGTCGACTGCGACCACGCCGTACGGACCTTCCACACCATCGGCGACACCTCCCCCCTGCACGCCACCGCCACGGGGCACGCGGTCCTCGCTCATCTGCCGAAGTCCGAGGTCGACGAGTTGGCGGCGGGCACACTCGAGGGCTACGGCGAGGAGACCATCACCGACCCGGTGGAGCTGCGCGCGGAGCTGCGTCGCGTCAGAGACCGCGGATACGCCGTCAACCACAACCAGTACCGCCCGGGTGTCTGCGCCATCGCGGCACCCGTCCTGGACGGCGACGGCATGCCACTTGCCGCCGTGGCAGTCTCCCTGCCCGACTCCCGTTTCGACCCCGTCCGGCTGGCGGAGCTGGGGCGGCTGGTGACCGATACCGCGGCGGGAATCACCGCCCGCCACCTGGGCTGAAGGCTGCCCCGGGCCGGACAACAGCCGCGTTTTCCGCCGGGCAGCGACAGCGCGCCTGCCGGATCCGCAGCCGCCTTCGCCCTACGACCACACTTCCAGGCGGCGGACTGAGCGCAGGACCGAAGAATTCAGCGGCCGGTGGCGCACATTTTTTCGACCACTTCCGCGAGGGCCTCCACAAAGCGGTCGAGCTCGCTCTTGCGCAGGGAGATGTGCGGTGACACCCGAAGCCCGCTCAGATGGCGAACTTCCCGGTACTTCACGTGGACGCGATGGTTCTCCCGGAGCTCGTGTTCCACGGTCCTGGCGTCCAGGCCGTCGATCGAGAAGAGGCTCACCGCGCCCAGGCTCTCGGTGTCCAGCGGCGTGTGCAACCCGGGGATCTCGCAGGCGCGGTCCACCCAGTACCGGGTGAGCTCCCGCAGCCGCGCGTGGACGGCTCGGACGCCGATCTCCCGGTGGAGACGCGCGGCCGGCAGGATGCCCGCCTGCAGGGCCGAGTTGTACGTGCCGGGATTCCAGTGGTCGAACTTGTCGACGCGCAAGGGCGGCGGATCGAAGGGGGCGAGCAGCGGCCACGTACGGTCGATGACTGCCTCCCGGACCACCAGCATGCCGTTGCCCACCGGCGCGCCCATCTTGTGCAGGCTGGTCACGAAGAAGTCGCAGTCCAGGTCACGGAAGCTCACCGGCATCTGCGCGAACGTCTGGGCGCCGTCCAGCACGGTGAGGGTGCCGTTGTCCTTGGCCAGACGGCACAGCCGCTCGGCCGGCAGGACGCGTCCCGTCCAGTGGGACATGTGGGTCAGCTGCAGCACGCGGGTGCGCGGGGTCAGGACCGCCGCGTACGCCTCGAAGATGTCGTCGTCGCTGTCCATGAGGTCGAAGTCGGCGGTGACCACCTCGATGCCCTCGCGTTCCTGGCGCTGCAGCCAGGCGGCGCGGACGCTCGGGTAGTGCAGGCGTCCCAGTGCGAGATCACGACCCGGTCGCCCGCGGTCAGCGGGATGCCGAAGATCGCCGTGCACAGGCCTTCGGTGGAGTTCCGGTTCAGCGCGATCTCACCGGGGTCGCAGTCGATCAGCTCCGCCAGTTCCGCCTTGATCTCGGGCAAGGCCGTATCGAGCTTGCTCCACATGTTGCGGTCGGGGTTCTGGCTGACCAGCCGAAAGGCGTCGATCGCCGCCTGCTCGACGACTCGCGGCGGCGGGCTCACGGCCGCGTTGTTCAGGTTCAGCAGCGGCTGCTGCTCCACGTAGGCCGCGCGGACGCGCTCCCACGCCTCTTCCTCGGCAGGGGTCTCGCCATCGTGTTCTACCTCCAAAGTGTCGGAACTGCACTCCCCGGCCGCGACAACCGTGACCCCGTGCCCGGCCGGGGAAGGCCGGGCACGGGGTCGCCCGCGCGGTGCGCGATGGGGCGTATGTCAGGGCAGGACCGCCGCCGTCATCGCACGGGCACCGCGAGGTACTGATACTCCAGGAACTCGTCGATCCCGACCCGGCCGCCCTCGCGGCCGAGCCCGGACTGCTTGACGCCGCCGAAGGGTGCGGCCGGGTTGGAGACGAGCCCCGTGTTCAGGCCGACCATCCCGACCTCCAACCGTTCGCTGATGCGAAGGGCGCGGTCCAGGCCCTCGGTGAACAGGTAGCCGACCAGGCCCCACGGGGTGTCGTTGGCACGGTGGACGACCTCGTCCTCGTCGTCGAAGGTGAGGATCGCGGCCACGGGTCCGAAGATCTCCGTGTCCATCAGGCGGCTGTCCGGGGCGACGTCGGTGAGCACGGTGGGCGGGTAGAAGCAGCCCGGGCCCTCTGGGGTACGGCCGCCGACGAGCACCCGGGCGCCGCGCTCCACCGCGTCGGCGACCAGTTCCTCGACCTTGGCACGCCCGGCCGCGTCGATCAGCGGGCCGACGTCGACCCCGCCCCGGGTGCCGGGGCCCACGACGAGCGCACCCATCCGCTCGGCGAGCCGCCGCCCGAACTCCTCCGCCACCGACCGGTGGACGAAGAAGCGGTTGGCGGCGGTGCACGCCTCACCCATGTTGCGCATCTTGGCCACCATCGCCCCGTCCACGGCCGTGTCCAGGTCGGCGTCGTCGAAGACGATGAAAGGCGCGTTGCCACCCAGCTCCAGGGAGGTGCGTACGACCGTGTCGGCGCACTGGGCGAGCAGCAGCCGCCCGACCTGCGTGGAGCCGGTGAACGACAGCTTGCGGATCCGGCCGCCGCGCAACAGCGGTTCGCACACCTCCCCCGCCCGGGAGGTGGTCACGACGTTCAGTACGCCGTCCGGCAGCCCGGCCTCCTTCAGGATTCCGGCCAGCGCGAGGCTGGAGAGGGGGGTCTGCGGGGCCGGCTTGAGGATCACCGTGCAGCCCGCCGCGATCGCGGGGCCGATCTTGCGGGTGCCCATGGCCAGCGGGAAGTTCCACGGGGTGATCAGCAGGCAGGGGCCGACCGGGCGGCGGGAGAGCAGCATGCGGTTGCGTCCGTCGGGCAGGGTGCCGTAGCCGCCGTCGATGCGGACGGCCTCCTCGGAGAACCAGCGGAAGAACTCGGCCGCGTACGCCACCTCTCCCCTGGCCTCGGCGAGCGGCTTGCCCATCTCGGACGTCATCAGGTGGGCGAGCTCGTCGGTGCGGTCGAGGATGATCTCGTGCGCGCGGCGCAGGATCTCGCTGCGCGCCCGGGGCGCCGTACGGGCCCACTCCGCCTGCGCCTCGACGGCCGCGTCCTCCGCGAGCCGGGCGTCCTTCGGGCCCGCGTCGGCGACGCGGCAGAGGATCTCGCCGGTCGCGGGGTCGTCGACGGGCATGGTGGCGCCGTCCACGGCGTCCACCCAGGCACCGCCGATGAACAACTGGTTCAGTACCTCGGTCATGATGTCTCTCCTGGTCGATCGGCGGCGGGGTCGAGAAGTTCGGCGAGATGCAGGGCGCGGATGTCCCGGTCACCGGTGAGGTGGTCGATCTGGGTGGCACAGCTGAAGCCGTCGGCCACGACGGCGGTCCGCGCGGTCTCGTCGATGCCTTCGAGGCGGGGTTTGAGGGCCAGGTCGGCGACGGCCATCGAGGTGTCGTAGTGCTGCTCCTCGAATCCGAAGTTCCCGGCGAGTCCGCAGCAGCCCTCGGCCTCGTCGACCTTGCGTACGCCGAGCCGGCGCAGCAGGTCTGCGGGGCGACGGCCCTTGAAGGTGGCGTACTCGTGGCAGTGCGTCTGCAGCACCACGTTCTCGGGCAGCGGCGGCGGGGTCCAGCCCGGTTCGGCGAGGTCGGTCAGGGCCCCGGTGAAGGTGTGGACGCGGGCCGCGACGCGAGCGGCGGCCTCGGTGCCGAGCAGTTCGGGTACGTCGCGTTTGAGGGCGGCGGCGCAGCTGGGCTCGGCCACGATGATCGGCCGGTCGTCGCCGTTGTCGAGGTGGGCGACCGTGCGCGCCATCACGCGGCGGGCGACCGACAGCTGACCGGTGCTGACCCAGGTCAGACCGCAGCACAGCCCGTCCTGCGCGGTGGTGGGGATACCGGCGTCGGCGAGCACGCGGCCGACGGCACCCGCCACCCGGGGGCGGAAGGCGCGGGTGAAACTGTCGACGAAGAACAGCGCCTTCGACGGTTCCCCCGTCTTCGACGCGCGCAGGACCTTGCGCAGGGCGCGCCGGGAGGCGAAGGCCGGGATCGTGCGCTGGGTGGTCACGCCCCCGAGCCGCGCGAGGAGTCTGCCGACCGGTCCGCGCAGCAGCGTGTTCAGCGGGCGGGCGGCGTATCCGGCGAGCGCGGAGGTCAGCGGCAGCCAGCCCAGCGAGTAGTGGGAGCGTGGCCTGATCCTGCCCTTGTAGTGCTGGTGCAGGAACTCCGCCTTGTACGTGGCCATGTCGACGCCGACCGGGCAGTCGCTGGAACACGCCTTGCAGGACAGACACAGGTCGAGCGCGTCACGGACCTCCGTCGAGCGCCAGCCGTCCTGGACGGTGTCGCCGCGCACCATCTCCTGGAGCATGCGGGCCCGGCCCCGGGTCGAGTCGTTCTCCTCCCCCGTGGCCCGGTAACTGGGGCACATCACGCCACCCGCGTCGCTGCGGCAGCGGCCGACGCCCACGCAGCGGCGGGCCGCGCCCGCGAAACCGTCCTCGTCGTGCGGGAAGGTGAACACCGTGTCGAGCGGCTCGATCCGGTGCAGCGCCAGGTCGGTGTCGAGGGCGGCCGGGGCCACGATGACACCGGGGTTGAGCAGCCCTTCGGGATCGAAGATCTCCTTGAAGGCGGCGAACGTCCGGATCATCCGGTGGCTGTACATGACCTCCAGCAGCTCGCTGCGGGCGCGTCCGTCGCCGTGCTCGCCCGACAGCGTGCCGCCGTGCTCGACGACCAGTGAGGCCGCCTCGGTGAGGAAGCGGCGGGCGGCGGCCCGGCCGGCGTCCGTGGCGAAGTCGAAGTCGATGCGCACGTGGACGCACCCCGCGCCGAAGTGCCCGTACATCACGCCCGTCAGCCCGTGGTCGGCCAGGAGCTTGCGGAAGTCCCGCAGGTAGGCGGCCAGATTCTCGGGGGCCACCGCCGAGTCCTCCCAGCCGGGCCAGGACTCCCCGCCGTCCACGAGGCGGGCGGCGAGTCCGGCCCCGTCCTCGCGGACCCGCCACAAAGAGCGCCGTTCGGCCGCGCTCTCGACGACCCGTCCACCGGTCATCCGGCCCTGGGCCTTGAGCGCGTCGAGCAGTTCGGCGGCGCGGGCGGTGACCGATACCTCGTCGTCGCCGTCGAGTTCGACGTAGAGCCAGGCGCGGCCCTCCGGCAGCCCGGTGACGGAGTCGGGGCCGCGGCGGGCGCGCATGGTGGCGACGATCGCCTCGTCCATGCCCTCCACGGCGCTGGGCGACCAGCGCAGGATCTCCGGGACGTCCTCGGCCGCGTCGACGACGTCGTCGTAGCCGAGGGCCAGCAGCGCCGAGGCCGGCGCGGTGGCGATCAGGCGCACCTTCGCAGCTGTCACGACCGCGCACGTGCCCTCGGTGCCGACCAGGGCGCGGGCCACGTCGAAGCCGTGCTCGGGCAGCAGGTGGTGCAGCTGGTAACCGGAGACCTGGCGCGGGATGCGGCCCAGCTCGGTGCGGATCAGCGCCAGGTTGCCGTCGATCAGGCGCCGTACGTCCGCTTCGAGCCGGGCGACGCTCCGCACGGCGTCCGCGTCGCCCGGCTCGGCGGCACGCAGCCCGGAGCGGTCGGCGACGGCCCGCACACCGTCGGCCGTCACGAGCTCCAGGGCCTCGATGTGGCCGCTGGTCCGCCCGTCCCGCACCGACCGGTTCCCGCACGCGTCGTTGCCGATCATGCCGCCGAGGGTGCAGCGGCTGTGCGAGGACGGGTCCGGGCCGAAGGTGAGCCCGTACTCGCCGGCCGCGTCCCGCAGTGCGTCGAGGACCACGCCGGCCTCGACGCGCGCGGTGCGCGCCTCCGCGTCGATGTCCAGGATCCGGTTCATGTACCGGGAGAAGTCCAGGACGACGCCCGGCCCGACCGCGTTGCCCGCCATGCTGGTGCCACCGCCGCGAGCGGTGACCGCGACGCCCGTCTCCTCGCAGGCGCGCAGCACCGCGCACACGTCGTCGGTGGTACGTGGGAAGGCCACGGCCCGCGGTGGGACGCGGTAGTTGGAGGCGTCGTAGGCATACGGGCCGGTGGGGCCCGGGCCGGTCTCCACCCGCAGACCGGGTGCGGTCTCGGCCAGCCGGGCGACCAGCCGGGCCACGGCCGCGGGTGCGTCCGTCATCGCTCCGACGCTCCCGAGGTGCCGGCGTCCACCGCGGCGGCCCACGCCTGGAGGCCCTCGTCCACGCCCGTCTCGTCGATGACGAGCGCCGGGATCATCCGCACGACCTGGTTCCAGGCCCCGCACAGCAGCAGGAGCAGGCCCTGGTCGACGGCGGCCCGCTGCACACGGGCGGCGGTCTCGGGGTCGGGGCCGCCGTCCTCGGTGACGAACTCGGAGGCCAGCATCAGTCCCAGGCCCCGTACGTCCCCGATGGCCGGCGTCCGGTCGGCCACCGCCTCCAGCCCCTGCCGCAGCCGGGCCCCCATCGCGTCGGCGTTCTCGACGAGCTTCTCGTCGCGTACGACGTCGAGCGTGGCGCAGGCCGCGGCGCACGCCACCGCGTTGGCGCCGTAGGTACCGCCCTGCGAGCCGGGCCACGTCTTGCGCATCAACTCCTCGGAGGCGGCGATGCCGGAGATCGGGAACCCGCTGGCCAGCCCCTTGGCGGTGATCAGGATGTCGGGCGTGACGCCGAAGTGGTCGTGCCCCCAGAACCGGCCGGTGCGGCCCACGCCGGTCTGCACCTCGTCCAGGATCAGCAGGAAGCCGTGGCGGTCCGCGCGCTCCCGCAGCCCTTCGAGGAAGGCGCGGGTCGCGGGCACATAGCCGCCCTCGCCGAGCACCGGCTCGACGATGACCGCGGCGGTGTCGGCGGGCGAGGAGATCGTCTGGAGCGTGTAGTCGAGCTCCTTCAGGGCGAAGCGGGTGGCGGTGTCCTCGTCCCAGCCGTACCGGTAGGCCGTCGGGAAGGGGGTGACGACCACGCCGCTCATCAGCGGCGAGAAGCCGGAGCGGAAGCGGGTGCCGGAGGTGGTCATGGAGGCGGCGGCCACGGTCCGGCCGTGGAAGCCGCCGTGGCAGACCAGGACGTTCGGCCGGCCGGTGGCCTGGCGGGCCAGCCGCAGCGCGGCTTCGACGGCCTCGCTGCCGGAGTTGGTGAAGAACAGGCTGTCCAGGCCGGCGGGAAGCACCTCGCCGAGCTTGTCGACCAGGCGCCGCAGCGGCTGGTGCATGACCGTCGTGTACTGGCCGTGGATGAGCGAGCCCACCTGTTCCTGTGCGGCGGCCACGACCTTGGGGTGGCAGTGCCCGGTGCTGGTGACGCCGATCCCGGCGGTGAAGTCCAGGTAGCGGCGGCCGTCCTCACCGTAGAGGTGGACGCCCTCGCCCCGGACCGCCACCACGGGCGTGGCCTGGCGAAGGTGCGGCGACAGTGCGGTCATGTTCGTCTCCCGGCCCATGCGTTGTCGTCTACTCCGGCATCTCGAGCATCCCGGTCCATCGGGTCGGCGACAACGCCTGATCTGTCCAGCTCGGCCGTCGTGTTCGGACGTTGTGTCAACCGTCCCGGGCGCGGCGGCGGGGTCGGGGCCGCGACGGCGGCCCTAAGGTCGCTCTTGCGCAGGTCAACCGCGCTTGTCACAGTGCCCGGGCACGCAGGGAGGCACCATGAGCGAGAACGTCGATGCGTCTGCTCCGCCGGTCACCGACGATCACGAGGCCGCCGCGACCAGCCGCGCGCCCACCGTGGCCGACGTCCTGGCCCTCCCGGTCCTCGCCGCGGGCCGGCCGCAGGTCGTCACCGGCGTCACCCGTCTCGACCGGCCGGTCCGCTGGGTCCACATCACCGAGCTGACGGACCCCGCCTCGTTCCTCAAGGGCGGCGAACTCGTCCTGACCACCGGCATGCCCCTGCCCGAGGACCCGGCGGGTGTCCGCCGCTACGTCGACGAACTCGCGGACGTGGGTGCCGCCGCCCTGGTCATCGAGCTCGTACGGCGCTACCACCGCCCGCCCGACACCCTCGTCCAGGCGTGCCACGCCCGCGGCCTCCCGCTCGTCACCCTGTCCAAGGACGTCAACTTCCTGGAGGTCACCCAGGTCGTCCATGCGCTCATCCTCGGCAACCAGGCGGACGCGATGCGCAGGACCCAGCGGATCCACGAGGCGTTCACCACGCTGACGCTGCGCGGCGCGGGCCCGGAGGACGTGGTGCGTGCCGCGGCGGAGACGAGCGGCCGTACGGTCGTTCTGGAGAACCTGGTCCACCAGGCGCTGATCTGCGAACCCTCGGGCACGACGGTGGAGGAGGCGCTGACCGACTGGGAACGCCGCTCCAGGGCGACCCCGACCGGCGACCACACGGAGGTCCGGGGCCCGGAGAGCTGGCTCGTGGCACCCGTGGAGTACCAGGGCGAACGCTGGGGGCGCGTGGTGATGCTGCCCTCCGTGGCCTTCGGACACGAGGACGTCACCGTCCTGGAGAGGACGGCGATGTCCCTCACCATCGCCCGCCTGATCCACCCCACACCCTGGGAACGCACCGCGCACCGGAGCGCCCTGCGTGATCTCGCCGAGCGGCGGCACCGCTCCCCCGAGGACGCCCGCGCCCGCTTCGCGGCGCTGGGCCTGCCCACGGAGGGCGGCATCTTCCTCGCCGTACTCGTGGAAACCCGCACGGAGGACGGTGACTCCGAGACGGAGGCCCGCCTGTCCCAGGAGCTGCACACCGGGGGCGTCCCGGCACTCGTCGGCCGACTGGCGCCCGGCCGCCTCGGCATCCTGCTGGCCCTGCGCCCCGCGCAGCCCTGGCGGCCCGTGGTGGAGCGGCTGAGCCGCACCGCGCTGGACCTGAGCCCGGAGGTGGTCGTGAGCGTCGGTTCCGAGGTGGCGGACCTCTCCGACGCCGCCCGCTCCTTCCGTCAGGCGGCGCGCGTCATCGAGGCCGTCCTGCCCGGTCAGCCCCTCCCCGAGGGCAGGTCCTTCCACGAACTGACCGACATCGGCCTGCGCCATCTGCTGTACGCGCTCCGCGAGGACACCCGGATCCAGGAGTACGCCGAGCGTCAACTCGGGCCGCTCATCGACCATGACACGCGACACGGCACCGACCTGCTGACGACCCTGCGCCACTACCTGGACGCGGCAGGCAACAAGACGATCGCCGCACGCCGTGGCAACCTGTCCCGGGAGACCGTCTACCAACGCCTGCGCACCATCGAGCGCCTGCTCGACCGCGACCTCGAAGCCGGCGAACAGCGCACCGAACTGCACGTGGCACTCACCTCGCTCGACGTACTGCGGGCCGGCTGAGCGAGGGCCGACAGAACCGGCCCGGCGCAGCCGACCCGCAGCTCAGGCGGTCTGACGGGCGCGTTCGGCAGCCACCGACCCGCGGGCGGACATGCGCAGGTTGCGGCCACGCCGAGTCAGCCCCCAAGGCTTGAGGACGGAGATCACCGTCATGAAGACGTAGGCGGACAGCGAGACGATCGGCCCGAACAGCACCTCGCCGGCGTCGGGCAGCGGAGCGCCCGCGGCGACGGCGGCGACCGCGGAGTTCACCCCGGGGCGCAGTGCGAAGACCGTGGCGGTGGTCGTGGCCAGGGTCAGCCAGAACTTCGTGTAGACCCATCGGTGCCTCGCCAGTCCCCACGGGGTGCCGAGGGACAGCGCCAGGCCGCTGAGGAGGGTGAGGAACGCGACGGGGAGAAGGAGCCAGTCGGCGAAGAGCTTCATGGCGCGGACGGAGGCCTCCACGGTCACCGCGGACCCGGTGGTGGCGGCGGTGGCCCCGAGTGCGAGCAGCCCGAGCGTGAGCCCGAGCCAGCTCGCGGAGGCGGCCACATGGACGACGAGGGAAGCCCGGCGAGCGGGACGGCTTAGTTTCACGTGACTCACCGTGCCGTGCGGGGGCCGGTGAGGACGTCTGACAGCGGGAGTAACCGCGCGTACTGGCGTCGGCGTATCCGGCACGACTCGACGTGCGCCGTGCCCGAGCGCCGTGTCAGGCCTGCCAGTCGCCGATGCCGTCCCATGCCTGCTCGATCGTGCGTTCCAGGTCTGGGCGCTTGTGGGTCTCGCCGACCTCGAAGAGCAGGTCCCGCATTCTGTCCACGCCACTGCGGTCGTGCAGGCGCTGCCCGATGGCACGGATCTCGGGCAGGTTGCCGGCCACGCCCGCGCGGGACGTGACGAGCTTGATCATCCGAGCGGCCATTCGTTCCACATACCGGGTCGATCCGGTGTCCGGCGGAACGTCTCTCGGTGTCTGCCGGCCGCCGAACCAGGTGCGTAGCTTCTCTATCAAGGTGTCCCTCTCCCCGGTTCGCTGTCAGCGGGATCGCTGTTCGCGCGAGCGAGCATAGGGAGACTGCGAGGGGACCCGTCCCGACGCATGAACGCGGCCGGCAGCGCCAGTGGCGGCCCCGCCCCTACCGCGTGCCGCGCGCTCGCCGGCCCTCGCGCGGATCCTGGATACAAACAGGGTGAACCCCGGATCCCCCGCGGACCCGGTACGAGGACAAGGCGGCACCACCGTGACGATCGACGTGTCCGCGCAGCGCGTGATCCCGCTGCCGCCCGAGCAAGTGGCGGAGTATGCCACGGACTGGCGGCACGACGCCGAGTGGACCCAGGGCATCCGTACGGCGGAGCTGACCCGCGAGGCGGACGACGACGGCGGCTTCGGTGTCGGCGCCGAGGTCACCCGGACGGCGTACTTCCTGGGCCGACGCATCGACTACGTCCTGCGCGTGGCCGCGTACGAGCCGACCCGGCTGCTGGACATGGTGTCCGTGGCGGGCCCGATGCCGATGCACGTCACGTATGCCTTCGCCCCGCACCCGGACGGGGCTTTGGTCCGCATCCGGGTCCGGGGCGGCCCGGGTGGCTTCTTCCGGCTGGCGGCGCCGCTCCTGGCCCGCCAGGTCCGCTCGTCCCTCGCGAAGGACCTGCGCGACCTCGAACGCAGACTCACGGAATGCGGGCGGCGACGTCCGTGAGCGGACCGGCCGTGCCACGCACCGGCGTCAGGCCCGGGCGAGCTCGGCGGCGCCGAAGGAGACGTCGAAACGGTCGCACCAGATGCTGACGCTGCTGTAGCGGGCGGGGTCGATGTCGGCGGGCACGGCGTAGTTCTGGCTGCCCTTGTTGCCCTTGAGCTTGCCGAGACTGACGTACTCCCCGTCGTCGAAGACGTGCCAGCCGGCCTGCCCCTCCCTCACCGGCGCGTCGGTGAGCCACACGCGCAGGTCCGGCCCGTTGCTGGTGTCGAGGTTCTCCAGCCGGACGACGTGGGAGCCGTCGGCCAGCCGTACGAGCTTGACCGAGCCCGACGTCGCGTGCTCGTGGCTGATCAGCTCACCGCCGGCCAGCGTCCGCGGCCCGGAGGGCGACGCGGAAGGGCTCGCGGAAGGCGCCGCCTCGGGAGCCGCCTCGGGAGCCGCCTCGGGAGCCGCCTCGGGAGGCTCGGCGGCCTCTACGACGCCGGGCAGGGCCTCGTCCACGGTCTCGTCCTGCCACAGCTTCCACGGCTGGAACCAGTAGAGCCCGAAGCCGACGCCGACGACGGCGACCACCAGCACTCCGATGCCCCACGGTCCGCCCAGCACCTTCCGCATGCGCCCCATTCCCGTCCTGCTTCCTGTGAGTTCCTGTCTCTGCCCTATTCAACGGGGCGGGCGGCCGTCGCGGCCCCCGAAAAAGATGACGGAACCCTGACGTCGCCGGAGCGGGGCCGAAGCGGAAGACAGAACCATCCGCCCTTCGGATAATGATCCGCATAGATCAGAACATTTGCCCCACTCCGGGAGGTCTCATGGCTTCGCGCCTCAACCCCTACCTGAGCTTCGGCGGCGACGCCCGGCAGGCGATGGAGTTCTACAGGGAGGTCTTCGGCGGCACTCTGTCCCTCAACACCTACGCGGAGTTCGGCCAGGCGGACAGCCCGGAGGCCGACAAGATCATGCACGGCATGCTGGAGACCCCGAGCGGCTTCACCCTGATGGGCGCCGACACCCCTCCGGACATGGACCATACGCCCGGCAACAACTTCTCGATCAGCCTCAGCGGCGACGACGACACCGAGCTGCGCGACTACTGGGAGAAGCTGTCCGCCGACGGGTCCGTCTCCGTCCCGCTGGAGCGGCAGATGTGGGGCGACGTGTTCGGTATGTGCACCGACCGCTTCGGCATCCCCTGGATGGTCAACATCAGCCGGCCGCAGAGCTGACCGGAGTGCACGGCGGGCGCAGAGGACGAGCGATGCCGCAGGTGGCGCAATCCATAGCGGGCGTCAAGCGTTGGCAAGGGTTTGGGCATGGTCGGAATCCAGCCATGGTTCTGACATTCGTTTCCATCTAGCGTGATCCGGGCCCGGCCCGCGCCGGGTCCCGCTCTCGGGAACACCCCTGCTCACCCGTCGTAGAGGACCCATGCCCATGCCCACGTCCCCGTCCCGGCGCCTCGCCCTGATCACCGGCGCCTCCCTGGCCCTCCTCGCAGGCTGTGGCAGCTCGTCGGACTCCGGCGACGGGAGCGGTTCGCGAGAGCCGGCCGCCGCGTCCAAGGTCACCGTGGTCGCCTCCACGAACGTCTACGGCGACATCGTCGAGCGGATAGGCGGCGCGAAGGCCGACGTCACCTCGATCATCAGCGACCCCGACCAGGACCCGCATTCCTACGAGGCCGACACCCAGAACCAGCTGGCGCTGTCCAAGGCGAAGGTCGTCGTCGAGAACGGCGGCGGCTACGACGACTTCGTCGACCGGATGCTCAAGAGCGGCGACTCCTCCGCCGAGGTGATCAACGCCGTCAAGGTCTCCGGCAGGACCGCCCCGAAGGGCGGCGAGCTCAACGAGCACGTCTGGTACGACTTCCCCACCGTCGCCAAGATCGCCGACCGCATAGCCGCCGCGCTGGGCAAGGCCGACCCCGACGACGCCGCCACCTTCACCAAGAACGCCGAGGCCTTCAAGACGAAGCTCGAGCCACTGGAGGCGAAGGAGGCCCGGATCAAGAAGGACCACGGCGGCGAGGGAGTGGCCATCACCGAACCCGTGCCGCTGTACATGCTCGACGCCTGCGGCCTGGTGAACAAGACGCCCGAGGAGTTCAGCGAGGCCGTCGAGGAAGGCGACGACGTCTCCCCGAAGACCCTGCAGAGCACCCTCGCGCTGTTCACGGACAAGCAGGTCAAGGCCCTGGTCTACAACGAGCAGACCTCCGGCCCGCAGACCGAGAAGGCCGAGAACGCGGCCAAGGCGGCCGGCGTCCCCGTCGTGCCGGTGACCGAGACCCTGCCCGAGGGCAAGGACTACCTCGGCTGGATGACCGCCAACGTCGACGCGCTCGCGAGCGCGCTGGACAAGTGAGCCGGCCCACCGTGGCATCCGGGACCGGTGCTGTGATCAGTCTGCGCGGGGCCGCCCTGTCGTACGGCGAGCGTGTGGTGTGGCGGGGCCTCGACCTGGAGGTGCGGCCCGGGGAGTTCCTGGCCGTGCTCGGACCGAACGGATCGGGCAAGACCAGCTTCGTACGTGCCCTGCTGGGCCGGCAGCCGCTGTCCGCCGGGACGCTGACGGTCCTCGGCCGGCCCCCGCGCGAGGCGGGCCGGCATCTCGGTTATGTGCCCCAGCAGGCGGAACTGTCCGCGCAGGCGATGCTGCGCGCCCGCGACCTCGTGCGCTTCGGCATCGACGGGCACCGCTTCGGGCCACGCCCGCGCAACCGCGACGTCCGCCGCCGGGTGGACGAGATCCTCGCCTCGGTCGGGGCCTCGGCGTACGCCGATGTCCCGCTGGGCCTGCTGTCCGGTGGCGAGCGGCAGCGCGTGCGCATCGGACAGGCCCTGGCCACCGATCCGCGGATCCTGCTGTGCGACGAGCCGCTGCTCTCCCTCGACCTCCACCACCAGCGGGCCGTCACCGAACTGGTGGACACCAGGCGCCGTTCGCACGGCACGGCGGTGGTCTTCGTGACCCACGAGATCAACCCGGTGCTCGGCCTGGTGGACCGGGTGCTGTACCTGGCGCCCGGCGGCCACCGGGTCGGCACACCGGAGCAGGTCCTGACCTCCGAGTCGCTGTCGCGGCTCTACGGCACACAGGTAGACGTCGTCCGTGTCCGCGGCCGCGTCGTGGTCGTCGGAGCCCCCGACGAGCCGGCCGCGCCACCGCACCACACCCCTGAGACCGAGGAAATACACCGATGACGCTCGCCGACGGGGTCTGGCAGCAGATCTTCAGCTTCGAGAACTACGGCGAACTCCTGGCGCTGGTCCGCAACTCCCTCATCGCCGGTGCCGCGCTCGGCCTGGTCGGCGGTCTGGCCGGGGTCTTCGTCATCATGCGCGATCTGCCCTTCGCGGTGCACGGCATCAGTGAGCTGTCCTTCGCGGGCGCGTCGGCGGCGCTTCTGATGGAGGTGAACATCGTGGCGGGCTCCATCGTCGGCTCGCTCCTCGCGGCCGGCGCGATCGGGGTCCTGGGCGCACGCGCCCGTGACCGCAACTCGGTGATCGGCATCATCATGCCGTTCGGCCTCGGGCTCGGCGTGCTCTTCCTCGCCCTCTACAAGGGCCGGGCGGCCAATAAGTTCGGCCTCCTGACCGGCCAGATCGTCGCCGTCGACACCCCGCAGATGTCCTGGCTGCTCGGCACCTCCGCCGTGGTCCTGCTCGCCCTGGCGGTCATGTGGCGTCCGCTGACCTTCGCCAGCGCCGACCCGGACGTCGCCGCGGCCCGCGGGGTGCCGGTGCGTGCGCTGTCCTTCGCCTTCATGATCGTGCTCGGCCTCGCGGTCGCCCTGTCCGTCCAGATCGTCGGCGCGCTGCTGGTCCTCACCCTGGTCGTCACGCCCGCCGCGGCCGCTGCCCGCGTCACCGCGTCACCGGTGCTGCTGCCGCTGCTCAGCGTCCTGTTCGCGGTCGTCTCCATCGAGGGCGGCATCCTGCTCGCCCTGGGCGGATCCATCCCCATCAGCCCCTACGTCACGACGATCTCGTTCACCCTCTACGCCGCCTGCCGTCTGGTGGGCACCTACCGCACCCGGCGATGGGGAGCCGGAAGACCAGCCACGCGGCCCGCCTAGGGCCCTTCTGATGGATCTCCGTGGGGAACGAGCGGCGTCCGGTGCGTGCTCTCGGCGTGCCGCGCAAAAGCCCTCGATGGGGGTCCCCCCACGCGAGCGAAGCCGAGCGTGGGGGAGGCGCTGCTTGGGCTTTCGCGCGGTGCGGCGAGTGGGGGCACCGCGCACGCCCTTAAGGCAGTGGCAGAGCGTGCCGGGCGTCGCGACGCCAAGGAGATCCATCAGAAGGGCCCTAACGGGACCCGCCCACAGGCTGACCCGGGGA
The DNA here is from genome assembly GCF_040295365.1 of Streptomyces sp. NPDC002838. Classification (NCBI taxonomy): domain Bacteria; kingdom Bacillati; phylum Actinomycetota; class Actinomycetes; order Kitasatosporales; family Streptomycetaceae; genus Streptomyces; species Streptomyces sp. NPDC002838. The sequence continues at coordinate 18,991 of NZ_JBEOVF010000072.1, read as the reverse complement.
GCGCGCCGTCGTCCTGGGGGCGGACGTCACCCGCTTCCTCGCCACACCCGTGCCCAGCGCACCCTGGCGCCACCGGAGCGCCTGGCCGACCTCACCGCCCGCGAACGCGAGGCTCAGCCCTCTGACGGTGCGCACCCACGTCCACCGTTCCCTCGTCCACCGTTCCCTGACGAAGCTGGACGCCCGCGACCGCGCCCAACTGGTCGTCATCGCCTACCGGACCGGCCTCGTACGGCCCACGCCGCCCGCCCCCTGACTCGGCTCTCAGGGCGATTTCGAGCCGGGCGGCGATTCTTTCCGGCTGCCGGAGGCGACCGCTTCCGGCAGCGCCGCGTTCCTCGTGGTTCCGGCCACCACCGCGGGGGCATCCGGCTCCCCCGCCGCGGTCGGCATCAGCACCCGCACCTCGACGGAACCCGTGGTGAGGCGTTGTCGTGCCCACTCCTCCACCTGGCGGCGGCAGGCGAGGTCGAGGTGGTGCACACCCGTCAGGTCCAGATGCACCTTGCGCTCGCGCTCCCCACCAGGAGAACGATCCAGGCCACGATGCGCGACCGCGCACTCGGAGAGCGCACCGCTCACCCCTCGTCCCCGTCGTCGCCCTGGCCGTCGTCGCCCCCGTCGTCGCCGTTCCCGGGAGGGGTGATGCCGAAGGACGGAGTGTCGTCATCCGTGCTGTGAGGTGGGGGCAACGTACTGACGGGGCGGCCACCGGGCTCGGACGGGAGAGGGGAGGACACGGGCGGGGCCGGCTCCCGCGACGGACGCGCCGGCGCGGCGGGCGTCGGCGTCCGGGGCGGCGGGGCCGGGCGTGAGGTCGGGGTCCTGGACGGTGCGGAGTTCGGGTTCTGCGTGAGGACGACGGACGGCCCCAGTGACGGCGGCTCCTCCTCCCCGGCCCACAGCCGTCCGCCGGCCAGCACCACGACCGCCACGGCAGATCCCACCGCGACCACCACACCCGCCTTTCTGAGCACCACCCGGTCCGTGAGCATCATCCGGCCAGTCTGCCAACCACCGGAAAACAATGATCGATTAGGAGAGGATTCTCATCTGTCGCCCGTGTGCAGGGCCTGGTGCGGTCGCCATGCCAACACGAAAAACGTTCTAGTCGCGGCCGGGGTAGACTTGCGTCGCCCATGAGGACCACGTCGTGCCTGGTCGCACGGCTGTCACAGCGAGGGGGGTGGATGGACGCCATCTCGGCTCGCCCCGCCCGCATCCAGGACGTCGCGGCCGCCGCGGGGGTCTCGGTGTCCACGGTGTCGAACGTCCTGAACCGGCCCGAGCGCGTCAACGCCCGCACCGCCGAGCGGGTCCGGGACGCGGTCGCCGCGCTCGACTACGTTCCCCATCCTGGAGCCGCCGGTCTGCGGACCGGACAGTCGTCCTCGATCGGGCTGGTGCTGCCCGACGTGGCCAACTCGTTCTACTCGCGCATCGCACGGGGTGCCGCGGACGCCGCGTACGACCACGGTTACTCTCTCGTGCTCTGTGACAGCAGGGACGCGCCGGAGCGGGAGCAGGGCTACTTCACCATGCTGGTCGAGCAGCGGGCCGTCGGGACCGTGGTGGTTCCGCTCAGCGCCGATCCCACCCGGCTGGCGCGGCTGCGGGAGCGCGGCATCCCCCTGGTGCTGGCCGACCGTGCGATGCCGGCCCAGGACGGCTGCTCCGTCTCCGTCGACGACATCGCCGGGGGCCGCATCGCCGTGCAGCACCTCCTGGACCGCGGAGCGTGCGACATCCTCGTCGTGAACGGAGAACGCGGGATCCGGCAGTGCGCCGACCGGTACCAGGGTGCCCGGCAGGCCGTGCGCAGCCGGCGTGAGGCGCGGCTGGGCCAGGTCGTCGCCGAGGAGATGACGGTGGCGTACGGCACGGAGATCGCCCTCCGGCTCGACGACGTGCCCGACGGGATCTTCTGTACCAACGACTTCCTCGCCGCCGGGCTGTGCCGCGGTCTGGGCGAGCGGGGCGTGCGGATTCCCGAGGACGTGCAGGTGGTCGGTTACGGCGACCTCGACATCGCGAGCTTCGTGGGGACCCCCCTGACGACGGTCCGGCAGCCGGTCGAGGACCTCGGCAGGGCGGCCGTGGAGATGCTGCTCGACGAGGTGGAGGCCCGCGCGGAACACGCCCACGAGACGCGGGTGTTCGCACCCGGACTCGTCCTGCGGGACTCCACGCGGCCGTCTTCCGGCGCCTGAGCTCTACTGCCCAGCCTCACAGCCGGGGATCCGCAGCGTCACCGGTCCCAGCAGGCCCGAAGTGAGCTGGGACGGGAAGGCCCAGGCGGTCGGCGTCGCTTCGGCGAGATACGGGGCCAGCGTGTTGTGGACGGTCACCTCGACGCGGACGGTACGCCCGGCGGCACCGCGCAGCCGGAAACGGTACGGGGCGCAGAACGCCTCACCGACGGGGTCCCCGTCGAGGAACACCGCGACGCTGCCGCGCACCCGCCCCAGATCCAGCACCGGGTCCGGCCCGGCCGGTACCTCCAGCGCACGCCCATAGGTCACGCCCCCGCTCCAACCGCCCAGCCCCAGCGAGCGCCAGTCCCCCAGCGGCAGCGCCGCCGGTACGGTACGCACCCGCACCGGCCCCCGCCAGGCGGAGCCGCCCCGCAGCACGGCCGTGGGGACGGTGACGACCTCGATCTCCGTGGGTTCCGCCAGCGGTTGATCGAGCGTCAGCTTCCGTCGCTCGTCAAACGGTTGCTCGGTACCGTTGCCGACCCGGACCCGCGCGGGAAGCTCCAGCAGCAGGTCGACCGACACGGTGCCCGGCGGCACGGTGAACCGGAAGCGCTGCGCCCTCTCGTGGACGTCGTCGGTGGACCGCAGGGGCAGTACGGCGGCGCCGAGCGCCGGAGCGCCGGTGAGCCACTCGGCGTCCGGCAACGGGTGCGGCCGTACCGTGGCGTAGCAGTGCTGCAACTCGCCCCAGCGGCCCTCGTGTTCGACGGTGTGTCCGCTCCACTCGCCCGTCTCCGCCTCCCAGCCGGCGCCGCTGACCAGTGCGGTCACGGACGAACCCGCGGACGCCACGAGATCGACGAACACCGCGTCCCCCGCGTGGACACTGTCGGCCACGACCTCGAGTACGTGCTCGCCTGCCCGGAGCGTCAGTTGGTGGCGGAAGAACATCGGCACCGCGCCCCAGTCCGCCTCGTAGTACTCCACCTTCTCCTGCCGCGCCACGGCATCGCCGTCGAGCAGCACGGTGACGCCCGCCGCGGCCCCCACGACGAGCACCGCCTCCGCGTCGTGGCTCGGGAGACGCAGCCGAGCGCGGTAGGTCACGCGGCCGTCCGGTCGTACGTCGTCGGGCAGAGACATGAACTGCGGGCGCGGCGTGAATCCGTCCGGGTGGGACAGGCAGAAGTAGCTGCCCAACGGTGTGCCGGCGGCGCCAGAGATCAGTAACGGACGGTCCTGGGCGTCCGCCAGTTCGTACTCGAGCACATTGCGGGGCCTTTCGACGTCCACCCGGGCGGACGCCAGATAGCCGCCGCTCGTGTCCAGTCTCTCGCCGTTCCACCACACACGCTTGGCCGCCGCCGCGCCGATGTGCAGTTCGGCAGGTCCGTGGTGGTCGGTCTCCACGATCGAGCGGACCCGGGCGACGGTTGCGCCGCCGGGCACCGGGGCGCGCACGAACTCCTCGGCCACCAGCCCCTTGTTGCCGAGCAGCCCGTCGGGATCCGGGATCCCGCGGCTCGACGAGTACAGCGAGACGCGCCAGCCCGCGTCCGGGGGAACGAGGGGCAGCTCTCCGGCCAGGATCCGTTCGACGGAGGCGCTGTCCAGCGGGTCGGGGGCCTTCTCGGAGGGCACGGGAGGCAGGACGCGCACCCGATTGCCGTACGTCACCCGCGTCCGCTCGCCCTGCGCGTCGGTCTCGGTCCACCGCATGGTCCAGATCTGCGGCTCGTCGACGGACGATCCGGGGGGCAGCGCCAGATCACCCCAGGTGTTGTCCATGGTGGGGACCAGGCGGCCCTCCCAGCCGGTCGAGACGTCGATCGTCTCGACCGACACCGGCGGCGGTGTGGCCGTCCGGGGCGCGGGAATGCCTTCGCGCCATACGAGGAGGGCGGCGGGGGCGCCTTCCAGCGGCACCTCGATGGTCGAGACGCCGTCGGAGACGGTGACGTGTCCGGGGCGGCGGGCGCCGGTGGCCGGGTTCCAGACCTCGGCCTCGGCGACCGCCGCGTGCACGGTGACGGAGCGGGTGTCGGCGTAGCGCGCGGGGTCGATGTCATGGTTGCCACTGGGCGGATGCGTACGGGCGTCGGGGAAGGCTCCCGTCACCAGGGCGACCGCCACGTCCTCCTTCCGCCGGACGAGCAACGGCACATCGCCCGTCGCGTATCCGGCGGCGTCGGCCACCGCCGCCGCGCCCGCCTCGGCGTCGCTCGCCCGCTCCAGCCGCGGATGCGCCGCCAGCGCCGCGACGACGGAGTCGTCACCGGCCCGGCCGGCCGCCGCCATGGGCGGACGGCCCACCACCACGACCCGTCCTCCTGCGTCGAGCAGTTCGGTCAGCCGGCGCGCCGTCTCCTCCTCCAGGACGCTCGCCGAGGGCAGCAGAACCGCGGTGTACGCCAGGTCCCCGATGCGCAGGGCGCCGTCGCCGGCCCCGGCCCGCCGCACCGAGGCGTCGTCGATGACGTCGAAGGAGACGCGGTGCCGGTCCAGGGCGCCGATCCGGGGCCTGAGCCAGTTGTTCGTGCCGCACAGGTCCAGGTAGTGCCCCTGCGTCTCGTCGACGTCGGCGTGGCCGTCGCCGAGGCGGTCGTCGCCGAAGTGCTTGACGGGCGCGTCCAGCGGGACGAGGGCCTGCATGGTGGCGGTGGGGTGCAGGACGGCGACGTCGGCGCTGTAGGTGCCCCACGACATGATCGAGCAGATCCGGGCGACGGCCCGGGAGAACGCCGGGTACTGCTGCCAGTAGGGCTGACGCCAGTCGGTGGACGGCGGCGCCCATTCGAACCAGCCGCCCGCGGTGCCGAAGTAACTGGCGTGCGGGTTGTACAGGTTGGCGCCGCTGCGCAGGAACGGCAGGAGCCAGTCGTAGGTGTCCTCCAGGGTGCCGCCCCAGCCGGAGGAGTGGAACGCCTCGATCCAGACGCGCTCGTGGCCGTAGAGGTGGGCCATGGAGGAGTGGACCTTGGCGTCGCCGTGGTGGTCGCTGCCGGCGGCGCTGTACCAGCGGTGGGTGCGGAAGTAGTCCGAGTAGATCTGCGTCGACTGGGCCGGGTAGCCGGAGCGGGCGGGGTGGCTCTGGTCGCAGCCCAGGAGCAGGCCGCGCTCGTCGTGCCAGGCAGCAAGCGGCCTGAACAGGGCCTGTTCGGTGAGTTCGGCGCGGACCGCGTAGTAGTCGGCGCGGATCCTCGGCGCCCGGGCGGTGTCACCGAAGAGGGCCGGCAGGTGGTCGAGCAGGTCGTAGCCGCGTCGGGAGCGGAACTCCTCGGGGAAGCGGTGACTCCAGGAGTTGGTGCCGGGCAGTTCGTCCTGGAAGCTGCCCGCGATGACGTTGCCCAGGTACTCCGGGACGCGACGGTCGTACTCGTGATGGACGGCGTCCAGCAGCAGGCCGACGGCGTGCCGGTCCAGGTAGTCGAATGCCGTGGGAACGGCGACGACGAGCTGCACCTCGGTCCCGTCGGCGACCGCGATCCGGGCCGGGCCGGCGATGTGCAGGCGCGCGCCCGCCACGTCGTACGCGCCCACCAGCGTCTCGGGGCCCTTCAGCGCGACGGTACCCCCCGAGACGACGGCTCGGCGCGAGCGCAGGGCCTGCCCCGCCGCCTCGGGGTGCCGTCGGGTGATGCTTCCTTGGACATTGGCGCCGGAGAACCCGATCTGGTCGTAGAACCACAGGCGCGTGCCCAGATCCCCGGCGATCTCGCAGGCGTCGGTGAAGCGTGCCCACCACTCCTCGCCGAACCACGCCGGCTCGTCGGCCCGGGCGCCGAAACCCGGGCCTGCCGGGGCCAGGTTGATCACGACGAGGTTGTGGATGCCGCCCTCCGCGAACCTGCGCAGCTGCCATGCGAGGCGCTCGCGGGTGACCCTCGCGCCCGACCACCACCACAGCGGAGTGGGACCGAAGTCCCGGGGCGGATCCTCGAACAGCTGCTGCAGTGCGGGAGAGATCACGGATGCGGTCCTTCCGAGTACGGCTCGGGCGCCTCACTGATCTAAAAACGTTTTTATACCCGCCTCACCGTAAGCGACCTGGGGCGTTGGTGCCAGATCCGCAACCTCGAGAGGTGGTGGGCTCTTCTCTCCGCGGATGTGCGCGCGGAGCCTTGTTGGAACGTTTTTCGACTCCTATAGTCACCGTCGATCGAGGACCACCAAGGCCACTCCCCAGCCGACGGAGTCTCATCATGTTCCGAACCTCGACTGCCCAGGATCCCGCGGAACAGCCCATCCCCAAGCGCCTGTGGAAGGTAGCGGCGCTGTCGGGCATGGCCTCGTACCTGGACGCCGCTCTCATCGTCAGTATCGCCGTCAACCTGGCCATCTACCGGGACAGTTACGACATGGGCGTGTGGATGGCGGGCGCGATCAGCGCGATCGTCACCGGCTGCATCGCCGTCGGCTCCCTGGTCGGCGGACGGCTGGCCGACATGTTCGGCCGCCGCCGCGTCTACAACTGGGACATCTTCTGCTTCGCGCTCGGCGCGGTCGTCATCACGCTGGCGCCGAACGACATCGTGCTGTTCGTCGGCGTGCTCGTGGCGGGGCTGGCGGCCGGTGCCGACCTGCCGACGTCCCTGGCCGTGGTCTCGGACGCCGCACCCGCCGACGGCCGGGCGCGTCTGGTGTCCTTCACGCAGGTCATGTGGGTGGCGGGCATCGTCGTCGTCATCTTCCTCGGCTACCTCCTGTCGGACACGGGCATGACCGGGGCGCGGCTCATCACCGGCCATCTGGCCGTCGCCGCGCTGGTCACCTGGCAGCTCCGCTCCCGTCTGGAGCTGGCCGACGAGCCGTCCGACGAGGAGGTGGAGGCCGAGGCGGCCGCGCTGGCCGCCCCGCGCGGCACCGCGCTCAAGAACGTGTGGAACCGTGCCGCGTTGCTGCCGATGGCCGCGACCTTCGTCTATTACGTCACCTGGGGCATCGGCGCCAACACCTTCGGCCAGTTCGGCACCTACCTGCTGGTCACGGTCAGCGGTGCCTCGCAGAGCCTGGCCACCGGGATCAATCTGGCCTTCCTCCCGATCGCGCTGGTGCTGACCCTCGTCTTCGTCCGGATCGCCGACACCCCCTGGCGCGACCGGCTGTTCTACGTGTTCACGGTCGTGCAGATCGTCGCCTTCTGCATCGCCTCTCTCACGGCCGGCGCCCTCGTCGGCATGCTCGTCTTCTTCGTGCTCTACCAGATCTCCAACCCCTTCGCGGGGGAGGCCAGTTACAAGGTGTGGTCGCAGCTCACGCTGCCGCCGGACACCCGCGGCACCACCCAGGGCCTCACCTACGCCCTGTCGCGGGGGGTCTTCGCGGGCGTCGCGTTCGTCACGCCCGCCCTGATGGAGTACAGCGCGTCCGTCCTGCTCTGGTCGATCACCCTCTGCATGGCGGCGTCGGCGGTCGCGGGCGTGTACATCGTCCGTGTCCTCATCCAGCGTTCCCCCGATACCGCTGCCGCCCCCGCGGATCTGGGCGTGGCCCGGGCCTGAACCCGAACCGGACCTCACAAGGAGCACCGACCATGGCAACGACCGACACCCCGACCGTGACCGTGAACCGCGCCGCCGCCCTGCGCGATCTGCTCCCCCCGGTGGCCCGCCGCCGCACCCGCATCGGCCTGGTCGCCGGCGGACTCGGCACGTACTGGCCGCAGTTCCCCGGTCTCCTCCCGCAGTTGAAGGAGTCGGCCGCGTACGTCACCGAGCGCCTGCGGCAGATGGACGCGGAGGTCACCGATGTCGGCTTCATCTCCGACGCCCAGGAAGGCGCGGCCGCCGCCGAGCAGCTCCGCCGTACGGACTGCGACCTGATCGTGCTGTTCCTGACGACGTATCTGACCTCGTCGATGGTGCTGCCGATCGCCCAGCGCTCCCACACACCCGTCCTGGTCATCGACCTCCAGCCGTCGGAGCGGATGGACCACGTCTCCTTCGGCACAGGCGACTGGCTGGCGTACTGCGCGCAGTGCTCGGTGCCCGAGGTCGGCAACGTCTTCCGTCGCGCCGGCATCCCCTTCCGGTCGGTCTCGGGCTGGCTGCGCCAGGAGAACGCCTGGCGCCGCATCGAGCAGTGGGTCCGCGCCGCACACGTCCGCGCCGCCCTGCGGCACGCCCGGCACGGCCTGATGGGCCACCTGTATCCCGGCATGCTCGACGTGTCGACCGATCTGACGCTGCTTCCGGCGACGTTCGGCTCGCACGTCGAGGTACTGGAGTTCGACGACCTGCGGCACCGGGTGGAGAAGGTGACCGAGGCGGAGACCCGGGAGCGCATGGCGCTCGCGAGGCAGATCTTCACCCTGGACGACAGCGTGGTGGACGAGGACTTCGCGTGGGGAGCGACCGTGTCCGTCGCCCTCGACCGGCTCGTCGAGGACTTCGGCCTCGACACCCTCGCGTACTACCACCGCGGTCTCGACGGCGAACTGCACGAGCGGCTCGGCGCCGGCATGATCCTGGGCGCCTCCCTGCTCACCGCCCGGGGCGTGCCCGCCGCCGGCGAGTACGAACTGCGCACCAGCGTCGCCCAACTGGTCTCGCAGAGTGTCGGTGCCGGAGGCTCCTTCACCGAGATCCAGGCCCTCGACTTCGAGGACGACGTCGTGGAGATGGGCCACGACGGGCCCGCCCATCTCGCCGTCAGCGCCCGTGATCCGCTGTTGCGCGGCCTGGGTGTCTACCACGGCAAGCGCGGCTGGGGCGTCAGTGTGGAGTTCGACGTCCGGCACGGCCCCGTCACCCTCCTCGGCGTCGGCCAGGACGCCGACGGCAGCCTGTCGTTCATCACCTCGGAGGGCACCGTCGTCCCCGGCCCGCTGCTGGAGATCGGCAACACCACCAGCCGGGTCGCCTTCGGCCGTGATCCCGGCGAGTGGGTCGACGCGTGGAGCGCCACGGGCGTCGGCCACCACTGGTCCCTCGCGGTCGGCCACCACACCGCCGGCTTCCGGGCCGCCGCGAGTCTGCTCGGCATCGACCACCGGGAAGTGTGACATCGCGCCCGGCCGACGCCACGGAAGCCACCGGCTCACCGTCATGTGCCGCGGCCGGCCGCGATGCGCGAGCACCGCGGCCGGCCGATGGTCGTGCCCAGGGGTGGGTCAGGGGCGTACGGGCTTGCCGCGTCCCCAGCCCCAGGCGAGCCGGTCGGCGCCGGACTGGTTGGTGGTGGCCAGCCAGGGGCGGGCGGGGTCGCCGGTCAGCTTCTGCAGCGAGTACGTGTCGCCGGTGCGCAGGCCGGGCCAGTAGACGGAGCCCATCTTCAGCTCGCGGAAGGTGTCGGTGACGGCCTGCATGAAGTTGACGAAGTTGTTGTCGGGAGCGGGCTTGTTGTAGTCGAACCCGGTGGTCATGTGGGCGCCGAACTCGTCCGCGACGGTCCGGTTCGCGCAGTCGCCTATGCGCACCTTGAGGTCGGCCACCCACTGGTCGTAGGTGGCGTACTCCTTCCAGAACCCGTAGTGGTGCAGCGACAGGTAGGTGCCCTTCAGGCGCGGGTCGGCGCAGACCGAGGTGACGTGGTCGTTGTAGCCGGCGCCGCTGACGAAGATCCGGTTGCGCGGGACCGACGGGTAGGTGTCCAGCCACTTGGCGGCGAGGTCGGCCCACTCGGTGTCGGTGTAGCCGTGGGGCTCGTTCATCGGCTCGAAGTAGACCCGGGAGTTGCCCTTGTAGGCCTTGACCACGGTGTCCCACATGGGCCAGAAGGTGGCCTCGTCGTCGATGAAGCCGTCCTTGCGGGGGCCCGTGCCCTCCCAGTAGGAGAGGATGACCTTGAATCCCTTGGCCGTCGCCGCGTCGATGACCCCGCGGTAGGACTTCCAGTAGGAGCCGTTGACGGTGTACGGGTTGATGGGCAGCCGGACGGTGTTGGCACCGAGGTTCGCGCGGAACGCGGAGATGACCCGGCTCGCCTTGGTGTAGGTCTGGGCGTAGGTGTCGGAGGTCGACAGGCCGGACAGTACGACGGGGTCGTCGGCGAAGTTGTCGCGGGGGTCGGCCCAGTTCACGCCCTTGAACTGGGTGGTGTCGCCGCTCGGCGCGGCGGAGGCGGGACTGCCGGCGAGGGTCGTGCCGCTGAGGGCGGCGATCGCGACCGCCACGAAGGCGGAGCGCAACCGGGGGCTGAAGCGGGTTCTGGTGGGGGTCTTGCGCATCGGCTTGCCCTTTCGGGAGATGGCGGCGCTTGGCATGAGGGGGGACGGGGGAGTTCCGCGGCCGGCTGTCGCCACTGGAGGGTGACCATCTGTTCAGAGATGGCGTAAGGCTCGGTTCGCGGCGGAGCCGGCCTGCGAGACGACGGGCGGGCTTGCGCTGTGCATCCACGCCAGCGGTGCTGGGACCACCGTGCCGCTCCTCCCTGCTCCGCCGACCGCGATGCCGTGTTTACGTAAACATGCGAGGAACAAGGCAGTGCGCCAGGCTGCTCCCGCAGCCGATGTTTACGTAAACTTCAGGGCGTCGGAATCGTGGCACCCGCCCCAGCGATCGTCAAGGTTTCCCACGCGTAACATCCGATGCACCGCGTGGCGGAGTCCCGGCCCCGGGGTCGAGGGAAGCGGGAGTGGTGGAGCGATGGACCTGAACAACCCGGAGAGACTGGTCTCCGCAGCCGCGGGCGGCGCGCAGCGCGGCGGCTCCGGCGTGCCCGGCGGGCGCCGCAAGCAGCGCGTCTCCATGGCCGATGTCGCCAAGCTGGCGGGGGTCTCGTCCCAGACGGTCTCGCGGGTCTCCAACGGCCACCCCGGAGTGATCACCTCGACCCGGGAACAGGTGCTCGCGGCGATGCGGGAACTGGGCTACCGGCCCAACAGCGCCGCACGCGCCCTCAGGTACGGCCAGTTCAACACCATCGGCGTGATCCTCTTCAGCCTGTCCTCGACGGGCAACAGCCGCACCGTGGAGGCGATCGCCACGCACGCCGCGGCCGAGGGATACGCGATCACCCTGATCCCCATCGACGTCCCGACCCAGGACAACGTATTGGGGGCCTTCACCCGGATGGGTGAGCTGGCCGTCGACGCCGTCATCGTCATCATGGAGATCCATCTGCTCGACACCGGCACGGTGCAGCTGCCGCCCGGCGTGCACGTCGTCGTCGTGGACTCCGATGCCGGGGACCGCTACAGCGTGGTCGACACCGACCAGGCCGACGGCGCCCGGAAAGCCGTCCGGCACCTGCTCGACCTGGGCCATCGGACCGTATGGCATGTGACCGGCCCCGAGACGTCCTTCGCCGGCCAGCGCCGGACCCAGGCCTGGCGCGCCGTCCTGGAGGAGGCCGGACGCCCGGTGCCGCCGCCCCTGCGCGGCGACTGGTCGGCCGAGTCCGGCTACGCGGCCGGCCTCGCGCTCGCCGAGGAACCCGACTGCACCGCCGTGTTCGCCTCCAACGACCAGATGGCCCTGGGGCTGCTGCGCGCCTTCCACGAACGCGGCCTGTCCGTCCCCCGGGACGTCAGCGTGGTCGGCTTCGACGACATCCCCGACGCCGCCTTCTTCGTCCCGCCGCTCACCACCGTCCACCAGGACTTCGCCGAGGTGGGCCGCCGCTGCGTCCAGGACGCCCTCCAGCAGATCCGCACCCGCGGCGGCTCCCGGCCCGGGACCGACCTCGTCCCGACCACGCTGGCGATCAGACACAGCACCGCACCGCCACGGAGCTGACCGTGGGCAGAGTCTGCCGGTGACGTGATCACAACCAGCACGTCGGGGGCGGTGAAGTCTCCCCGCGCCGCCCGGTCACCGGTTCTTGCGGCCGACTCCCGCGTACACCCAGTACTCCGACGGGTTGTCGGGGATCCGGTCCTCCGGGTCCGGGCGCCACAGGGGTACGTGGACCAGGCCCGGCTCCGCCAGGTCGAAGCCGGCGAAGAGGTCGAGGATCTCGGCGTGGGAGCGGGCGGTGACCGGTGAGGTGGCCCGGGACCGGTACAGCTGTCCCACCGCGGCGGCCGTGTCCGGGCGGTCCTGGTTCGTGGCATGGCTCATGGCCAGCCAGCTGTCTTCGGGTACGGCGTCCCGGAAGGCGGCCACGATGGCGGCCGGATTCTCCTCGGGCGTGACGAAGTGCAGGATCGTGATCATCAGGACGGCGACGGGCTGCTCGAAGTCGATCAGCTTGCGCACCTGCGGCGAGGACAGGATGTCGGCCGGCCGCCGGATGTCGGCGTCGACGATGTCCGCGTCCGGATTGTCGGCGAGCAGCGACGCGCTGTGGGCGACGGCCACGGGGTCGTTGTCCACGTAGACCACCCGGGCTCCCGGACTGGCCGCCTGGGCCACCTCGTGCACGTTTCCCTGGGTCGGGATGCCGGAACCGAGGTCGATGAACTGCCGCACCCCGGCCTCGACCAGGAAGCGCACGGCCCGTCCGAGGAAGGCGCGGTTGGCCCGGGCCAGGGTGCGCACCTGGGGATCGATGGCCGTGAAGGCCGCCACCGCCTCCCGGTCGATGCCGAAGTTGTGCTGTCCGCCCAGCATGGCGTCGTACATCCGCGCGACGCTCGCCTTGTCGGGATCGGCCCCCGGCGGGAGACCCTCCGTGTCGGACACCACAACTCCCCTCTTTCCCAGGAATCTTGACGCCTCATCATATAGTTTGCCGACGACGCGCGGCGAACAGTTGTCCCCCGCCACGCGCCCGCAGCCCCCACCCCGAAAGGCACCACCCTGCGGAACGAACAGCGCAGCCGCACCGACCACGCACCCGCCGCCGCGCCCTCACCCCGTCGATCGCTCTTCTCCCCCGCGGCCGACGTCATCGGCTCGGAACTCGATCTGCCCCTGACCGGCAGCCATGTCGTGCACGCGCTGACGCCCGGCTTCTGCGACGCGGCGTCGGTCTATCTGCTGGAGCGCTGGCGGCGCGAGGAGAACGCGTACGTCACCGCGGATCCGCCCCAGATCGAGGCGCGCCGACTGGCGTTGCGCGTGGGAACGGACACGCTCGAGGACTGGGAGAGCATGCTGCCGGTCGGTGAGGTGATCGTCTTCCCCCGTGAGACGCCGTACGCCCGCGCGCTCGCCGCCGGGCACGCGCAGGTGCTCGACACGGTCGACCCGCACACGTCCGAGCGGCTCGTCGCCGCGGCCGGCGGCGACGAGCGGATCGACGACCTGCTGCTGCGGGTGGGGTCCTTCCTCGTCGTCCCGCTGCGGCTGCGGGGCGCCGCGGTCGGCTTCGTCACCTGCACGCGCGGACCGGACCGGGCGCCCTTCCTGCCCGCGGACGTGGCGGCCGTGGAGTCGCTGGCCGCGCGGGCCTCCGTCGCCCTGGACAACGCGCGCCGGTACGAGCGCGAGCGCCGCACCGCCCTGGCCATCCGCAACAGTCTGCTGCCCGGCACGGTCCAGGAGTTCGAGGGCTGCCGCATCGCCCACGGCTGCCTGCCCGCCGGGCAGGGCACCGTCATCGGCGGTGACTGGTTCGACGTGCTGAAACGGCCGGGTGACCGGGTGGGCCTGATCGTCGGGGACGCCATGGGGCACGGCCCCGAGTCCGCCGTCGCGATGATCCAGCTGCGCACCGCCGCCCGTACCCTGGCGGGACTCGACATCTCCCCGGCCGACCTCATACGGCGGCTCGACGCGCTCGCCGACGACACTCCGGGCGCCTCCTTCGCGACCTGTATGTACGCCGAGTGGGACGCGCGGCAGTGCACCTGCACCCTCGTGGGCGCGGGCCACCCTCCCCCACTGCTGCGCGGCCCGGACGGACGTACGGCCCCGGTCCCGCTCGTCGGAGCGGGCCTGCCCCTCGGACTGGGCGCGGACACCTACGAGGCCACCGTGCTGACCGTGCCGGAACCGGCCCTCCTCGTCCTCTACAGCGACGGCCTGGTGGAGTGCCGTGACGCCGACATCGATCAGGAGATCACCCGCCTCGCGCACACCCTCGACACGGCCGCCGCCGAGCCCGTGGACGCCGATGGCCGGGACGCACTGCCCGCACTGTGCCAACGGCTCCTGCACGCCCCTTCCGACACGACCGGCGCCGACGACCGCACCGTGCTGCTCGCCGAGCTGACGCCCGCGAGGGGCTGAACCCGGCTGCCGGGCAACAAGGTTGCCGAGCGCGCTCAGACCGTCAGGTTCGCCCACACCGCGTTACCGCCGGTGAGTCTGGACCGGTCGACCCCCCAGGCGTCCGCGAGCCCCTCCACGAGGAGCAGGCCACGGCCGCCCTCGTCGTCCAGGCAGGGCTCGCGTCGAGGCAGACCGCGGCCCGGCCGGCCGTGGTCGTGCACCTCAAGGCGGAGGTACCCCTCCGTGACGAGCCCGATCCCGCACAGGACCCGCGCGCTGAGGGTGTGCCGTACGGCGTTGGTGACCAGCTCGGACACGAGCAGCACGGCGTCCGCGCACACCTCGCCCGGCAGCCGCCACGTGGTCAGCCGCGCGCTCATGGAGCGGCGGGCCACTGAGACGCTGGAGCGGTGTGCGGGGAGTTCGAGCCAGTGCGTTCGGTCGGAGCTCGGGACGTCTAACAGCTGGGGAGAGGACGTCGTGTGGGGGGACACGGTGTTCGCCTTCCGTGGGGGGCGGGCGCAGCCGGGAGTGGGGGAAGGTCGGCGACGGGCCTGCGAGGAAGGGGTGTTCCGGACAGATCCAGTGCCTTGAACGTCGGTGCGCGCCAACTCTCATGTGGGGCATGAGACGTTGACGATGAAGCGGCTCGCGCGTGGCGGGACGATTCACACAAGTAACTATGCTCGCACCTGTGTTCATGCTGCAACCGGCTGCCTGATAATTTCAGCTAGCCGATATCCGTCTGGCGACGTCATCAAGTCGCTGTCAGACTCCTGCCGGTGACTGTCCCTCAGGAGGTAGGGCGTGAACGAAGGCCGTTCGGGCACGGGCAGCACCAGTGCGCCCACCGTTCTCCGCATGATCCTCGGCCGGCGGCTGCAGGAGCGGCGGCAGGGTGCGGGTGCGTCGCTGGAGGACGCGGCCAGGGCCCTGCGGGTGAAGCCCCTGACCATCCGCCGCCTGGAGAAGGCCGAGGTCGGCCTCAAGCCCCTCTACGTGGAGAAGCTGCTGCAGACCTACGGGGCCGACCAGCAGGAGATCGACGAGTTCGTCGACCTGGCCGAGCGGGCCAACGAGCCCGGCTGGTGGCACACGTACCGCGATGTGCTGCCGAACTGGTTCAGCGGCTACGTGAGTCTGGAGACCGGGGCCAAGACCCTGCGGACCTATGAGTCCCACTACGTCACGGGGCTGCTGCAGACCCCCCGGTACGCGCGCGGAGTCCTGCGCGGAGGCTTCCCCAACGACAGCGACGAGGACCTTCAGCGACGCGTGGACCTGCGCCTGCGCCGCCAGAGCCTGCTGCAGAGATCCGACGCCCCCACGCTGTGGGTGGTGATGGAAGAGGCCGTACTGCACCGGGTGGTGGGCGGCCCCGAGGTGATGCGGGGGCAGATCGACCGGCTCCTGGAGGTCTCGGCACTGGAGCACGTCAGCGTCGACATCGTGCCGTTCACCGCCGGCGCCCACGTCGGCGCGTGCGCCCCGTTCACCTACTTCCGGTTCGAGGAGCCCGAGCTGCCCGACATCGTCTACAGCGAGATCCTCTCCGGCGCCATGTACCTGGACCAGCGCTCCGACGTCGCGGCCCATCTGGAGGCCCACAACCGCATGTCCCTGCTGACCTCGGACGCGGACAGCAGGGCGCTCCTTAACCGCATGCGCAAGGAGTACTCATGACCACCATCGACGGTCACGTCTACAACGGGATGCCCGCCTCGGACCTCGGCGAGCACGGCTGGGAGTCTCCGTGGAGCGGTCCCAACGGGGGCCAGTGCGTGCAGACGAAGCAGCTCGCCGACGGCCGTGTGGCCCTGCGGCAGTCGACCGATCCCGCCGGTCCGGCGCTGATCTACACCCCCGAGGAGATCGCCGCGTTCCTCGAGGGAGTCAAGCGGGGCCTCGCGGACCACCTGGCGGCCGGCTGAACCCGACCCAGCGGGAAGGCCCGAGCCCGCCCCGGCCACGACCTGCCCGACACCCCCCACGCACAAAATTGAAAGGGACAGGATGACCAACACGCACGCCGCGCGGGACATCGACACCAGCAGGCCCCACTCTGCCCGGATGTACGACTACTACCTCGGCGGCAAGGACCACTTCGAGGTCGACAAGAAGGCGGCCGAGACCGTCGCGGCGGCCTACCCCGGCATCTTCGTGTGCGCCCGCGAGAACCGCGCCTTCATGCACCGCGCCACCCGCGTGCTCGCGCAGGAGCACGGCATCCGCCAGTGGCTGGACATCGGCACCGGCATCCCCACCGAGCCGAACCTGCACCAGGTGGCCCAGTCCGTGGTTCCCGAGGCGCGCGTGGTCTACGCCGACAACGACCCGCTCGTCCTCAAGTACGCCGAGCGCCTGATGCGCAGCACGCCCCAGGGCCGCACCACGTACATAGAGGCGGACGTCAACGACCCGGGCGCGCTGCTGGGCGCCCCGGAGCTGGGCGAGGTCCTGGACCTGGACCGGCCCGTGGCCCTGTCGCTCAACGCCCTGATGCACTTCGTCACGGACGCGCAGGACCCGTACGGCATAGTGGACCGTCTGCTGTCCGCGCTTCCCTCGGGCAGCGCGCTGGCCCTGAGCCACTGCACGCCCGACTTCGACCCGGCCACCTGGCAGAAGGTCACCGACATCTACACGGGCGCGGGCACACCGGTGCGGTTCCGCTCGCGCGAGGACGTCGCCCGCTTCTTCGACGGGCTCGACCTGCTCGACCCCGGCGTCACCGTCGGCCACCGCTGGCGCCCGGACGGTGTCCCCGCCGCCACGGACGCCGAGGTCAGCCTGTGGACCGGGGTGGGCATCAAGCCGTAGCCGGGGCGGCGGGACGTCGCGCCGCGCGCGCCGCCGCTCGTACCGTTGAGGTATGAGCGGCGGCGAGGTGACGCTGTTCGTGTGCGGCGATGTGATGCTCGGGCGTGGCGTCGACCAGATACTGGCGCGGCCCGGCGATCCGGCGCTGCGGGAGGACTACGTCGCGGACGCCCTGTCGTACGTGCGCCTGGCGGAGTCGGTCAACGGGCCGATCCCGGCCCCCGTCGATCCGTCCTGGCCGTGGGGTGAGGCCCTGCGGGTGCTGGAGGCGGCCGCGCCGGACGTCCGCATCGTCAATCTGGAGACGTCCGTCACGCGCAGTGACGCGTTCGCGCCCGGCAAGGCGGTCCACTACCGCATGCATCCGGCCAACCTGCCCGCCCTCACGGTGGCCCGCCCCGACGTCTGTGTCCTGGCCAACAACCACGTACTGGACTTCGGCCGCGCGGGCCTGGAGGAGACGCTGGACGCCCTGGACCACGCGGGTCTGCGGGTGGCCGGCGCGGGCCGGAACGCCGACGAGGCGCACGCGCCCGCGGCCGTGCCCGTTCCTACCGGTGGCCGGGTGCTCGTCTTCGCCCTCGGAGCGCGGTCCAGCGGCGTCCCGTCCGGCTGGGCGGCGACCGCGGACCTGCCCGGCGTCGCCTACGTTCCCGAGCTGTCCCCCACCGCGGCCGACGCGGTGGTGCGGCAGGTACGGCAGGAGAAGCGGGCGGGCGACATCGCGGTCGTGTCCGTGCACTGGGGATCCAACTGGGGATACCTCGTTCCCCGGGAGCAGCGCCGCTTCGCGCACGCCCTGGTGGACGGCGGCGTCGACGTCGTCCACGGGCACTCCTCGCACCACCCCCGCCCCGTCGAGGTGTACCGGAACCGGCTGATCCTGCACGGCTGCGGCGACTTCATCGACGACTACGAGGGCATCGGCGGCTACGAGGAGTACCGCGACGACCTCCGGATCATGTACCTCGTCACGGTGGCGGCGGACACGGGCGGGCTGACCGGTCTGCGCATGGTGCCCCTGCGCGCCCGGCGCATGCGGCTGGAGCCCGCCCCGCAGGAGGACGCCGCCTGGCTGCACGCGACCGTCGACCGCGTCAGCGCCGGCGTCCGTCTCACTCTGGAGCCCGACGGCACGATCGCGCTGGTGCCGCCCGCGGCGGGTGCCGTGCCATGAACCGGTGGCTGCGGCTGACCCTGCTCGGTGTCGGTGCGATGAACTCGCCCCGGTTCGCGCCGGCCGGTCTGCTGCTGCGGTACGCCGGGCAGCGTGCGGCCTTCGACGGCGGCCCCGGCGCCGAACCGCCGCCCGGACGGCTGGGGGGGCTGGCTGGTCACCGACGAACAGGCGGAGCTGCGGTCCGCGCTGCGCCGGAGCGCGGCCGAGCGGGGCGTGGCGATCCGCGCCGGTGACCTGGACCTGGGCGAGGTACGGGTGGGCTGCCGCCCCGTGGTGCACACGTCGCACCCCGCCTACGGCTATCGCATCGAGGCCGGCGATCTGGTCGTGGTGTGGGCGCCGGAGTTCTGGGAGTTCCCGGCCTGGGCCGCGGGGGCGGACCTGATGTTCGCCGAGGCCGCCGCATGGAACCGGGCGATACGGTTCCGGGGCGGCGTGGGCGGCCACGCCACCGTGCAGGCCGTCGCCGAGGAGGCCGTCCGGCACGGCGTACGGCGACTCGTCTACGCCCACATCGGGCGGCCCAGTCTCCGGGCGATCGACGCCGGCTTGAAGCCGCCGGGGGGTGAATGGGGCGTCGAGGGCCGCACCTACTCCCTGCGGCCGGCCTGGGCCGGCGCGCGGAACCACCGCGGGGCCCCGCGCAGGTGATCCGGGGGCCGCCGGGCAAGGGTACGGCCGGGTGGGCCCACCAGGGCCGGCGGCTGCGCCCCGCCCCCCCCACCCCCCGCCCCGCGGGAGGGCCACAGGGGGGC
>NZ_JBEOVF010000071.1:0-42200 GCF_040295365.1 Streptomyces sp. NPDC002838 | reverse complement strand
AGTCCGCCGATGTCGAGCATGACGCAGTCCGGCTGCAGCTCCTTCACCAGGTTACGGATCCTCTGGTAGGAGACCGCCTGCTGCCCCATCTGCCAAAGGCGCTCGGCCACAGGGCGAAGCCGTCGTGGTGCTTGGTGGTCAGGATGCCGTAGCTCATCTTCGCGGCGACCGCCGCGTCGGCCCACTGCGCGCAGTTGACGCTCGGGGGAGCGAAGAGGGTGGGGCTCTGGTTGGGTTCGGCCCACTCCTGGTTCGTGAAGGTGCCCAGGCTGAAGTGGTTGAACATGCCGAACCGCATGTCGACCATCTTGCTCAGGTTGGTCTGTGTGTCCGCGGCGGCCGCCTGCGCCAGAAGGCCGGAGAAGCCGGGGACGATCGGCAGGGCGGTCGCGGCGGTCGCGGCACCCGCGGCGCCGAGAAACGTGCGGCGATTCATTCGTGATGAGGACATGGCCCACTCCTGTGGATCGATGGCATTGATTGCGGTGACGACGTCCCAGGCGCAGTCGACGTCGGCCTGGGTGCCGGGACATGCGCGGATGGTCAATGTGGCTGTGAAACGGCGCTTTGCTGGAACCTGCCGGCCAGGCGGGTGTCAAGCGGAAGGTGACCGCCCAAGGTTGGCCTCCAGGCCGTCGTGGGGTGGCTCAATCGGCTCGCGGGCAGGAGTGACCAGCCATCCTCGGACGGCGAGCAGGAAAGAGACCACCCGCACGGTGTGTGCTCCGCCGCAGTGACATCGGATCTATTAACGAGCTTCAGCGTGGAGTCTGTCCAGAGGATCGACAGAAACTCCGCGATCACAGCTGATGGCATGCTCAAGCCTTAGGGTCAGCTGCCGAGGTGCCGGATGCGGAAGTCCGATAGATCGGGTGAATGAGGGTGGCTGGGGCCCTGGTGAACGCGCCTCTGGACGCGCCCCCGCTGGGGTCCTGCTCCTGAGTAGCGAACTTGCGGGCGCGCCTGGCCCCGGCCGCGGTGCCACAAGTCCCTTTCACTCAGCGCTTGTTGCCGTCCACGTCTTCGCGAAAGCAGGTGGTCACGGCTTTGAGCGCCCTCCGGCCGGAAGGCGCCGTGAACAGCGGGCCGCGTAACTCCCGGGCACCATCGAAACGGGGAGTGATGTGCATCACATCACCCCATTGGTTACGTTGAGGTGACTGATTACCGATGGTGAGTATGGAGGTGCAACGGGAGAACTCGCCGAAGGAGAGGGGCCGACCATGGAATGGGGCCGCTCTCGTGCTCATGATCGGCGAGACGTTCGGCGGCGTGATGACGGTCGCGCAGTGCCTGGGGGCCGGTCTGCCGAAGACTGACCGCGCGTTGTCGATCCATCCCGAGTCGCGCTCGTCGCGCCTCGCATCCAATCTGTAACAGTAAGTCGTACTGCCTCCATGTCGGAGGCGTGAGGAGTGTTGTCATGGCCAGTAAGAACGTCGACATCGCGCGTGAGTACTTCCAGGCCGTTCAGAACGGTGACCTGCCCAAGGTGGGCGAGCTTCTGGACGAGGAGATCGTCTGGCACCAGCCGGGTGCCAACCGGTTCTCCGGTGAACACAAGGGGCGCGACGCCGTCTTCGCGATGCTCGGCGGGATGATGGAGGCCAGTCAGGGCTCCTTCGCCATCGACACGATCCACGCTCTCATGGGCAACGGCGACATGGTGGCCGCCTCGATCCACTTCGCCGGGCGGCGCGAGGACGCGTCCATGAGCATGGACGGCGTGGATGTCCTGCGCCTCAAGGACGGCAAGATCGTCGAGATGTGGCTGTTCTCCGGCGACCAGGCGGCCGAGGACGCCTTCTGGGGGCAGTAGGCCGCCCGCACCGCTGGGGATGCTGCCCCCTGGATGATGTCGTGCAGGCTGCTCCCGAACGCTTCATTCCCTACGCTTCATTCCCTTTGGCGCCCAGTCACGGTCGCTGGCGGGCGTCGTAGCTCTCGCGCGCCGCGAGTACCTCGGTGAAGTGTTCCTCGGCCCAGAGCGCCAGTGCCTGAAGCGGGGCATGCAGAGTGCGCCCCAGTGCGGTCAGTTCGTACTCGACCCGGGGCGGGACCTCGCCGTACACGTGCCGGGTGACGAGTCCGTCGCGTTCCAGGTCCCGGAGCGTCTCGGTGAGGACCTTGGCGCTGATGCCGTCGACGTCGGTGCGCAGGTCGCGGAAGCGCATGGGGCCTGCGCTGAGCGCGATGACCACCATGGCCGTCCACTTGTTGGCAATGCGGGCGAGTGAGGTGCGGGACGGGCAGGTCGCCGTCATGACATCGAAGGCCGGAAAATGTGGCACGTCACACGTCCTCATGGGTTGGGTCGAGGCGACTGTTACCGGCGGTAGGTGCAAGATCCGGCAGGCAGCATTTTTACCGAGGACGTCGTCTGGCGCCAGCCCGGTGCCCACCCCGTCTCCGGCAGCCACCGCGGTGGGGCGATGTGGGGCGACTCGGGAGGTGGGGGCCCCTCAGCGCGACACCGAGGGCCACGGTGTGAGCGCCGGCGAGCCGGGGCTTCCTGCACTGCGGCGGGGCAGGGACTTGCCGGCCGGCGGGCGCAGTTCAGCGCCCGACGCTCAACACATCTGTGGAGATGGCGAGTTGAGCGAGTGCTGTCCTCGGTAAGCCCCGCAGCATCGCCGTGTTGGCTGCCATCCGCCCCTCGGTTTCCTGTCCCTCTGGTATCACCCGGAACCTCGGTTCTGAACTTGTGGCGCGCTGCTTCTTGTACGGCACCCAGCCCATGTACGGGCTGGGTGCCGTACGTCATGTGCCGGTGGCGCGGTCGCGCAACCGGACAGCATGGCTTCTCCTCGAGATCGGAAAACCCAGATACCGGCCGCATTGCCCTACGGCGCACCAAAGCCGGTCTCGGGGGCCTCTGCGGGTCAGATGGGGGTGTTCTCGTCGGGGACGAAGGGGTCGCCGTGGCCGGGGACGACCAGGGTGGGCTTGAGGGCGAGGATCTTGCGGCGGGAGGCGCGCAGGCCCTCATGGTCGTCGGAGGTGGGGTCTTCGGCGGGGCCGTGGACGCTCCACCAGGCGTGGGTGAGGACGACGGTCCCTTCGGCGGTTTCCGTGACGGTGGAGATGTCCTGGGGGGTGTGGCCGGGTGTTTCGAGCAGGCGGATCGAGGGGGAGAGCCGGTACCCGTCGGCGGGCCGGTCGTACCAGAGGTCGTTGTGGTAGGCGGCCCAGATGTCGTGGGCGCGTGCGTGAGGGAAGAGGGCTGCGTTGAGGGTGTGGTCGGGGTGGTGGTGACTGAAGACCACGTCGGTCACCTGCTCGGGGCTGATTCCGGCGGTGGCGAGCGGGTCGAGGATGAGTTTGCGGTCCTCGACCATGCCGGGGTCGACGACGACGATCGTGTCGCCATCGCGCAGAAGGGAGACGGTCGAGGCGACGTGCCACGGCTTCTCGCGGCCGTCGCGGTGGGCGTTGCGCGTGTCGAGGCTGTCGTAGCCGGTGGTCAGCAGAGTGAATGTCGCCGTCATGTGAGGTGATGGTCCTTCGTTGATCGTGGGGAACGGCCGGATGGAGGGCGGGTGGGCCATCCATGCGGGGGGGCTTGAGGGTGTGCGAAGCCGCACCCGGGCGCGGGCCTCGTGAACCGTCGGCGGGGCGGGGCGGCCGAACTCAGTCGGCGGTGGTCTGGGTGCGGCGGGCGTAGGCGCGGGCGGCGCGGGCGCGGTCACCGCAGCGGACCGAGCACCAGTGGCGGCGTCCGGCGCGCAGCAGGTAGCGGTTGCAGGGGGAGGAGGGGCAGGCCGTCAGCCGTTCGGCGTCGGGCCCGGTGAGCAGGTCGGCGGCGTCGGCGGCGAGGATGCCGAGGGCCTGGTCGACGATCTGATCGATGGGGTGCGGGGCGGTGCGGTGCATGCCGCGGACGGAGTCCCATCCGAGCGGGGAGGCGGTGGGGACCCGGGTGAGGGCGTCATTGACGGCGGCTAGCGCGGTGGCGGGGGCGGGGTGCCCGCCGACCTGGGCGGCGAGCAGGGCGCGTACCTGTTCGCGCAGGGAGCGCAGGAGTGCCGCGCAGATCTCCTGCAGACCGGCGCCCGCGGGGGCCAGGTCGTGGTCGACCAGCCACTGGGTCGCGCCGGACGGGGTGCCCAGCGAGTCGAGGAACTGGCCGCCGGGCAGGGCGATGGCGCTGTTGGCGAGGTCGAGCGCGGGGTAGCGCTCGGCGCCCGGCGCCGGCGGCAGCCCGGGATCTACGGTGCCGGCGGTCGCGGCGGTATCGGTCTCACTCACGATTCTCACGGTACAGCTTGCTTTCATCCGTGACAAACGCCTATGGTCACGGATGTCAGCCAATCTATCCGTGAGGTGATTTCGTCATGGCAGCAATCGACGCGTCCAACGAGCAGGTCCCCGTCCGCGTCTTCGGCGGGCCCACCGCGCTCATCGAGTACGGCGGGCTGCGGTTCCTGACCGACCCGACCTTCGACGCCCCCGGCACCTACCCCTCGGGGCTGGCCAAGACCGCGCCCGCCTCCGCCACGCCCGCCGATCTGGGCCGCATCGACGTGGTGCTGCTGTCGCACGACGAGCACGACGACAACCTCGACGCCTCGGGCCGCACCCTGCTCGCCGATGTCCCTCTGACCCTGACCACGCCCAGCGGCGCGGACAGGCTGGGCGGCACCGCACGCCCCCTGAAGGACTGGGAGTCCATCGACCTGGACCGTCCCGGCGGCGGCACGGTCACCGTCACCGGCGTCCCGGCCCTGCACGGCCCCGGAGCGCGCGAGGACCTCGAACCGGTCGTCGGCGAGGTCGTAGGGTTCGTCCTGAGCGGTGACGGCCTGCCCACCCTCTACGTCAGCGGTGACAACGCCCAGCTCTCCCTGGTCCGCGAGATCGCCGACCGTTTCGGCCCGGTGGACACCGCTGTGCTGTTCGCCGGCGCAGTCCGCACCGATGTCCTGGATCGCGCGCTGCTCACCCTGGACAGCGCCCAGGCCGCCGAGGCCGCCCGCACCCTGGGCGCCCGGCGGATCGTGCCGGTCCACTTCGACAGCTGGGCCCACTTCACCGAGGGCCGCGAACAGCTCGTGGACGCCTTCACCACCGCCGGATTGATCGACCGCGTGGAACTCGCCTGACCCCGAATGCCCGGCCGCTGCGGTGCGCCACAAGCCCACCGCAGCGGCCCATTCCCCGGCCCGGCCACTTGCGCCCGGTCGGCGCACCGCACAAGGAATCCCCCGTGAACGACCCGATCAACGGCATAACCCGCGGATCTGCTCCCGCGCCCCTGTCCGTCCTCGACACCGCCCTGGCTGGCCGCGGCATCAGTGCCGCCGACGCCCTGTCCGGCAGCATCGCCCTGGCCGAACTCGCGGAGAGGCGCGGCTTCACCCGCTACTGGGTGACCGAACACCACTCCATGCCCGGCGTGTCCTCCTCCAGCCCCGCCGTTCTGCTGGCCCGGCTGACCGCCCACACCACGCGGCTGCGGCTCGGGGCGGGCGGAGTGATGCTGCCCAACCACCCCCCACTGATCGTCGCCGAGCAGTACGGCCTGCTCCAGGCCCTCGCGCCGGACCGGATCGACCTCGGACTGGGCCGCGCCCCGGGGACCAACCAGGCCACGGCCGCAGCTCTGCGCCGCGGCCGCTCGGACAACGACGCATTCCCGCAGCAGGTCATCGAGCTTCTGCACTTCCTCGACGACGACTTCCCCGAAGAACACCCCTACCGCGCGCTTGTCTACGCCGTGCCAGGACCCGGCCAGGACAGGGAGAACTGCCTTTCAACGACGACCGGACGCCCCTCGGTCTGGCTGCTGGGTTCCTCCGGATACTCCGCCCAACTCGCCGCCCACCTCGGCCTGCCCTTCGCCTTCGCCGCGCACTTCTCTCCCGATCACGTCGCCGCCGCGCTCCAGCTCTACCGCGACCGGTTCACCCCCTCAGCCGTCCTCGCCGAGCCGTACGCACTGGTCAGCTTCGCCGTCATGGCCGCCGACGACGAGCGCGAGGCCCTGCGCCAGACACGCAGCTACGCCCACAGCATGATGCGCATGCTCCACGGCAAGTCCTATCTCGTACCGACGCCCGACGAGGCCGCCTCCTACCCCTACACCGCCGCCGAGCAGCACGTTCTCGACCGCTGGACCAACAGCGTCCTGCACGGCACACCCGACCAGGTCACCGAGCACCTCAACCGCCTGCACGAGGCGGCCCGCCCCGACGAGATCATGATCGCCAGCGTGGGCCACAGCCCCCAGGCACTCCTGCACTCCACTCAACTCATCGCCGACGCTTACAACCTGCCCACCGCGCCGGTCCCCGCGTCCGCTTGCTGACAGGGCCCCCGCCACGCCCTCGGAGCGGTTCGCGCGGACCCGCCCGTCGCGCAGCGTCGGCCCAACCACGCCAGACGCCGCACACCTCGCCCACCACCGCTGGGCTCGTATCGGAGACACCATGCACAACACCGCGACCACTCCACCCGGCGGGCCGACAGGCGCCCGTTCGGCCACTCCTGCACCTTCTCGGCCTGAGACGCAAGAGCGCATCCTGGTCGTCCTGCTGGCGTCCCAGGTGCTCAGCGGCGTGGGACTCGCGGCCGGGGTCACCGTCGCCGCCCTGCTGGCTCAGGACATGCTCCACTCCACCACCCTGGCCGGGCTGCCCAGTGCCCTGCTCACCGCAGGCTCCGCCCTCGCCGCCGTCACGATCGGCCGCATCTCGCAGACCCGCGGGCGCCGCCCCGGCCTGGCCGCCGGCTACCTGGCGGGCGCGCTCGGCGGTGCCGGGGTCGTCGTCGCCGCCGCTCTCGACAGCCCCGCCCTGTTGTTCATCTCCCTCTTCCTCTACGGCGCCGGCACCGCCGCAAATCTCCAGGCCCGCTATGCCGGAGCCGACCTCGCCGACCCACGCCACCGCGCCCGCGCCCTGTCCACCGTCCTGGTCGCCACCACCCTGGGCGGCGTCGTCGGCCCCAACCTCACCGCCCCCGCCGGGCACCTCGCCGCCGCCCTCGAACTGCCCCCGCTGAGCGGCCTGTTCCTCATCTCCGGCGCCGCGTTCGCCCTGGCCGCACTGACCCTGCTGATCTGGCTCCGTCCCGACCCCCTCCTTCTCGCGCGCACCCTCCCCTCCGAGCCGGAGACGCCAGAGCGCACCTGCACTGGACCGGCCCCCGCCGTCCCGCAGCCCGTCACACACCGCCGCCCCAGCCTGCCCCTGGGGGTACTGGTGATGGTCCTCAGCCAGCTCGTCATGGTCGCGATCATGACGATGACCCCCGTGCACATGCACGACCACGGCCACAGCACCGCCGCCTCGGGCCTCGTCATAGCCCTGCACGTCGGCGCGATGTACCTGCCCTCACCCCTGACCGGCGCACTCACGGACCGCTACGGCCCCACCTCGATGGCCGCCGCCTCCGGCCTGACCCTGCTGGCCGCCGGCATCCTCGCCGCCACCGCACCGGCCGACTCCGTCCTCATGCTCACCCTCGCTCTCATCCTGCTCGGCATCGGATGGAACTTCGGCCTCGTCAGCGGCACCACCATCATCACCGACGCCGTCCCCCTGGCCACGCGAGCCAAGACCCAAGGCATGATCGACGTCGCCATCGCCATCGCCGGGGCCACCGGCGGAATGACCTCCGGGATCGTCGTCGCCGCAGTCGGCTACCCCCTCCTCGCCCTCACCGGCGCCGCCTTCGCACTTGCTCTCCTCCCCGCAGTCATCGTCACCGCCCAGAAGAAGCCGCCCCGCACACCTTCCTTGGAACGCCGGTGAGCCAGCGCCGAACCGTCAACCCGCAAGGTTGTCCTGCGGGAAGCGGCGGAGGCGTGAGCGCAGCGGGCCCGGTGCCCGGACGCCCTGACACGCGTGTGTCCCCGTGCGGAGGCCGGACGCCGCACGGGGACACAGCGTCATCACCTCATCGCGGGCCGATGCCCGCCAGGCTGACGTTGCTGTTCCACTCCTCCACCCACGCGGAGCCGAAGCCGTCCGTCTCGTTGAGGGAGGTGGTGTCCGCGTCGAACTGGCCCGTTTCCGGGGCGAAGGCGAAGTCCGCCGGGTCGTCGCCGGAGACGTTGTAGGAGTCCCAGTCCGGGTTGAAGGTCGCGATCGACGGGTCTTTGGTGTGGTAGAACTCGCCCGTGTTGATGCGCACCGAGCGAGTCAGCACGCTGTTCGAGGGCACGTAGAGCGAGTTGGGGTCCTTCCAGACGTAGGAAGAGGTGCACTCGTCGGTGCCCACCGCGGTGCAGGGCTCGCCGGCGGCGTCCACCGGCACGTACCAGTCCTTCAGGCTCGGGTACAGGTCCTCGTAGTGCTCGTACCAGCGCCGCACGTTCTGCTCGGTGTTGGTGAAGCCGCTGCCGTCGCCGACCTGCAGCATGTCGTTGAGGCGCTCGATGATCACCTTGGCGTTGGGGACCGGCAACTGCTTGTTGTGATGGTGGTACAACCAGTCGTGGCCCATCTTCTCGACGTCGAGGAAGACGTTGTCCGAGGCGACGTTGGCGCGGCCGGAGTTGAAGTACAGGGCGTCCTGGCCGGTGTCGAAGACGTTGTGGTGAATGATCATCCCCGACATGCCGTCGTCCATGTAGACGGCATGGGTGTCGTTCGCCCGGCCGATGTCGCGGAAGTAGTTGTAGGCGATCTCGTTGTTCAGGTACGTGAAGTCGCGCCCGGAGTAGATCGCGCCCATGTCGCCGGAGTCGGTCACGAGGTTCTCGAAGCGGTTGTGGACCACCCGCATGTCGTTGCCCATGATCTGGATCGCCATGTGCGGCGCGTCGTGCACGTGGTTGTGTCGGAAGGTGTTGCCGACGCCGTAGAGGTAACCGGCCGGCGTGTAGGTGGTGGCCTGCTTGGAGAACTCGTATATCTCGTTGTGGGCCACCAGGTTGTTGCCGCGCTCCAGCGTTTTGCGGTCGCCGCCGGCCAGGAACACCCCGCCGCTGCCGAGGTGGTGCAGCTCGCTGTTGATGACGCGGTTGTGGTGCCCGCCCCGGCTGGTTTTGTACTCGGTGACCGCCGTGATGGTGTCGGTGGCCTCGCCGATGGTTATCGCGTCCAGGCTCACGTTGCGGATCTCCACGTCGTCGACCGTGCAGAACTCGCAGTCAAGCATCCGTATGCCGTTGCTGGTCGAGCCGTTCATCCCCACCCCCTTGATGGTCACGTCGGTGACGTTCTCCAGCGTGAAGAAGGGCTGGTCGAGCGAGCTCAGGCTGATGTGTCTGCCTTCCACCGTCCCGCCGGGCGGGTAGTAGTAGAGGACGTCGTTCCCCTCGTAGCGGTCGATGTAGTACTCGCCCTCGGCGTCCAGCTCGCCGAGTATGTTCTGCGCGACCAGGGAGAGCGCATTGGCGGAGGCGCCGTACATCGACGGGTAGGCGGTGCGTATGTGCCAGCCGTCGGGCTCGCCCTCGTCGTTCAGGCCCTCCGGGCTGGTGGAGGCGATGCGCACCCGGTCGTCGGCCCAGTTGAAGCCGAAGTAGCCGGTCAGCCAGCCGTCCGTCTCGTAGGCGGTGTTGTCCACCTCGCCGCCGCCCGAGGGGTCGTAGGGAGGGGCCCACGAGGCGAACCGCTCGCGCACCCCCGAGCTCTGGACGCTGAAGGCCGGGCCGCGCAGCCGGAGCATCTCCTCGTACGGCAAGGTGGTGCCGTCCTCCGACTTGTCGGAGAAGTGGTCGCGCGCGCTCTCGCCTCGATCGCGCACGCTCAGCGCCCCCCGGCCGAGGGCGCCGCCGTTGGGGTACCGCGCCAGCGTCTGGACCACGTTGTCGGTCAGCAGTTGCGGCGGGTAGGGCTGCGGCTTCCAGTTGAAGCCGTTCTTGTTCATCTGACCGGTGAGGATGGACTCCGCCCCCAGGTCGTACACGTACACCTGGTCGGCCACCTCCTCCGGCACGCGTGAGCGGGAGGAGAACCGGGGGTCGTCCCCCGGGGCCCCGGCCAGCGGCACGAAGCGGTCGGTCGACAGCGTCGTCACGCCTGTGAACTCCACGTCCTCGCCCCGGTAGGCGGCGTACGTGACGTGGCTGTTCTCCTCGCCGGACAGCGCCACCGACTCCGACATCTCGTAGGTGCCCTCTCGAATCCAGACGCGCCCCTGGCGGCTCTTGCTGGTGCGGCCCGCCAGGGCGTCCCTGGCCTGCTCAACGGTGGCAAACGGGTCGCCGCGCGTGCCGGAGGCGTCCGCGCTGCCGTCGGCCGCCACGTACACCACGATCTCGGCATGCTTCTGGCCGCCCGCCGCGGCCACCGGCATCCCCGCCGTGGCCACGGCCACCGCCGCGGCGGCCAGGGCGCCGGTCAGTCTCTTGCGCATGTCTCCCGCCCTTCCTGAAACGACATACATCACACGTATGATCTTTTGGCTTCGGGGACCGTAGCGCTCCACTCCCCGTGAGGCAATGGACGCGAACGGGGTTCATAAGACGTCATTCGTATGATAATTTTCGGCTCCGCTGGCCGCCGCAGGCAAGGAGCGCATAGCGAATGAAGATCCCCGGATACCGCAGCAGCCTCCGGACGCTCCACCGGTGGGGCCGCCCCTTGGGGGACGGCAACGGCGTCGTCGCCATCGGCGTGACGGAGGTTCCGGTCCTCCTGGTGGAGACCGACTGCGGACTCACCGGCGTGAGCCTCGGCCCGCACGCGGACGTCGACCGCGCCTTCAAGAGCGACCACGGCGGGTCCGTCTTCGGTCCCATCGGCGTGTCGACATGGCGCTGCGGGACCTGGCGAAGCTTGTCGGGAAGCCGCTGTGGCGCACCCTCGGCGCCGCCGACCGCTTCGTGCCCAGACACGCCTCGGGGCTCGGCATCGCGCTGGACGACGACGCCCTGGTGGCGCTATGCCAGCGTCGGCCGAGCGCGGCTTCACCCGCGCAAAGATCAAGGGCGGACTGGGCGTCGATCGCGACGCAGTCCGCCTGGAGGCGGTCGCCGAGCTGCTGCGGCGCAACACGCGGTGGCCCGCGATGATGCTCGACGTCAACGATGGTCGGGGAGGCCGCCGGCGCGGTCGCCGCTGCCTGGGACGCCGGCGTGCGCTGCTTCGACACGGCACCGCACTACGGCCCGGTCCCGTCGGAACGCCGTCCGGGCGCCGCGCTCGCCGGCCGCCCCCGCGAGAAGTTCACCGTCCCCACCAAGGTCGGCTCCTGGTGCCCAGCCCCGAGACCAACGCCGCCCGCTACCGCGCCCGCCCGCCCGCGGCGCCGTGGGACGAACTCGCCACCTGCCACCTCATCCCCGGCGAAGGAGCCACCCGATGACCGACTCCGTCCCCACGGCCCCGAACGTCGCCACCCTGGCCCGCTGGCTCGGCAGCTGGGTCACCGGCGAGGGCGCGATCAACGGGTTCCACAACCACAGCGTGTGGGGCACCAACCCGGCCACCTTCCAGGACTTCACCAGCGGGCACGCCGCGTTCTCCGCGCCCCGCGCTGGGGGCGTACGCCCAGGCGCTGGCCGCTCATCCCGACGAGCGCGGGCTCGAACTGTGGCGCCGGATGATGCGCTACCAGGCGCACGCGCTGCAACCGGACGGCCAGTACCGGCACATCGGCTTCCAGGTCGGCGAGTCCGCCACCAACGGCCTGATCCACAACGCCGTCGGCAGCCTCGGCCTCCTCCTCGGCCTGCGCCACGCCGGCCACCTGCTGCCCGCCGACGAGACAACCCACGTGCTCGCGACGGTCCGGCGCAACCTCGACGCCTGCGAGAAATACGGCGGCGGACGCCCCGGCGAGCTCGGCACCTGCAACCAGGAATACGCCCGGGTGTGGGTGAAGCTGCTGTACACCGAGCTGTCCGGCGACCCCGCCTTCACCGACGAGATCCCCGAGGATCTCGACACCCTCATCGACCTGTTCCACCACCCGGGCGTGCCGGACGCCGACAGCGCGGGCGCGTTCCGCACCGTCACCGACCGCCACGACGGCGGCATCCTGGAACCCACCGAGTACTACGGGCTGATGACCGCGCCCCTGGTGCACGCCGCCCGCTGCTACGGCGTACGCCGTTACCTGGACGAGGCGCTGCGCCTGTGCCGCCACGTGGCCCGCTCCTGCTGGACCGACGGCGACGGCCTGACCCGCTTTCACCGCTACTGGTACATCACCCGCGACGGCCGTGCCCTGAAGACCGACACCCCCATGCTGATCGCCGGCATGGGCCTGACGCTGCACGGCATCGACGAGGCGCTCGCCGAACATCCCGACCCGGAGCTGGCGGACTTCGTCGCCCGCTGCCTGCGCACCTACGCCCGCCACCAGACGCCCGCCGGCTACTTCACCTCCGCGACCGGCTGGCACAACGAGGCGGACATCGCGCCCTCCACCGCCTGGCACGCACACGACCTGCTGTTCCTGACCTCTCACGGCCTCGGCCGGGCCGGGCTGCCCGACGGCTTCTGGGACACCGTCCTCACCCCCGACCACCGGCAGTCCGTGCTGGCCAGCGACCGTGCCTTCTACGCCGAGCACGGCCCGCACTGGTGCGTCCTCAGCCCGCTCACCGCAGGCGACCTGCATCTGTACGGCCGCAAGGACAGGGCCACCTTCGCCCGCGAGTTCTTCGCCTGGACCGACCGCGAGGAACTGCCCGCGGAACTCCGCTACCCGGACCCTCCGATGTTCTTCGTTTCAGGCGACGGCATCCATCGCGTCGACCCGAGCGACCGCCCCACCGAGGTGTCCGTCATCGGGCCACTGCCCTACAAGGGCACCCTCTGACGCCCGGCAAGGGACCCCCTCTCGCACCCACACGACGCTCAAAGATCTGGAGACAATGATGTCGACACTCAGACGGCGCACCGCGCTGGCAGCGGGCGCGAGCCTGCTGCTCCCACTCACCCTCACCGGATGCGGCGACAACTCCGCCGGCGGGGACGCGAAGAAGGTGCGCATGCTGGTGAACCTCACCGACAACCTCAACCAGGCGTACTGGGAGAAGCTGGTCAGCCCCTTCGAGAAGAGCACCGGCATCGACGTCGAGATCGAGGGCCCGACCGGGAAGTCGGTCGCCGAGACCTTCCCGCAGCAGCTGGCCGCGGGCACCGCCCCCGACGTGATCCAGTCGATCTACCCCGACGCCAACACCGCGCCCGAACTGCTGGACCTCTCCGACCTCGACTGGGTCGACGGCACACCGATGGTCGACACCTACTCCCTCGACGGCAAGCGCTACGTGGTCGGCGTCGGCTCCCAGGCACAGTCCCTGGTCTTCTACAACAAGACCGCCTTCGACAAGGCGGGCATCGACAAGACGCCCACCACCTGGAAGGAGTTCACCGCCGCCCTCGGGCGGCTCGACGACGCCGGCTACACGCCGATGCAGACTGCAGGGCAGTACATGACCGGCCTTCAGCTGCAGCAGCTTTTCCACCCCACACTCAACACCAGCCACCCGAAGTGGCAGACCGCCGTCACCAAGGAGGAGCTGAACATCGGCGACGCCTACCAGCCGATGTTCCGGCACTACGCCGACTGGCTCGAGGCCGGCTACATCGCCAAGGACGACGTGGGCCTCGACCCGTCCACGGCGGACGGCAACTTCGTCGCCGGCAAGGTCGGCGTCTACCCCAACGGCAGCTGGTTCCTGGCCAGCCTGGACGCCGCCGGGAAGCTGCCCTTCGAGGTCGGCGTCTTCTCGCCACCGGTGGACGACGGCCAGCCCTACCCGGGGCCGCAGGGCGCCACCATGGCCGACCCGTACATGATCTGGGAGGGCTCCGGCAACGTGGACGGGGCCAAGCAGCTGGTCAAGTACCTGGCGACCGACAAGACGGCGATCGAGACCCAGCTGCGCGCCGACGGCATCTTCCGCCAGGGCACCGACCTGGCGGACGCCTCGGAGTTGTCCGACGAGGTGCAGGCCATCGTCGACAAGGCGCCGGAACTGGTCTCGGTAGGCGAGGGCGCCGGTGACAACCGGCTGCCGGTCACGGGCTTCAACCCGAAGTTCACCGAGATCGTCCAGAGCCTGTACACCGGCCGGGCGCCCGGGCAGGCGGCCAATGCGATAGACCAGTGGGTAAGCGAGAACCGCTGACCATGGCATACAAAGCAATGGCGGGGCGGCGGGTATGGAGCCAGGCGGCGACGCGCACCGGCATGGTCGTCCCCGCTGTCATGATCTACGTCGGCCTGCTGGTGGTGCCCGTCGGCTACGCCGTCTACTACAGCCTGACCGACTACAACGGCTTCCCCAGCCAGACACCGGAGTTCACCGGCCTGGACAACTACCGCGAGGTGTTCACCTCCACGGACATCACCGCCGCGATGGTGGTCACCGGCATCGTCGCCGCGGCCGGAGCGGCGATCGTCAACGCGGCGGCCCTGGGCCTGGCGCTGCTGCTGCGGCAGACCAACCCGTTCAACACCTTCGGCCGCATCGTGATGTTCTACCCGCACGTGCTCAGCGCGCTGGTCGTGGGTTTCCTGTGGCAGGCGCTGCTCGGTCCGCAGGGTGTGGTCAACACGATGATGGAGAAGGCCGGGGCGTCGTCGCTGCCGTTCCTGTCGAACGAGACGTGGGCGCTGTGGACGATGATCTTCGTGATCGCCTGGGCCCTGTTCGGCGTGCAGCTCGTGATCTACCTCGCCGGTCTCCAGACGATCTCTCCCGACCTCGTCGAGGCCGCCAGGATCGACGGAGCCGGCAGATGGCAGGTCTTCCGCGCCGTGACCTGGCCCTCGCTCGCCCCCACGGTGACCGTGGCCATCATCACCTCCTGCCTCTCCCTGCTGAAGACGTACGACGTGGTCGTCTCCCTCACCGGAGGCGGCCCCGCCGGGTCCACCAAGACGCTGGCGTACAACATCCTGGCCGTGTCCTTCCCGGAGCGCCGCGTCGGGCTGGCCTCGGCCCAGGCGGTGGTGCTGGTCGTGGCCGCGGCCGTCCTGGCGTTCACCGTCCTGGCGCTGCGCCGCCGGGCCGAGGAAGGAGCGGAGTCGGTCGGATGAGAACCTCCCCACGGCTGGCGGGCGCGGCGCGCGTGACGTTCGTGTCGCTGCTGTCCCTGTTCATGCTGGCGCCGATGTACATCCTGGTCATCAACGCCTTCAAGGACCAGCAGGCCATTCTCACCAGCCCGTTCACCATCGACCTCGGCTCGGCGACCACGAGGTACCTGGCCGACGCCTGGAGCAACCCGGACTTCAGCGTGCCCTACGGCTACGCCGTCACGCTGCTGCTGGTGGCCGCCGTGAACGCGCTGTCCATCGGTGTGTGCACGTCGGCCGCCTACGTGCTGGCCCGCACGCCCACCCGGGTGTTCCGGCTGGTGCTGCTGTTCTTCGTGGCGGGCATGTTCGTGCCCACGCAGGTCATCCTCATCCCGGTGATCTTC
Organism: Streptomyces sp. NPDC002838; assembly: GCF_040295365.1. Classification (NCBI taxonomy): domain Bacteria; kingdom Bacillati; phylum Actinomycetota; class Actinomycetes; order Kitasatosporales; family Streptomycetaceae; genus Streptomyces; species Streptomyces sp. NPDC002838. The sequence continues at coordinate 26,862 of NZ_JBEOVF010000071.1, read as the reverse complement.
GTGCTGCGCGGGCTGGGCCTCATGGGCACGCTGCCCGGCCTGATCCTGTTCCTCACGGCGACGACGATCCCGTTCACGCTGTTCGTGTTCGTCGGCTTCATCCGCATGCTGCCCCGGGCACTGGACGAAGCGGCGGCCATCGACGGCGCCGGCGTCCAGTACACCCTGTGGCGGATCATCTTCCCGCTGATGCGGCCGATCGTCGCGACCGTGTTCATCCTGAACGCGCTGAGCGTCTGGAACGACTTCGCCGGCCCCCAGGTCATCCTCGGCCCCGGCAGCGACGTCTACACGGTCACGACCGGTGTCTACGCGGCGGTCGGCGCCTACTCGGCCGACTACACGAAGGTGTTCCCCACCCTCTTGCTGGCGGTCATCCCCATCCTCGTCCTCTTCGTCGTGCTGCAACGCCATGTCATGAGCGGCCTGGCCGCGGGGTCGGTGAAGGGCTGACGGGGGTTCCAGGGCCGGCTCAGGGTCCAGGCGCCAGCGCGCGAGGACAGCGGCTCCCGCGCTCAGGGCTGAGGAGTTGCAGGGGCGCGGGCCGCCGCCCGGGCCGCCGCGGCCGAGCTCGACCAGCGCGCCGTCGCTCCAGCCCGCCCCGGCTACGGCTCCCGCTCGCAGCAGCCGGCGGCGCCCCGCGCGGGCGAGGGCATCGATGAGTTCTTCACCTCGCGGACGCCCTGCACCATGAGGCGAGCCGATCTTGCGGAAGCGCAGAGGAGGCAGCCGAGACAGGCAGGCCCTGACCGCGGACCCCGGCTCACACTTCGGGGGCTCGACCTCGCGGCGGCTTGATATCCACCCGTCTCGGTCCGGGCGTGATCCCGGACCGCGGAGACACGACGCGGGGCACCCGAGCACACTGCGCCCGCAGAACGCGAGTCCGGATCCAGGCTTCATCCTCAGCTGAGATTCTTGCTCACACCCACGCTCTGTGGGCCCGCCGCCCGTACCCGGGGCGGCCGACCGGCTCGTCGGCGCGGCCGTGAACACTCAGCGCGTTGCAGGGGTGGACGCGGCACCGTCGATGCCGCGTGCGCTTTGCCATGCCGCGCGCAGGTCGGCCCGGACATGACGGCGCTCCGTGTGCCGGTGCGGAGGCCGCGCCGGCACACGGAGCTCGTTTCGGAGATCGTGACCCGAACCGCTTCGTCAGCTGACGGAGAACTGGCTGAAGGTCGCGGTGCCGATGCTTCCGGCGTGGGCCGTGGAGAACATGCCCGCGTCCAGGGTGCTGTTCGCCCCGGTCAGTGTCGCGGTGCCGACAGTGGTCCAGGTGGTGCCGTCGGCGGAGTAGGAGCCGGTGACCGACGTGCCGTTCCTGACCAGGCGGAGCCAGACCGGGGCGACGGTGGCGCTTCCGGTCTTGATCGTGTTGGTGTCGAGGTAGCCGTCACCGTTGGAGTCCGACGACAGGGCGATTCCGTTGCCGGGGGTGGTGGCGAGGACGAGGTAGCCGGTGGACGAGCCGGCGGAGGCGATGTCGTTTCGCAGCATCAGGCCGGCTTTGGCCCAGCTGTTGGTCTCGTCCTGACTGGCGACGCGGACGGTGACGGTTGAGGACGTTCCGGCGGCCCCCGACCGGTAGGCGGCGGAGTACTCGTCGTCGTATGCCGTGCCGGAGCGCCATATATCGATGCCCGCGCTGGTCAGGGAGGTCACCCCGCCGCTTTGGCTGACGGCGGCCGGGATCGAACTGTATGCCTTGTAGGGAGAGGTGACGACGCGCAGGTTGCTGAAGGTCGCGCTGCCGGCGGTGGTGCTGTGGGCTGTGTGGATGACACCGGCGTCCTGGGTGGTCGCCATGGAGGGCAGGGTCACCGTCGAGCCGACCTGAGTGAAGGTGGATCCGTCGGTGGAGTAGGAGGCGGACACCTGGGTGGCAGTGCGGGTGAGGCGTACCCAGACCGGTGCCTTGACGGTGGCGGCCGTGTTGGTGAGCTGGTCGAGGTAGCCGTCGGCGTCGGAGTCCCGCTGGAAGCTGACGCCCTTCTTCGGGGTCACCACCACAGCCGCGTATCCGGCGGAGGCGCCGTCGTCCGTGAGGTCGTTGCGCAGGACGACGCCGGCCTTGGCCCAGTCGTTGGTGTTGTCCAGGTTGTCGACCCGGGCGGTCACCGATGTGCCGTTGACAGCTGCACCTTTTCGGAAGACGGTGCCGTACTCGTCGTCGTGCTGTCCGCCGGCACCCCAGATGTCCTCGCCCGCGTCGGTGATGGTGAAGTAGCCGCCGTTCTGGCCGGTGTTGGCGGGGGTGGACGAGTAGGCGCTGTAGGGGGAGCTGACGGGGTCGGTGGTCAGCGGACGGTACTGGGGCTGGATACCGGCGTTGTTCATGACCGTCTTGGCGGCTGCCGGCCAGTTGCCGTTGCTGACGACGACGGTACCGCTCACCACGTTACCGCGGCCGTCGGTGTTGCTGATGATCGAGGAACTGTTGCTCGTCCAGTTGTCGGTCAGGGTCAGGGCACCGGTGTTGTTGACCGAGGTGCTGTTCTGTTGGGCCCATCTGCCGGTGTTGCGGAAGACGTTGTTGGTGTCCGTGAAGTTCCGGGAGCCCTCGTCGTGGTAGAAGCCGAACCAACCGTTGTTGCTGTGGCAGTAGTTGCGTTCGAAGGTGCTGCCCGGTGACGCCGACAAGGTGTACATGCAGCCGCCGTCGGTCATCTGCTGCATGAGGTCGTGGATGTAGTTGTCGGTGACGTGGTTGTTCGCGGCGGTGGTCGTTGTCGTGTAGGTGGGCTGGTAGTTGTACAGGCCCCGGTTGACGTAGTCCTGGCTGCCGCCGATGTCGTTGACGCCCCAGCCGTAGCCGATGGTGAGTCCGGAGTAGGGCAGGTTGTACACCTCGTTGTGCGAGACGGTCGCGCCGTTCACGTAGGTGACGAGGATGGCCGACATGTCGCGGTATTCCAGCGCCACGTCGTGGATGAGGTTGTTGTTCAATGTGATGTTCCGGTTGGTCATCCGGCTGTCACTGGGGTGGTGTGCGTCTGCCTGAATGCCGCCGACGACGATGCCGCCGCCCGCGTCCTGGGTGAAGACGTTGCCCGTCGCGGTGATGGTGTCGGCGCCGAGTCCCACGCCGGTGGTGTGGGCGTTGGCGTCGTTGCCGATACCGAGGCCGTTCTGGCCGAGCTGGGTGAACCGGTTACCGGTGAAGGTGATGTGGTCGGCGGCCGAGACCTGGACGGCGGAGGGCATCTGGTCCCAGTGAGGACGTGTCGCCTCGAAGAGCCGGCAGCCGCTCTGACACGAGGTCAGTGCGTCCGACGGGCGGTCCCAGGTACCGGAGAGGTACGCGCCGGTCTGCTGGCTGGCGTAGCCGTGGACGGTGGGGTCCAGCCAACTGGTGCCCGAGAACTGCAGCCCTGAGAAGGCGATGTGGGTGGCGGGGGAGGAGTACGTCCCTCCGACGCCGATGAGTGACTCCAGCTTCGGCACTTCGACGTCGGCCTCACTCATGTCCTGCCCGGCGAGCGGTTTGTAGTACAGGGTGCCGGTAGCGGTGTCGAGGTACCACTCGCCGGCCGTGTCGAGGAATTCGTAGGCGTTCTCGATGTAGAGGGGGCCGGCGTGGAAGGGACTCGTCAGGGTGTCGTAGCCGAACGTGTTGTTGTCCCACGAGGGCTGGGACATGGTGATGGTGCCGCTGCTGATGCCGGTCACCGGGGCATAGCGGTCGGTGAAGGATCCGATGCCGTGGATTTCGGTACGGCCGGGCTGCGCGAGGCTGTTGAGGTAGCTCAGCGAGCTGTGGGTGAAGGTGTAGCCGCTGGTGGTCGCGGTCAGGTGGGAGCGGGGGACCGAGGAGCGTGCCCTGGTGGCCAGGACGCCGTCGACGAACAGATGGCGCGTGTCGAAGCCGGTGCCGACGTTGCTCTTCCAGATGTTCTTGGCCGAGTCCTGCACGGTCCAGCCGGTGGCCTTCTGCGCTCCGGTGATGACGGGACGGGCGCCCAGCGCGGCCCTCCAGTTCACCGTGTGGCCGCCTGTGCCGGAGTCTGCCGAGGTGAAGGCGAGTGGCGAGGAGAGCCGGTAGGTGCCGTCGGCGAGCTCGACGGTGATGTCACCCGTCATGGCGCCGTTGCTCGCCCGCACCTGGGCCTTGGCCTGGGTGAGGGAGCACGGCTGGCTCGTGGAGCAGGCGGTGCCGGAGCCGTTCGGTGCGGCGTGGAGCGTCGTGCCGGCCGCGTGGGCGGGGCCGGCCTGGGTGAGGACTGCCGCGGTCGAGGCAGTGAGGACGGCGGCTGTGGCCAGCCATGATCGGAGACGGTCAGGAACCGCGGGACGTATGCGGGTTGTTCGCATGTGACACCTTCCGGGAGGTTCAGGGCCCGCGGTGCTCCTGGCGGGCGCGGGAGAGCCCAGCGGCAAGAGGGGGAAGGGGTAAGAGCGATGCAACATTAGACGTCATATGAATTTCGTCAATAGGTCGCGCGTAACCGGCTCGGCTGGACCTGGACATGCGAACGCCCCCGGCCTGCTTGGCTCGGGGGCGAGTCGGGGGGAGTGCTCTCAGGAGGCGGGCGAGCCGACGTTCGGTGAGCGGCGGCGGCTCCAGGCGGTCTGGATGTGTGCCGCCATGGCCTGCGCCGCCCCGTCGGAGTCGCGGGCCAGCAGCCGCTCGGCGACCGCGCGGTGCTCCTCGTTGGCCCGCTCGCAGGCGGTCGCGTCCGGAGTGCCGTTGTACAGGAACGTCGTGCGCGCCTGGGCGTGGAGGATCCGGATGATGGAACGGCCGAGCCTGTTGTGGGATGCCTGCATGATCCGGTCGTGGAAGGCCACATCGGTCTCGATGAAGCGTGCCGGGACGGTGGTCTCCTCGTCGAGCCGGGCGAGCAGCCGCTCGACGGCTCGCAGATCGTCGTCGGTGGCCAGCTCCGCGGCCTGGGCCGTCATCTGGGCTTCCAGCGTCGACCGGATGTCGACCAGTTGGTCGAGAACGACGAGCTGGTCGTCATGCTGGACGGTCGCGGCGAGCACGACGGGATCGAGGAGGTTCCATTCCTCGGGCGAGGTGACGGTGGTGCCGTAGCCCTGCCGGGCCAGGACCAGCCCCTTGGCCTCCAGGGACTTGACCGCCTCGCGGACGGTGATGCGGCTGACGCCGAACGTCTCGCAGAGCTCGGGTTCGACCGGGAGGGTCGATCCTGGAGGAATGGCGCCCGACACGATCGTGTCGGTGAGGCTCTCCATGACGGCCTGCGCCAGTCGGGCCGGACGCTTGGGCCAGGGCTTGAGAACGGGAGCCTCTCCTGTCGTGCCGGTGCTGTCCTTGGCCATGGGGTCCCCCTTGCTGATGCGGATGGCGGTGAGTCTACTGCGTGGGACTTCTTGACAGCATTCGTATGACGACTTACGTTACACGAAAATTTCGCAGCAGTACTTCCCGCTACAAGGGGTGCAAGCCGTGCGCATTGCCGAAGTCGAGTGCCATCCCGTCCGGGTGCCGGGAGCCAGTCCGCCCTTCGTCTGGCGGGACGGACTCCTGGGCAGCCCGTCCGAGGGCGAGGCCGCGGTGCTGCGCATCCGCACGGACGAAGGGGTCGAGGGGGTGGCGATGTCCCCCCGGCGTGGCAGCGGTGTCATCCTGGCCGACCTGCTGAACCGCGTACTGCGCAAGGAGCTGGTGGGGCAGGATCCCCTGCAGCGGGAATGGCTCTGGCACCGCATGTGGGAGCTGGACCGCACGGAGGAGCTACCGCTCTACCTGCTGGGTCTGGTCGACACCGCGCTGTGGGACCTGGCCGGACGACTCGCCGACCGGCCCACCTGGCAGATGCTCGGCGGTTACCGCACCTCGATACCCGCCTACGCCTCCACCGTCACCTACTCCTCGGTCGAGGAGTACCTGGACATCGCCGACCAGGCCCTGGAGCTCGGCTACCCGGCCATCAAGCTCCACGCCTGGGGTGACGCCCGCCGCGACGCCCGCCTGTCGGTGGCGTTGCGCGAGCATGTGGGGGACGACATCCCGCTGATGTTCGACGGGTCGGCGGGCTTCGACCTCCCCGACGCGATCCATCTCGGGCGTGCTCTCTCGGACGCCGGCTACCTCTGGTACGAGGAGCCGATGAGGGAGTTCAGTGTCACCGCGTACAAGCGCCTCGCCGGCGCGGTGGCCGTTCCCCTCCTCGTGGCCGAGACCTCCGACGGGGCGCACATGAACTCGGCCGATTTCATCCAGGCCGGCGCCGCCACCTTCGGAGTCCGCGCCTCCACCCAACTGCGCGGCGGCTTCACCGGCGCGATGCGCACCGCCCACCTCGCCGACGCCTACCGGCTGCGCGCCGAGGTGCACGGGCCGGAGATCCCCAACCGGCACCTGTGCATGGCCATCTCGAACACCACCTACTACGAGTCGCTGGTCATGGGCAATCCCATCAGCCGTGAGAGCGGCATCGACGCCCACGGCCTCGTTCATGCCCCCACCGGTCCGGGCGTCGCCCTTCCGGCGGGCTTGGACTACCCTCCCGCTCTTCAGGCATTTATCGACAAGGAGACCGTCACCCCGCCCCGGGCCTGATGACCGGAGCCCCAGGCCCGACTGCCTGTCCCGAAGACCCCGAACGCGGCGTCTCTCACCGCTGTGCGCCCTTTCCCAAGATCTGAGGTCAGTCATGAACGACGACGTTCCGGTTTCCTCCCGCCGCCAGCTCAGACACACGGCCGCCGCCGCCCTGAGCGCCGTCTCCCTGCTCGCGCTCGCTGCCTGCGGCAGCGCGGACCCCACACCGACGACGGCTTCCTCCCACGACGTCTTCAAACCTGTCGCGCAGAAGGAAGGCAGCGAGATCACGGTCTGGGCGGACGCCGCCCGTGTGCCCGGCGTGCAGGCGTACCAGAAGGCGCACCCGGACGTGAAGATGAAGATCGTCACGTACAGCGGCAACGCCAACGGAGCCACTGACCTGCAGACCAAGGTGCAGCTGTTCGACCGCACCGGCAGCGGCTGGCCCGACGTCGCCTTCAGTGCCAACGTCAACGACGCCAGCTGGGCATCCCAGGGCAAGACCCCCTATGCCGCGCCCGTCAACCAGGGCGTGGTCTCCCAGTCCACGCTCAAGGGTTTCGCCGACGGCGCGCTCGACCCCTGCACCGTCAACGGGGACACCTACTGCCTGCGCAACGACCTGGCGCAGAACGTGCTCTGGTACAACAAGAAGCTCATGGACAAGTTCGGGTACTCCGTCCCGACCACCTGGGAGGAGTACCAGGCACTCGGCGAGAAGGTCGCCAAGGAGCACCCCGGCTACCTGGTCGGAACCGCCGGGGACGCCTGGAGCCCCGAGGTGTACTTCTGGGCGAGCCAGTGCCCTGCCAGCACGGCGACCGGCGCCAAGAAGGTCAAGGTCGACCTGCAGGATTCCAAGTGCACCCGGATGGCCAAGCTGCTCGACAGCCTGATAGCCAAGGGCTCGGTCTCCAAGGACACCGTCTTCAGCGCCGGCTTCATCAAGAGCAAGGCGAGCAAGGTCCTCATGCTCCCCGGTCCTTCCTGGTACGGCCAGGTGCTCTTCAACTCCACCTTCAAGATCCCCAAGGGGCAGATCGCCGCCGCCTCACCGCTGAAGTTCGAGGGCGACGCCAAGAACTACACCGGCAACGTCGGCGGCGGACTGTGGTTCGTCTCCTCCCACAGCAAGAACCTCAAGGCGGCTTCCGACCTGGTGACCTGGATGGCGACCTCCAACGCCTACCAGGCCACCGCAGGCACGTATCCCGCGTACAAGGAGGCAGCCGTCGCCTGGCTCGCCGGCCAGCAGAGGACCGGCTACTTCGCCGAGGACGTCAGCCCGGTCTTCCAGGAGGCGGCGGAACTGATCTGGCCCGGCTGGTCCGCCACCCAGTACAGCCAGGAAGCGATCTACTCCTCCACCGTGATCCCGGCCCTGAACTCCGGAAAGACCCTCACCGACACCTTGGACACCTGGGAGACGGCCATCACCGACAAGGCCAAGTCCCTCGGATACACCGTCAACTAGCGAAGCGGACCGATGACCACCCACCTCGCAAGGGAGCGGAGCGGTCGCCGCGGCGGCCGCTCCGCCCGCAACCCGGTCGGACGCGCCGGTTACGTCTTCGTCTCCGGCTATGTCCTCCTCCTGCTCGCCTTCGGCGTCCTGCCCACCGGTTACGCGGTGTGGCTGTCGCTGTCCAACTCCCGCAACCAGCTCGTTGGGATCGGCAACTTCACCCGGACGTTCACCGACTACCGCTTCGGTCCGGCCTTCCTCCACATCGGTCTGTACCTGGTGGTGTGGCTGGCCAGCCTGATGATTCTGGTGGTGCTGCTCTCCCTGATGCTGCACGGCCGCATGCGCAGGGCCTCCACCAGCCTGCGGTTCCTGTTCTACCTGCCGGGTGCCCTCGCCGGGGTGGCGAGCGTAGTGCTCTTCCTGATCCTCCTCGACCCGGCGGCCAGTCCGGTCGGCTGGCTGCTGAAGGGCTTCGGCTGGAACACCCTGGCCCAGGTCAACGCCCCCGGTCACCTGCCGGTGCTCTTCACCGTCATCGCCTTCTGGACGGGGGCCGGCGGCTGGATCGTGGTCATGTACGGCGCGCTCAACAGCATCCCCGACGAGATCCTGGAGGCGGCCCGCATCGATGGCGCCAGTACGCTCCAGATCGCCCTGCGCATCCAGATCCCGATGATCACCAAGTGGATCGCGTACATGCTGATCCTGGCCTTCGCGGCCGGCACCCAGCTCTTCGTCGAGCCACAACTGGTCTCCCTCGCCAGCTGGGGCATGATTCCCGACAGCTGGTCACCGAACCAGCTCTCCTACCAGTACGCCTTCCAGGCAGGCGACTTCAACGGCGCGGCGGCGCTCTCCGTCGATCTCCTCATCCTGGGGCTCGCCTGCGCGGCGCTCGTCGTCTTCCGTACCGGCCTGTTCGACAGGGACGAAGGATGACCACGGCCCCCACGACCACAGCCCGCCGAACCCCGCCGCCCCGTACCGCCGGCGCCCACACCAGCCCGAGGAAGCCCATGCGCCAAAAGCGCCGCCCAAGGTCACTGGCCGCCCGGCTGGCCTGGCTCATCGTCATGGGCCTGTCCGTGCTGTTCTTCTGTGTGCCGGTGGTGTGGCTCCTGCTGGCCCCGACCAAGACCGACAGCCAGATCGTGCGGGACAACCCGTTCTCCTTCGGCTCTCTCGGCGCGGTCGCCGACACCTGGCACCACCTCTACGCGTTCCAGGACGGCGTCATCCTCACCTGGCTGCTGAACTCGGCCCTCTACACGTTCGGCGCGCTGGCCCTGACCCTGGTGACGTCGATCCCCGCCGGATACGCGCTGGCTCTCACCCAGTTCATCGGGCGGCGGATGCTGCTGACCGTCACCATGCTCGTGATGCTCATGCCGACGGCCGCGATGGTGCTGCCCTTGTACCTGGGGATGAACGCCGTGCACCTGGACGGCACGATCTGGTCGGTCATCCTGCCCTTCTCCTTCTTCCCGTTCGGGGTCTACCTCACCTACATCTACTTCTCCTCCAACATCCCCTCCGACCTGCTGGCCGCGGCGCGCATCGACGGCTGCTCGGAGTGGCAGGTCTTCCGTCTCATCGCCATGCCGCTGGCCAAGCCCGTGATCGCCCTGGTCGGTTTCTTCAACTTCGTCGGCAACTGGAACAACTTCTTCCTGCCGTTCGTGATGCTGCCCGACAGCTCCCAGTATCCGGCGCAGGTGGGGCTGAACAACCTGCTCGCCGCCTCGCCCCTGTTCAACACCGCCGGCGGCGCGGGCAACCAGATCATGCGGCCCGAACTGGCTCTGGCCACCCTGGTGACCATCGTCCCTGTTCTGATCGTGTTCCTCTTCTCCCAACGCGCTCTCGTGTCCGGCATGCTCGCCGGCGCGACAAAGGAGTGATGCGGCAGCCGCAACCTCGGCGCCGCCGTATTGAACCGGCATTCCCTGATACCGGCGTCGTGCCAGGCCCCACGCGGTGCGGACGGCCACGCCAGTGCGTCACCAGGCAGGCCCATGGAAGGACCCCGATGAAACGGGTTGCCCAGACGATCCGCCTGCGGCCTGAGCACCGTCACGCGTATCTGCGCCTGCACTCCGCCGTCTGGCCGGGCGTCGAAGCCGCGCTGCGGGCCGCGAACATCCGCAACTACAGCATCTTTCTGCGCGAGGACACGCTGTTCGGCTACTTCGAGTACCACGGCGACGACTTCGAGGCAGACATGGCGGCGATCGGCGCCGACGCGGCCACCCAGGCCTGGTGGAAGCTCACCGGCCCCTGCCAGGAGCCCTGGGCCGATACCGGCGCCGGGGGCAGCTGGTCGGACCTGACCGAGATCTGGCATCTGAGTGAGTCCGGCACACCCTGACGGTCGTTCCCCCGCCCCTCGCCCGAGCCACCTGACAATCATCCATGGCAAGGAAGGCCCAGTGAAGCTTCTACGAGTCGGCGCGCCCGGCAATGAGCGGCCCGCCGTTCGCACGGGGGAGGGCCGGCTGCTTGATCTGTCCTCCATCACCTCCGACATCGACGGCGCCTTCCTCGCCTCTGAAGGTGTCGACCGGGCCCGGGCGGCCGTCGCGGCGGGCAGTCTGCCCGAACTGGACCCGGATGGTCTGCGGATCGGAGCACCCGTAGCCCGTCCCGGCAAGATCGTCTGCGTCGGTCTGAACTACCGCGACCACGCCGCCGAGACCGGCGCCGCGATCCCACCCCGCCCGGTGGTCTTCATGAAGGACCCGGGCACGGTCGTCGGCCCGCACGACGAGGTGCTGATCCCCCGAGGCTCGGTCAAGACCGACTGGGAGGTCGAGCTGGCGGTCGTCATCGGACGGCGGGCCCGCTACCTCGACGGACCCGAGGCCGCGCGGGCCGTGATCGCCGGCTATGCGATCAGCCATGACGTCTCGGAGCGCGAGTTCCAGCTGGAGTACTCCCCGCAGTGGGACCTGGGCAAGTCCTGCGAGACCTTCAACCCGCTCGGCCCGTGGCTGGTGACCGCCGACGAGGCCGGCGATCCGCAGGACCTCGCGCTGCACCTGAGTGTCAACGGCGTGAAGCGGCAGGACGGCCACACCAGCGACATGATCTTCCCGGTCGGCCACATCGTGTCGTACCTGAGTCAGTACATGGTCCTTGAGCCGGGCGACGTGATCAACACCGGTACTCCTGCGGGCGTGGCCCTCGGCCTTCCCGGCGCCCCCTACCTGCGCCCCGGCGACACCGTCGAGCTCGCCGTCGACGGCCTCGGCGCCCAGCGCCAGACCTTCGCCCAAGCGTGAAAGGCACCCCTTTGAGCAGCGTGAGCGGCCTGTCAGGGCTGAAGGCCGTCGTCACCGGCGGCGCGTCCGGCATCGGACTGGCCACATCCCGGATGCTGGCCGAGCACGGCGCCACGGTGACCGTCCTCGACCTTGACCCCTCCGGCGCCCCCGAGCCGCTGATCGCCATCAAGGCCGACCTCGGCGACGACGCCCAGGTACGCGCTGCTGTGGAGACCGCCGCCGGGCAGCTCGGCGGCCTGGACATCCTGGTCAACAACGCGGGCATCGGCGCCGTCGGTACCGTCGAGGACAACCCGGACGAAGAGTGGCACCGCGTCCTCGATGTCAACGTCCTGGGGACGGTGCGCACCACCCGGGCCGCCCTGCCGCATCTGCGGCGCTCGTCGCACGCGGCGGTCGTCAACACCTGCTCCATCGCGGCCACCGCGGGCCTCCCGCAGCGCGCCCTGTACTCCGCCAGCAAGGGTGCGGTGCTGTCGCTGACCCTGGCGATGGCCGCGGACCATGTCCGTGAGGGCATCCGCGTCAACTGCGTCAACCCAGGCACCGCCGACACACCCTGGGTGACCCGGCTCCTGGACGCCGCAGACGACCCGGAGGCGGAACGCGCCGCCCTCGACGCACGCCAGCCCCTGGGCCGCCTGGTCACCGCGGACGAGGTGGCAGCGGCCGTGGTCTACCTGGCGAGCCCTGCCGCGGCCTCCGTCACCGGCATCGCCCTCGCCGTCGACGGTGGCATGCAGGGACTCCGGCTGCGCCCGGCGGTCGGCACATGAGAGCGACGACACTGGGGAGCACCGGTGTCAAGGTCACCGATCTGTCGTTCGGGGCCGCCGGCATCGGCAACCTCTTCCGCCCGGTCACCGACGAGGCCGCGTCCGCCGCGGTGGAGGCGGCCTGGGACGCGGGCGTACGCACCTTCGACACCGCCCCGCACTACGGACTCGGGCTGTCCGAGCGACGCCTGGGTGCCGCGCTGCGCGGACGCGACCGCGACACATACACCGTCTCCACCAAGGTCGGACGACTGCTCGAACCCAACCCGGAGGGTGGCGGCGACGACGATCTCGCCCACGGCTTCGCCGTGCCCGACACCCACCGGCGAGTCTGGGACTTCGGCTCCGACGGAGTCCTGCGCTCCCTGGAAGCGAGCCTGGACCGTCTCGGCCTGGACCGTGTGGACATCGCCTTGCTGCACGACCCGGACCACCACGCCGAGCAGGCCCTCACCGAGGCATACCCGGCGCTGGAACGGCTGCGCGGCGAAGGCGTCGTCAAGGCGATCGGTATCGGAGTGAACCAGTGCGCGCTCCCCGCCCGTTTCCTGCGCGAGACCGACATCGACGTGGTGCTGCTCGCCGGCCGCTACACCCTGCTGGAGCAGGAGGGGCTGGCGGAGGTACTCCCGGAGGCCGCCGCCCGCGGCAGGAGCGTCATCGTCGGCGGGGTGTTCAACTCGGGTCTGCTCACCGACCCGAGGCTCGGGGCCATGTACGACTACGCGCCCACCCCACCAGATGTGCTCGACCGGGCCCTGCGCATGAAAGCGGTCACCGAATGCCACGGCGTACCGCTGCGCGCAGCCGCTCTGCGCTTCCCGTTCGGCCATCCGGCGGTCGCGAGCGTACTGTCCGGCGCGCGTTCCGCCGAGGAGGTCCGCGACACGGTGGATCAGCTGGGGGGAACGGTACCGGCCGCGGTCTGGGACGGACTGCGCGCCGAGGGGCTGCTGCCCCGGCGCGTCCCCGTCCCTGACGCCCCACGACCCGAAGAAGCCGATCGACCGAAGGAGGAGTCGTGGGGGTGACCACCATGGAGGCGAACACCGGTGAGGGCGTCGTCGACGCACACCACCACGTGTGGGACCTCTCCGTCCGCGACCAGGACTGGATCACCGGACGGGAACTCGCCCCGCTGCGCCGTGACTTCACACTCGCCGACCTGGAGCCGGAGGCCCGGACAGCCGGCGTCGCCGCGACGGTCCTGGTCCAGACGATCGATGTCCCGGAGGAAACGCCCGAGTTCCTGGCCCTGGCCCACGACAGCGACCTGGTGGCCGGCGTCGTGGGCTGGACCGACCTGACCTCCCCGGATGTCGCCCGCGCCCTCGCGGCACTGCGGGCGGGGCCCGGTGGCGAGCACCTGGTGGGCATCCGCCACCAGGTGCAGGGCGAAACCGATCCGCGCTGGTTGGTGCGGCCGGACGTGCTGCGTGGGCTCGCCGCAGTGGCCGAGGCAGGGCTCGTCTACGACCTCGTCGTCAGGCCCCACCAGCTCGCGGCCGCCCAGGAGGCCGCCCGACTGCTTCCCGGCCTCACCTTCGTACTCGATCACATGGGCAAGCCCCCCGTCGCCTCGGGCGGGCTGCGGCCGTGGGCGGACGCGGTGCGCCTGTTGGCCTCGCTGCCCAACACCGTCTGCAAGCTCTCCGGCATGGTGACCGAGGCCGACTGGGGCCAGTGGAGCGTCGAGGACCTCAGGCCGTACGCGGACACAGTGCTGGACGCCTTCGGACCGCGGCGGCTGATGTTCGGCTCCGACTGGCCCGTCTGTCGGCTGGCCGCCACCTACGCCGAAGTCGCCGCCGTCGCACAGGAGCTGACGTCAGCACTCCATCCTGCCGAACGCCACGAGGTCTTCGCCGGAACCGCCCTGCGGACCTACGGACTGACCGTCACCGGCTCCCCGGCCGCTCAGGAAGAACCATGCGCATAGCGCCGCCAACAGCGGCTCGGCGCTCTCCAGTAGAGGCGGACTGATGTTTTGTTATGACGTGCGCCACGTTCGTTCATTAGTTACGTTGAGGTGCCTGACCGGCCTTCGCCACCATTCTCCATGCGTCACGAGGATGGAGCCACGATGCCGAACTGCGCGGATTCTCGCACCGTCGGGCAGCCCGTGCCGACGCGTGCCGTCGAAGCCGCCGGGTGTTCCAAGCGTTCGCCTTGATCGTCGCGCCCCGCTGCTTCTCGCCGGAGCGCTGATCGACGCAAGCGCCTCCGGCCTTCGACTGCGCCCGCCGTCCCCCAGCTCCGGGCCAACGCGGATAGCAGCGACATGGAAAACGATGTCCCATCTCCCCACCTGTACCCGGAGTACCAGTGAACGTCTCCCTTGCCGTCTGGCTGCTGACCGTGGCAGCCCTGTGCCTGCTCGTCGCCGTCGACTTCTTCGTCGGCCGCAAGCCCCACGACGTGTCCGTCAAGGAAGCCGGGACATGGACGGTGGTGTGGATCGTCCTGGCCGTGCTGTTCGGGCTGGGGCTGTGGTACTTCGCTGGGAGCGGGCCCACGGGTGAGTTCTTCGCCGGTTACATCACCGAGAAGTCGCTGAGCGTCGACAACCTCTTCGTGTTCGTCCTGATCATGGCCAAGTTCGCGGTGCCGTCGCAGTACCAGCAGCGGGTGCTGATGGTCGGCGTGCTGGTGGCGCTCGTGCTGCGGGCCGTGTTCATCGCGGCCGGCGCGGCGATCATTTCCGCCTTCTCGTGGGTGTTCTACGTCTTCGGCGCCTTCCTGATCTGGACCGCGTGGAAGCTGGTCCAGGATGCGCGCAAGGAGGACCACGAGGAGGAGTACCAGGAGAACAAGCTGCTGAAGATGGCGGAGCAGCGCTTCGGCGTCGCCGACCGCTACCACGGCACCAAGCTGTTCATCACCGAGAACGGCAAGCGGATCATGACCCCGATGCTGGTCGTGATGCTCGCCATCGGCTCCACCGACGTGCTGTTCGCCCTCGACTCCATCCCCGCGATCTATGGCCTGACGCAGGACCCGTACATCGTGTTCACCGCGAACGCCTTCGCCCTCATGGGCCTGCGCCAGCTGTACTTCCTCATCGGCGGCCTGCTGAAGAAGCTGGTCCACCTCTCCTACGGCCTGTCGATCATCCTCGGCTTCATCGGGGTGAAGCTGGTGCTGCACGCCCTGCACGAGTCGGGCGTCCACGTGCCCGAGATCAGTATCCCCTTCTCGCTCGGCTTCATCGTGCTCGTCCTGACGGTCACCACCGTCACCAGCCTGCGCGCTTCAAAGAAGCAGGCGGCGGCTGAGGCCGCATAGAGGACTGACGCATCACCGAGGCATCAGAGCGAACAGATCGCGCGTCATGGCATCCGCCTCGGTGGTCAGCCGGAAATATGGTAAATCGGGGCAAGTTGTGACTCGGCCTGCCTGATGTCGGGCGATACGCTCAGGAGGGAGAAGCGCGATGGCGCACGACGAGGTGACGGGCGGGGTCCCGGGCGCACGAGGTGCGGACCCGGCGGATCCGCCGCTGTCCATCCAGGTGCACGGGGCGAAGGTCCACAACCTGAAGAACGTCGACGTGACGGTGCCGCTGCGTCAACTCGTTGCAGTGGCAGGGGTGTCCGGCTCCGGGAAGTCGTCGCTGGCGATGGGGGTGCTGTACGCGGAGGGCTCACGGCGCTACATCGAGGCGCTGTCCACGTACACCCGCCGGCGCATGGCGCAGGCACCGCGTGCGGCGGTGGACGGCGTCGAGCACGTGCCCGCGGCCCTCGCCTTGCGGCAGCGTCCCGGAGTGCCCGGGGCGCGCAGCACTTTCGGTACGTCGACCGAGCTGCTCAACGTGCTGCGTCTGCTGTTCTCCCGGCTGGGATCACACCTGTGCCCCAATGGCCACCGACAGGACCCGACGATCGACGTGGCCGCGGGACTGGACCTGACCTGCCCTGTGTGCGAGGTGACGTTCTATCCGCCGGGCGCGGAGTCGCTGGCCTTCAACTCGGACGGAGCGTGCCCGCAGTGCACCGGTACCGGCATCGTCCGGGAAGTCGACGAAGCGGCTCTCGTCCCCGATCCGCAACGCACCATCGCCGAAGGGGTGGTGGCACCGTGGTCGATGTTCGGGCTGACGGTGATGCCGCAGGTCGTCGCCGAGTTCGGGGTGCGCACCGACGTGCCGTACGCGGAACTGACCGCTCGCGAGCGGGAAATCGTCCTGCGCGGCCCCGCGGAGCAGCGGCACATCAGCGTCCGGTCCAAGAACGGCAAGCTCTTCGAGCTCGACTTCACCTACCGCAACGCCCGCCGGGCCGTCGAGGAGGCCCTGAACAACGCCACCACCGAACGCGGGCTGAACCGGGTGAACAGGTTCATCAGCGCCCAGGTGTGTCCGTCCTGCCACGGCACCCGGCTCAGCGAGCAGGCCCGCGCCACCCTCGTCGACGGCATCAACCTCGCCGAAGCCACTGCGAAGACGCTCGACGAACTCATCGCCTGGCCCCCCACCCTCGCGGACGCCCTGCCGTCCGAGATGCGCCCGATGGCACACAACATCGTCGCCACCCTGCTGGAGACCGCCCGCCGCCTGGTCGAACTCGGCCTCGGCTACCTCGCCCTGGACCGGGCGAGCTCCACCCTGTCGACCGGCGAGCGGCAACGCGTCCAACTGGCCCGCGCCGTACGCAACCAGACCACCGGCGTGCTCTACGTCCTCGACGAACCCTCCATCGGCCTGCACCCCTCGAACGTGGACGGCCTGCTCGGTGTCATGCGCGACCTGCTCCGCGACGGCAACTCCGTGGTCCTCGTCGACCACGACGTCCAAGTCCTGCGCGAAGCCGACTGGCTCATCGAGATCGGTCCCGGCTCCGGCACCGACGGCGGCACCGTCCTGGCCACCGGCGACGTCACCACACTCGGCAAGGACCCCGACTCCCTGATCGGTGGATTCCTCACCGGCCGCGAACCCGTCCTCGTCCGCCACCGGGCCGGCCGCGACAAGGTGTTCGACCAAGGGCGCATCCACCTCTCCACCCGGCCCCTGCACACCGTGCACGCCCTGGACGTCGACATCCCCCGGGGCCGCCTGACCGCCGTGACCGGCGTGTCCGGATCGGGCAAGACCACGTTGATCCTCGAAAGCCTGATCCCCGCGCTCCAGGCGAAAGCCGCGGGTAGAACGCTGCCTGACCATGTGACCGCGGTTCGCTTCATCCGGACCCGCCCGGCAGAGAGGGTTCTGCGGTCCGATGGCGCTGGGGCGGCGCCTCGACAAGGCCGGCTACCCGCATTCGACTGGCGGTCCTTCCTGCTCAGGTGGAGTGGGGAGTGGGCGGATCGCCTGCCGGACGGCGAGACGATGGCGCAGCTTGTGCTTCACTCGCTTTTCGAACGTGCACGACTTGGCCAGGATTGACGTGAACCTCGCTGCCCAGCCCGTCTGCCGGTTCCTGCGCACCCGCGGCCTGCTGGTGGAGGACCCCGACCTGCATCGGGATGCGGATCCGGCGTGGATCGAGTCGACGCTCACCGCTCCGCCGGAGCCGGTCGCGAGCGAGGGGGAACCTGGGGCAAGGTCATGCGCGAGCAGGGCCGCCGTGAAGGCGGACCGCACGGGTACGACGGCATCCGCCGCTACCTCAGCACGCTCCAGCCCACCCTCACCGCCTCTGGACCACGACGGCCGGCGTGAACTCACTGAGGGCGATCACGAAGGACCACGTCGAGAACACCCTGGACGGTGTGCCCGGCTATGACCGCCGAGGGCTGGCAACAGCCCTGCGCAGCCTGTTCCGTGCACTCAAACGCGAACGAGTGATCTTCCGCAACCCCATCCGGAACCGTCCGGTCGGCGATCTCAAGGGCATCCGAAGCGATCTCAAGGGCATCCGAAGCCATCCCCTCCGACCTTCTGATGGGGGTGCTCGCACAGGCGGCGACGCCGCTAGGCCGCCTCGTCGTTGCTTTCGCCGCCATCCACACATTGCCTGGACACGAGATCCGAACCCTGTACGCCACGGGCCTCGACCTGCCCGCGGCACCCTCGAAGTACGAGGCGGCCTGCTGCGGACCCCCTCTGCCTGGAGGAACTCACCCACCAACTCGCCGACGACTGGACCGCCTAGCGTCACCAGCGGTGGCCCGCCTCAGCCAACCCCACCTGCTGGTCAGCCAGAAGACCGGGTCGACCCCGACCACCCGCCCGTCAGCAGCGGCCTGCTGAGCGGAGCCCTTCCCAGCGGGCTGACGCTGAGCGGCTTACGACCGAGCAGCCACCCTCAGAGAACCGGCCCTCAGAGGTCACTGGTGCAGCCGCGGCGGTCACGGGCCTGGATACCCACCGCCGGTCTCGTCCGCCAGGTTCTGCCATTCGCGCGGGGACATGCCGTAGCAGGCACGGAACGCCCGGCTGAAATGGGCGGGGCTGACGAAGCCCCACCGTTGGGCCACGGCGGCCACGGCCGGTCTGGTCCGGCGTGGACGGCCGAGTTCGCGGCGGCACGCCTCAAGACGGCGCCGGCGAATCCACTCGCTCACCGTCGTCCCCTCCGCTTGGAAGAGACGCTGCAGGTGGCGTACGGAAATGTGGTGGGCGGCGGCGACCGCCTCCGCCGACAGCGCCGGGTCGGCCAGGCGGGCGTCGATGAATGCCCGGATCCGCAACAGCAGGGTCTGCCTCGCGGCGTCCAACGAGGCGGTGCCTTGGCAGAGGCGTTCGGTGATGAGGGTGGTGATCAGGTCCGTTATGTTCCGTGCAAGCAGTTCGCCGATTTCAGGGTGGTATGTATCCACCTCGGCCGCCACTTTGTACAGCAGGGGCACCACCATGCCGGCCAGGCCCTGATCCGGGCCGATCGTCACCCCGGTGATGCGTTGGAGGTCGGATTCGGGTACCCCCAGCGTCCGCCGCGGCATCTGGAAGACCACTGTCTCGAAGCGATCGGGGAAGTCGAGCGTGTACGGGCGGGTCGTGTCGTACAGGGCGAGCTCACCAGGGCCCAGCACTGCGGTCCGCTCGTTCTGGACGACCACACCCCTGCCGCGGGTCTGCAGGCCGAGCAGCATGTACTCGTCCGACGACTCGGCGATCAGGCTCCTGGTGCGCCGGACCAGCTCCCGGTCGGCGTCCACGGTGGAGATCCGCAGCTGTCCGAGCTGCTCAGTGGCGACGCTTCCGGAGAAGAGCGTGTCCCTGGGCGTGGTGACGTCGAGCGGCACGAAGGTCCGCCACACGGCGTCATGCCAGTAGGACAGCCTGTCATTGGGCGGTACGGAATCCGTGGAAAGGACGAAGGCCACGATGCGCCTCCCTTCTCACCCGCCGCGCGAACAGCGTAGTCAAGCCGGAGTCCACCGGATGTCCCAGGTGCGTTTCGGACAGGCGTCACGGCGTCCGGCTCACTCGGCAGATCTGTGAAGCACAGGGTCACCCGGTTCGTCGTCTCTGGGCAAGTACCTGGACGCCTGCGGTCAAGACCGCCCCCTGCGCCGACCGTAGCCTCCACGGCACAGACTCCACAGGAGGTGACATGGCCAGAAACGCAACGCCCGGGCATACGCCCCGCTTCACCGCGTACAGTGCCCGGTTCCCCCGGGGCACGGAGACGTTCGTATTCGCTCAGTACGGCTGTCAGGCGGCGTCGGCGGGCGAGGCCGCGAAGGGTGCGGGCACGCTCGCGGGCTTGTTCGCCGGCCCGGACGGCCCGGACGTGCTGGACCGGGGGTCGTTCACCGATGCCGCCGGAGCGCACAACGCGCTCTGGCTGGCGTACTGGTACGACCTCGAGGCCCACCGCCGGTGGGAGGAGTCGCCGCCCGTCCGCTCCGCCTGGGAGTCCCTGCCCGATGAGGGGCCCGTGGGCCACTGGCGCGAGGTGTCCGTCATTCCGCTCGAGCGAAGCGAGACCCTGCACACCCACCGCCGCGAGGACTACGCCACCGGTGGACTGTCCCAGAACGCTGCGGTGGAACTGCCCGAGACCCCGGTGCACGACTACTGGGGCGCCGCCCGCGACCGTATCGCCGCTTCGGCGACCGAGACGCTGGAACCCGCGCTGCCGGTGTTCGCACCGCGCGACCCGGACGCCGGTGGCACGCTGGGCCGGCGCGTCGCCGTGGAGGTGCCCGGGAACGTCGCCCTGATCCGCACCGCCCAGGACTGGTCGGCGAGCGCGCTGTACCGCGAGAAGTACCTGGCCGACGTCAAGCCGGTGAAGGACCGAGGTGTCGACTTCCTCGCCACGCACGCGGAATCCGGCTGCATCGCGGCCCGCAACCTCGCCGAGGAGTCGGCCGACGGCGCGCCTCTCGACCGGGCCTGCACCATCGCCTGGTTCGCCTCGCTGGACCACCTCATGACCTGGTGCCGGCCGCACCGCACCCATCTTGAGATCTACGCCAGCTTTTTCCAGATGGTCGGTGGCGGCGAAGGGCCGCTGGACGTCGCGTTCTGGCACGAGGTGTCCGTGCTACCCAGTGGATCGGTCACCGCCGAGTACGTCAACTGCCACCCGCGCACCGGATTCCTTCCCCTCCCCGCCGCTCACCACGGCATCACCGCAGCCGTTTGACGACGTGCCGGGCCGCCCGGCACGAACGAGCCTGAATCAAGGAGCAACCCATGGTCGAGTACACCGGCGCCTTCAAGGCCGCCGTGGTCCAGGCGGAGCCGGTATGGCTCGATGCCGACGCCACGATCGACAAGAGCATCGCCCTGATCGAGGAAGCCTCCCGGGCCGGAGCACAGCTCATCGCCTTCGGCGAGACGTTCATCCCGGGCTACCCCTGGTGGTTGTGGCTGGACTCGCCCGCCGCGGGCTTCCAGTTCATCGGCCGTTACCACGAGAACTCACTCACCTTGGACGGGCCGCGCTTCCAGCGCCTGCTCGACGCCGCCCGCGCGAACGACATCGCCGTGGTCGCCGGCTACAGCGAGCGCGGCGGCGGCAGCCTCTACATGGGCCAGGCTGTGATCTCCGCGGACGGCGAACTGGTGGGCGCCCGGCGCAAACTCAAGCCGACCCACGTGGAACGCACCGTCTTCGGTGAGGGTGACGGCTCCGACCTGGCCGTCCACGACACCGCCCTGGGCCGGGTCGGTGCCCTGTGCTGCTGGGAACACCTCCAGCCGCTCACCAAGTACGCCATGTTCAGCAAGCATGAGCAGGTACACGTGGCCGCCTGGCCCAGCTTCTCCGTCTACAAGGGCGCCGCCTACGCACTCGGTCCCGAGGTCAACACGGCCGCCTCGCAACTCTACGCTGTGGAGGGCCAGGTCTTCGTTCTTGCCCCGTGCGCCATGGTCGGTGACGCAGGTCTCGACCTGTTCTGTGGCGACGACCCCGTCAAGCGGCAGCTGCTGCAGCGCGGCGGCGGCTTCGCCCGCGTCTACGGCCCCGACGGCCGCCCGTTGGCCGAGCCGCTGCCCGAGGACGCTGAAGGCATCCTCTACGCCGACATCGACCTGTCCGCCATCCCCATCGCCAAGTCCGCGGCCGACCCCGTCGGGCACTACTCCCGCCCCGACGTCACCCGTCTCCTGCTCAACCCGGCACCGCGCCGGCCTGTCGAGAACACCGCCGCAGGCGTCGAGGGCTTCGACGAGTTGACCGCTGCGGAACCGGAGACGGCGGACGCCTGACCCGGAACCGGCATCGAACTGCTGGAACGGCGAGGCCACGGCCGTACCACGTATGACCGTGGCCTCGGTGATGGCGAACGGACACGAGACCACCTGCGGCGGCTACGTGTCCCTGCTCGCCAACACCACCCTTGCCTGTGACCGTCGCGGCGGGCGGCGGCATCGATTTCGTCGACCGGGCGTACGAGGGCGACGTGCTCGTGGGGAGCGCCGAGGAACGCACCCGGACGGCAGCGGCATCTGCGACGTGACCGTCGGGCGCTGCGACGACGTGATCGCCGAGTTCCGCAGACGCAGCCACAGCATCAGAGGACCACGACGAAGGACACAAAGGCGGCCAGGACGCCGAGCACCAACACGAAGGAGTCGCGATGCGTAACCAGCCGATGGCCATGGCGGCCCCGACACCCCGCCGGGGAGACCCGCTTCCTCACAACCTGCTGGACGACAGCGAGCGCCTGAGCCGCGAGCAGCTCGAAGAACTCCAGCTCGACCGCCTGCGCACGACTCTGCGGCACGCATACGAGAACGTGGAGCTGTACCGGAGGAAATTCGACGAGGCCGGGGTGAGGCCCGACGATTGCCGCAGCCTGAACGACCTTTCCCGGTACCCCTTCACCACGAAGGCCGACCTACGGGACACCTACCCCTTCGGCATGTTCGCCGTCCCGATGACCGACATCCGGCGCGTCCACGCCTCCAGCGGCACCACCGGCCGCCCCACGGTCGTCGGCTACACGGACAACGATCTCTCCATGTGGGCGGACGTCGTCGCCCGCTCGATCCGGGCGGCCGGCGGCCGCCCCGGGCACAAGGTGCACATCTCCTACGGCTACGGCCTGTTCACCGGCGGACTCGGCGCGCACTACGGAGCCGAGCGCGTCGGATGCACGGTGATCCCGACCTCCGGTGGCATGACGGCACGGCAGGTGCAGCTCATCCAGGACTTCCGGCCTGAGATCATCATGGTGACCCCGTCCTACATGCTCACCCTCCTCGACGAATTCGCGAAGCAGGGCATCGACCCGCGCACCAGCTCCCTGAAGGTGGGCATCTTCGGCGCCGAGCCGTGGACCGAGGAGATGCGCCGCGAGATCGAGGAGCGCATGGACATCCACGCCGTCGACATCTATGGCCTGTCCGAAGTGATCGGCCCCGGCGTGGCACAGGAGTGCGTGGAGACCAAGGATGGTCTGCACGTGTGGGAGGACCACTTCTACCCCGAGGTGGTCGACCCGCTCACAGGCGCCGCTCTACCCGAGGGCGACAGTGGCGAACTCGTCTTCACCTCCCTCACCAAGGAAGCCCTTCCGGTCATCCGGTACCGCACCCGCGACCTGACCCGGCTGCTGCCCGGCACCGCCCGGCCCGTCTTCCGCCGCATCAAGAAGATCACCGGCCGCAGCGACGACATGATCATCCTGCGTGGAGTCAACGTCTTCCCCAGTCAGATCGAGGAGATCGTGCTGAGCACACCCGGCGTCGCCCCGCATTTCCAGATCCAGCTCACCGAGCGCGGCCGCATGGACCATATGATCGTCCGGGTCGAGGCCCGCCCCGGCGCCAGCCCCGAACGGCGCGAGACGGCCGCTCGAACGATCGCCCAGGGCGTCAAGGACAGGGTGGGCGTCACCGTCGAGGTGGCCGTGGTCGACCCCGAGACCCTGGAGCGTTCGCTCGGCAAGCTTCGCCGGATTAAGGACCTCCGCCGGGTGTGACCGCCGACCTCGCGGACACGGCTGGGTGGACAGAGCCGGCCTGTTTTTGTGGACGGTCCCCAGCACCACGCTGACCTGCAAGCTCACCGGCATCACAGAGGCATCGGTTTCGGCCGGAACGAACCCCACCAGCGTCCTGGATCGACATCAGAAGCCGTATCTCAACCGATCTTGGAACGTGTGGATCGAACGGAGTTCCTGGGGGGGTGATCTCCCGGCGGTACGCGCATGAAGGCAGGGCCTCCTGGTAGCTCGGGGGTGCGACCCCATTCCGAGCGGTTCCCGGAGGCCCTGTTGTCGTTGTTGTACGCGCCCGAGCCCGCCCACTTCAACTCGCCCGCCGTGTCGTGCGATTGCCTCGCGCACGTGTACGGCAACGCTGCCGATCATCCCGATCGGGTTCGCCGGTATCCGTCGGACATGACGGACGCGGAGTGGGCGGCCATCCGGCCGTTGTTGCCGGTGCCGGCCTGGCTTCAGGGGCGGGGCGGACGGCCCGAGGGCTACTGCCACCGCCAACTGCTGGACGCGATCCGCTACCTGGTCGCGGGCGGGATCTCCTGGCGGGCGATGCCCGCGGACTTCCCCGCCTTTCTGTGGAATCAGATTTTTCAAGGTTGTGGCCCTTTTGCCGTGAAGAAAAGCAGTGGACGGTGATCACGCGAACGGGACACTGGTTCGATGACTGAATCAGACACGAAGGCGGATCTCCGTCTCTACTTGCAGGATGCCCGTGACGCGCTGTTGTGGAAGCTGGAAGGCTTGTCGGAGTACGACATCCGCCGACCCATGACTCCGACAGCCACCAACCTGCTGGGGCTGGTCAAGCACCTGACCGGCGCCGAAGCGGCGTATTTCGGCGAGACCTTCGGCCGGCCGGTTGAGGCGCCGCCGCTCTGGATCACGGGGGCTGCCAAGCCGAACACTGACCTGTGGGCGACCGCCGACGAGACGCGTGAGCAGATCGTCGACGATTACCGCCGGGTGTGCGCTCACTCGGACGTGACGATCGAGTCGCTTCCCCTCGACGCTGTCGGCCAGGTGCCGTGGGGTCCACGGCCTGAGCTGCCACTCCGCCGGATTCTTGTCCACATGATCGCCGAGACTCAGCGGCATGCTGGGCATGCCGACATCGTCCGTGAACTCATCGACGGGACCACAGGACAGCGGCCCGGGAGCGACAACGTGGCGCCCGGCGACTCGGCCTGGTGGGAGGACTACCGGAGCCGACTGGAGCAGGTGGCCAAGGAGGCAGACTCAGGCTCGTAGATCAAGTGCCTTCCGGCCCCGCTCAGTCCCCTCTTCCTTGGCGGACTTCCACGATGGGCAGCATCGTGGCGGTGGGAGGGTGGCCGAGTTCGTGGGGAGTGGGGCCGGCGGGTGTCGGGACGTCCGCGAGGCGGCCCAGGAGGCGGTCCAGCGCGAGCTGGCCGTCTTGGACGGCGGCTTGCTCGTCATCGGTGAGCGGAATGGCAGCAAGCATCTTCTGCAGGTTGTCCTTCGCCTCCTGCAGTTGGCCCTTGCTGGAGTCCTTCGGGGTGTAGAAGTCGCAGCGTGCGCAGGCCATGCGGTGCTGGCACTGTTCGAAGAAGGTGTAGGTGCACCAGCCGTGGCCGAGGTCGTAGTACTGCCACGGTTCGCCGCGGGCGGCGGCGCCGGAGGCGACCGCGTCTCGGTCGACGAGGACCTCGATGGTGCGCACGTTCCGGGCGAAGTAGCCGGCGTCCTGGTAGGCCCTGGCCAGGGTGTTCGGGGTGATCTTTGCGTAGTGGGCGGTCGCTTCGGGCGTCCGGTGGCCGAGCCATTCCTGCAGCTCGAAGAGGGTCATCGGCTCCTTGGCGTTGTAGAGCTGGCTGGCGATGGTGGACCGGGCCCGGTGGCTGGTGATGCTGCCGCGGACATCGGCACTGGGGACGCCGGCCTTGCGGCAGAGCATCGGGATGATCGCCGTGTTGATGTAGTGCTTGGCGACCCGGCGGGCGCGGTGGGCGAACAGGAAGTCGGCGTACTCGCCGGTCTTGGAGTCGAGCATCGGCGGCTGGGCAGGCCGGACGGCCTGCCATGCCTCGATGGCCTGGCCCAAGAGCGGATCGACCGGCTTGGTGAACGCGGTGCCGGTCTTGTGCGTCGGCACGTCCAGCAGGCAGACGGCGTCGCGGGCGAGGACCTCGCCGGAATCGCCGGGAATGGGCAGGCCGTCGTGCTGCCAGCGGATGCACCCCACCCGGAACCGGGCGATCTCGTCACTGCGTTGACCGGCAAACAGCCAGGTCAACGTGATGGCCCGGATCAACTCGACCGGATAGGTGCGGCCGTCCGCGGTCGGCAGATCGCCGAGCTCGACGTTCAGGCCCGCCCAGAGCAACTTGGCCCAGATGTCATCGGCGATCACCCGCGGGTCCGGCCCCATCAGGGCGCGAACGCTTCGCGGGTTCTCAGGGCATGGGCCGGGTCGAACCTGCGCGGGATCAACTCCCATTCGTGCAGGTCGCGGAAGAACGCGCGGGGCACCTTGAGGTAGCCGGATTTCGTCTGCGGCGTGAGAGGTTTCCCCAGGCGATCCTGCGAGCGCATGCCGTGGGTCCACTGTGAGAAGTCGCCGACGGTCATCCGGTCTACCGCGGCGACCCAGGACGCGCAGGTCTGGCGGGTCCACTGGCTGGGCTCGGTGATCTCGGGGTGCTCGGCGGCGAACCAGCGGCCGATCTTCGCGAGCACGCTGCGGTAGCCTCTGCGGATCTTCGGAGTCAGCGTCGATGTCGCGTACCAATGCTCAACCGACGCCGCCCACGGGGCTGGCACTCCCTCCATCGCAGCCGGTCCGGCCTCATGCCCTGACGGTGGCGGGTCCGCGTGGCCGAGTGCCGCGACCGCCCGGTGGAGGCCGTAGAGATCCTTGCCCCACTGCCCACTCATCGCCGGGTGAACACGCAGTGCGGCCAGGGACTCGGTGGACAGATCCTCCAGCAGCGGGCTGCGGTTCAGCAGCAGCATCTGGCAGATCACCGCGGCCAGCTTGGCGGCGTCACGGCGATAGCCCCAGTCGGCCAGTGGGCTTGATCCGCTTTGACGGACATCCGAGATCAGGGGTTCTGCCCCGGAAGGATGTCCATCATGGAGAGCATGGGGAAGAAGAAGCCTCGGCCTCGCCGTTCGTTCACGCCGGAGTTCAAGGCCGAGATCGTCGAGCTGTGCCGACGTGGTGACCGCTCGGTGGGCCAGGTCGCCAAGGACTTTGATCTGACGGAGACGGCGGTGCGGCTGTGGGTCAGCCAGGCCGAGGTCGACGCGGGCGAGCGGGACGGCCTGACCAGCAGCGAGCGCGAGGAACTGGCCGCGCTGCGGCGGGAGAACCGTCGGCTGCGGGAGGACGTGGAGATCCTCAAGCGGGCCACCTTAGATTCAACCGGTCAAGGCAACACTCTCGGCTGGTGTGCGAAATCCCAGGCACTTGCGCGGACGGTTGTTGAGTTTCGTCGCGATGGCATC
>NZ_JBEOVF010000070.1:0-42385 GCF_040295365.1 Streptomyces sp. NPDC002838 | reverse complement strand
GTTGCGAATGAAAAGCTCGCGAGAGACCTCGGGATCGATCCGGCCGTAGTTCACCTTCCGCTGGGCGACGATCGGGACGCCGTACAGCTCCTTGATGTCGGACGGCTCCTGCGGCTCGATGCCGTTGAAGCGGTGGCGGAAGTCGCTGAAGGAGAGGACGTCGTCGGCGTAGCGACGGCGGGCGTCGCTGTAGGCGTCCTGGGCCGGCAGACGCAGTACAGCCACGGTCTCGTGCGGTGACAGTTCCTCCGGCCACAGGACCGAGGCGTCCTCCACGGGCATCCGTTCGATGTCCGTGCACAGTTGGGCGCGGATGTCGTACTCGGCGCTGTCGTGGGCGAAGAAGTCGGCGACGAGGTCGCGCAGTGCCGACTCGCCGGCCTTCTTGTCGACCTGACTGCCGGTGAGGGCCCTGACGTTCGCCGAGCGGGGCGCTGCGGAGATCTTGGCGGCGTGGTTGGCGGCGGCCAGGGTCTCGACGGCCGGCGGGAGCGGGCGTCCGACGCGGGTGAGTGCTTTGGCGGCAACGCGGGCGGCAGCGCCCGCGAGCTGGAGCTGCTGGTCGCTCTGGCTGGGCTGCTTTTCCAGCAGGTCCTGGACTTTGGCGTATTCGGCGATGTTGCCGAAGGGCAGGGTGGGGTGATTGACGAGGAGGAAGTCCTGGGTGGTGTTGCCGTCGTCGAGGGCGCGGGCGCCGGGCGCGCCGATGACCTTGATGGCCATGCCGCGCTGGACGGGAACCTGGTCGGAGCGCAGGTCTCCGGGGACGGAGGAGAAACGGACGATCACCGGGTAGGTGGCCGGTTCGGCGAAGAGGCCCTGGGCGAGGTGGGCCGGGAGGCCGGACCGGACGCGCAGTTCGCCGGCGAGGACGCCATGGCTCTTGGCGTGGGCGTCGCGCAGGCCGTGCCGGTGTTTGTCGGCGACCTGCTGGTTGGCCTTGCCCATGGCCGCGACCACCTGGCGGATCAGTTCCTCCTCGTCAGGGAAGTGCTGTTCGAGGCCGGAGCGGTAACGGACATACGAACGGGGTGTAGTCATGGAGGCCTCCGCGCGAGGGTGAGGGTCAGATGCTGCCGAGCCACCGGATGGCGGAGAGGCTGGGCATGAAGAAGTACTCGCCGCCGAGCAGGGTGTTGAAGGACTGGATGTTCTGCACCCTGCGGGGCGGGCTACCGGGCAGGGTGAAGTAGGCGCCACTTCAGCGGCGACGTGCACGCGCGGCGTGCCGAAGGGGAACTCCCAGTTCTTGGGCGCGTTCACGCCGGTGTCGCGCAGCCGCTCGGCGCGCGCGGCCATCCCCGCGCGGAAGTTGGCGGGGAAGGAGCCCAGTGACACCTCCGGCACGCCCAGCGCCACCAGTCCCCGGTAGCTGAGGGCGAGGGCCGGCCAGGACGGCCGGGGTTCATCCCAGCGGGCCGCCGAGGTTACCCGCGGGGCCAGTCTGCGCAGCAGTCCCTGCCCGCGGCGGGCTCGGTGATCTCCAGGATCGCGTGGGTGCCGAAGTAGGGCTCGGGCCGCGCCCGCAGCAGCGTCGCCTGGATGTCGTCGAGATCCAGAGTCGGGGGTCGGCGCAGGCGATGGAACGGGGAGGGCATGATACGGGGCCTCAGTTGAGGTCGGCCAGGAAGCGCTGCACGGCGGCGTCCTGCCGCTTGAGCCGGCCGGCCTCCGCGACCGTGAGGCTGGGGTGGGCGACGAACCACGCCTGCGCCGGGACCTGGTACTGGACGATGAAGTCCTTTACATCGGGCGAGGTGATGCCGGGCCAGCCCTCGACGTTGCTGAACAGGTAGTCCATGAAGTCGGGGATCTTGGTGGCGAAGTCGTCGATGCAGGGGTCCCACTCGCCGTCGAAGGCGGTCGCGAACAGCAGCTTGGTGTCGTTGTCGAGGAACACGAAGCGCATGTTGTGCAGCGTGCCGACCTGAGCGGCAGGATCGTCGTCAGCTCGGACACCTCGCCACTTTTGGCGCCGATCCGGCCGACGCTGCCTGCCACTTGAATATCTCCACACATCTGATTATATCATCAGTTTCCGGTTGTGGTTTGTCAACGTGTCACTCACCCTCGACTGCCCAGGGCTCCACCGGGACGTTCACGGTCAGCGGCGCCGAGTACGCCTTCGCCACCATCGAGAGCTGCGATGGCATCACAGCCGACACGTTCGCCATGTCAGCCGTCGGCCAGAGCACCCCGCATCCTCGATGAGGAGTGGGGAGACGCTTCTGACGAATGCCGCTCCCGCGTGGCGGCCGCGGCAGTCGTCAGTGGACGGCGCATCCGCGGCCGCGTTGCGGGATGCCGGCGGCGCCGTCCGGTGTATCCCGGCCGATCTCCGGTCCCGGGTATCCGTCCAGCAGCGTAGACGAAGACACCGCCCGGCGGTCCGGGAAGCCGGTCTCAGCCGCCGCGCCGCACCCGGGCCGCTTTGCGGGCCTCCGCGAGCTTGCGGGCCTCACTGCTCTTGCGGGACGGCCTGCCGCCGGAACCGCCCTCGGCGCCCTTGGTGCTGCCCAGGCCGCGGAACGGGGCGTTGTGGTTCTTGGGGCGCGGTACAGCCGGCCCGCCGTCAAGCAGCTTTCCGGAGGGGGCCTTGGCGCCGGTGATCCGGCTCAGCTCCGCCTCGCCGGACCGCACTTTGGTGACCTTGGGGGCGACATCGGCGTCCGCCATGACCTGGCTCGTCTCGCGGCGCTGTGCCGACAAAACGAGTGTCACGACGGTGCCGGAGCGGCCGGCCCGGGCCGTGCGGCCCGCGCGGTGCAGATAGTCCTTCGGGTCGGTGGCCGGGTCGACGTTGACCACGAGGTCGAGGTCGTCGACATGCAGGCCGCGTGCGGCGACGTTCGTCGCCACCAGCGCGGTGACCTGCCCGTTCTTGAACTGGTTCAGGCTCCGGGTGCGCTGCGGCTGGGACTTCCCGCTGTGCAGTGCGGCGGCGGCCACGCCGCTGGCCCGCAGATGCCGCGTGAGCTGGTCGACGCCGTGCTTGGTGTCCAGGAACAGCAGGACGCGGCCGTCCCGAGCGGCGATCTCCGTGGTCACGGCGTACCGGTCCGGGCCGTGCACGACGAAGACGTGGTGCTCGATCGCGGAGACCGCGCTGGACGAGGGGTCCACGGAGTGAACGGCGGGGTCGCGCAGGTAGCGCTGCACCAGCTGGTCGACGTCGCGGTCGAGGGTGGCGGAGAACAGCATCCGCTGCCCGTCGGGACGCACCTGGTCCAGGATCTCGGTGACCTGCGGAAGGAACCCCATGTCACACATCTGGTCGGCCTCGTCCAGGACCGCGATGCGCACCCGTCCCAGTCGGCAGCCCTTGCGCTCGATGAGGTCGTGCAGCCGACCGGGCGTGGCGACGACGATCTCGGCGCCATCCCGCAGCACGGCGGCCTGCCGTCCGATGGACACTCCGCCCACCACGGTCGCGAGCCGCAGCCGCAGCGCCTCGACGTACGGGGTGAGCGCCTCACCGACCTGCTGCGCCAGCTCCCTGGTAGGCACCAGAACGAGCGCCAGCGGCTCTTTCGGCTGCGCGCGCTGCCCGGCCGTCCGGGCGAGCATCCCCAGGCCGAAGGCGAGCGTCTTGCCGGATCCGGTGCGGCCCCGGCCCAGGACGTCCCGTCCCGCGAGCGCGTTCGGCAGCGCCGCCGCCTGGATGGGGAAGGGCACAGTCACACCGTGCTCATCGAGCGCCCGCAGAACCTCGGCCGGCAGCCCCAGCTGCGCGAAGGACGCCGCCGTAGGCGGCGCCGAAGCGGCGCCCGACGCCTCGGACACATCGTCCTGCTGCTGGGCATCGGCACGTGCTGATTCGCTCACAGAGAGCCTTCCTCCGAAGGGACCGTACCGGGGAAGGCGCGGCAGGGACGCGGCCACGAGCCAGAGACACCGAACGGAGACCGACACAGCGACGCCGCAAACGCGTAACGCTAGCACGGGACACGCCGCCCGGGTCTGTCGTGGTCACGCCGCTCAGCCGAGGGACGACAGCCGGACCGGCCTGCGCGGACTGTCTCGACGCGCCTGGACCACAAGGCCTCCACCTGTGGAAACGGCCCTGCCCCGGACCTTGTGGACGCCAGAAGACGCTTCGAACAACCTGCGCCAATGGTGCCACAGGGACACTCCCAGCATCGGCGCCCAGCGCGGCACCCGGCACCCGGCACCCGGCACCCGGCACCCAGATGCGGACCAGGAGAGGACCGACTTCGCATTTCCTCTGGCGTTTTCCAGACTCCAGGGAGTTCGCCCCGGGCCAACCGCGGGCCGAACGGCGCCGAGGACGGTGGGGCCAGTGGCGGCTGGGAGGCCCTGAACCGGGCGGGATGGACGTCGACGGAGTGGAGCCAGGATCATCCTGGCTCCACCCGTGGTGCGGGGATGTCACTGGAACTGTGCGAAGAACCTCCAGATCTCTGCTTTGGTCCAGGTGGCGACGCCGCTTTCGCCGGAGGAGCCGTCGACCGGACCGGGTATGTGGCCTCCGTCGAACGCGGCCCATTGGACCGGGTATCCGGCACGGCAGCCCGAGTAGGTGGTGGTGATGTGCGTTCGGCTGCCCGGCGCGGGCTCGCGCGGGCTCTGGGGGGTGCAGCCGTTGTTGCTGACGAATCTGTCGCGCAGGGACCGTCCTTGCCCGATGTTGAGGACGGAGTCGCTGATGCCGTGGATTCCGAAGTAGGCGATGGGCTGGGTGCCGCCGCTGCACCCGCTGATCTGAGCTCCGGAGATGACCGCGACGGCCCTGAAGACGTTCGCCCGGCTGCATGCGAGTGCGTAGCTCATACCGCCGCCCCAGCTGAATCCCGTGGCGAAACGCTGTGCCGGGTTGACACAGAGGCCGCCCTCGATTCGCCGGATCATGTCGTCGACGAAGGTGATGTCCTCACCGCCCGAATTGGCCCAGCCGTTGCCGAGGCCCTGGGGGGCGACGAGGATCGCGCCGTTGTTCGACTGTTCCTGTTGGCCGTAGTAGGACCAGGCGTTCCCGCTTGTGCCGCCCGAGGCGACGTCGCCGGCGGTTCCGCCCCGCCAGTGGAACGCGAAGATCAGCCGGTAGCGGTGGCTGTTGTCGTAGTTGGCGGGAACCCTGAGGATGAAGCTGCGGCTCTTGCCGCCGCTCTGAATCGTGTGCGTACCACTCGCCAGAGTCGGGGCGCTGCCGCATCCGCCGCCGCCACCGGACGACAGCTTGATCATCTGCCATTGCTGGTTGGCGCCGCCCCAGTCGGAGTACTGGACGACGTTGCCGCCGTCGGCGCCGGAGGCACCCTGCACCTCCACCGCCTTGCCGCTGGTGCGGTTGATCAGCCGGACGTGGCCCGCATCGGAGTCGGCCAGGCGGAACTGCTGGTTGGCCCCGTTGTGGTCGGCCCACTGCTGGATCGCGGCACCGTCTGCGGTCGAGGCGCCGGCCACGTCGAGAACCTTGCCCGAATGCCGGGCCTTGAGGCGGTAGAAGCCGCCGCCGGAGTCCACGAACTGCCACTGCTGGTGGGCTCCGTCGTTGCGCGTCCACTGGCTGACCCGCGCACCGTCGGCGGTGGACGCGCCAGAGACGTCCAGCGCCTTGCCACTGTTGCGATTGACCAGGACATACCAGGCATTGGTGTCCACGGTCGCCGCCTCGGCGGGCGCCGGATTCACCGCGGCGAGCATGCCGATCGCGAGGGTCGCCGCCACCACGGCGGCGATCCGGGACCACCAGCGATGTCTGCGTGGAGGGGCGGGGGAAGCCGCACCGTGGGTCTTCATCGATTCACCCCTTCGTTTGTGGCAGCTCCCATCAGGTGCGGGTCCAGCGTTGGTTGCTGCCGTTCGAGCAGGAGTAGAGCTGGATCAGGGTGCCGTTGGCGGTGCCGCCTGCGACGGCGTCGAGGCAGAGGCCGGACTGGACGCCGACGATGGATCCGTCGGAGTTGAGGCGCCATTTCTGGTTGTCACCGCCCCAGCAGCCGTAGATCTGGACTTTGGTGCCGTTGCCGGTGCCGCCGGCGTCCAGGCACTTGTTGCCGTAGGCCCTGAGCTCGCCGGCGGCGGTGTACGTCCACTGCTGGTTGGTGCCGTTGTGGCAGTCCCACAGGTGGAGCTGGGTGCCGTCGGTGGTACTGGTGCCGGGCACGTCCAGGCAGCGGCCCGAACCGACGCCCTTGATCGGTCCGGAATCAGAAGGAGGCGTAGAGGAGCCGCCGTTGAGTGCGTTGAGGACAGCGGTGTAGGCGGGCTTCTTGCTCCCGTTGCCGTTGAACAGCAGCGGCGTGTGCTCCGGTCGCCAGGAGTCGGTGTCGCGCACACCCCAGACGGTGATGCCGAGGCAGCGCGGGACGGCCAGGCAGTCGTTGGTCACGTTGGCGTAGGTCGTGGCCGGGGCACCCTGGATGTCGAGTTCGGTGATGGCCACGTCGACGCCGAGGGCGGCGAAGTTCTGCAGGGTGGTGCGGAAGTTGCTGTTGTAGGGGCTGCCGCTGTTGAAGTGCGACTGGAAGCCGACGCAGTCGATCGGCACGCCTCGCTGCTTGAAGTCTCGGACCATGGCGTACATGGCCTGGGTTTTGGCCCAGGTCCAGTTCTCGACGTTGTAGTCGTTGTAGCAGAGCTTGGCAGCCGGGTCGGCGGCGCGCGCGGTGCGGAAGGCGACCTCGATCCAGTCGTTGCCGGTGCGTTGCAGGTTGGAGTCGCGCCGGGCTCCCGAACTGCCGTCGGCGAAGGCCTCGTTCACGACGTCCCACTGGGCGATCTTGCCCTTGTAGTGGGCCATCACGCCCTTGATGTGGTCGATCATCGCCTGGCGCAGCGTGTTGCCGCTGAGGCTCTGCATCCAGCCGGGCTGCTGGGAGTGCCAGGCCAGGGTGTGGCCGCGCACCTGCTTGCCGTTCTGCACCGCCCAGTTGTAGACGCGGTCAGCGGCGGTGAAGTTGAACTGGCCCCGCTGCGGTTCGGTGGCGTCGATCTTCATCTCGTTCTCGGCCGTCACCGAGTTGAACTCACGGCCCGCGATCGTCGTGTACGCCGAGTCACCCAGCCTGCCCGAGGCGATGGCGGTGCCGAAGTAGCGGCCGCTCTGCGCCGCCGCGGCGCCGAGCGTGCTCTCGGCGGCGTGTGCGGTCGGCGGCGCGACCAGTGCGGTGACCACACCGAGGACGCCGACGACCAGCACCAACAGCAGGCCGCGGATCTTCCGGCGGATAACGGATCCGGGAAGGGCATACGAGCCCATGACTGTGCCTCCAAGGGTAGAAATCACGGAAGGACTGAAGCGCAGGGAATGCGTCGTCCGCTCCCACTCGGCAGACGGACGAGGCGGGCCGGAACCCGGCAGCACGGAACCACCGGACACCGCGGTCATGGGACCGGGACGATCTCAACCGACACGGACGGCACCCGGTCGGCCGTCGGGTGACGTACGGGCGGGCGGCGGCGATGTTTCGACACAGGCATGGGGGCACTCCATCGCGGCTCAGCCGGGGGACCGCCCCGCGGCGTCGCGTACCTCTCCGACTGCGCGAAGAGCCAGGCTGCGCCGGTGCGAACCTCACCGGAACGTGACGGGGTGGCGCAGGTGCTTCGGTGCGTGGATCTGTCGTGCAGCTGTGCGTGGATCTGCCGTGCAGCACAGTTTGCCCAGGGCCGCCGTGGTTCGATATCTCGAACTATGGCTGCGTTCTCAGACAGGGATGATTGAGGTTTTGACGATGGATCGTCAATACTCCCCGCAGAAGAAGTTTCGGTTTTCCGATCGAAACATTCGAGAGCCCGGCGAGCCGGACAGCGAACCCCCGCGCAAACTCCGGAGTGTTTCCGGCCTGCGCGACAGCTTGTCAAGCCCAAAGAGTAGGCGCTGTTTGTAGACAGATCGGCGACAGGCCTTGACCAGAGGGCCCCACATTCCTAGCTTGTGGCGTCAAAGCTTCCGGGAATTCTTCGAAACGTTTCGAGATCGTCCCTGCCCCCCCGGCAGTCCGCTCTGCGGTTCATCGGGGTCACCTCACCCCCGCCCCCAAAGGAGTGCCCTCTGATGTGGTCTCGCCTTCCGTCCCCGGTCCGTCCAAGACGCTTACTCGCCGTCCTTGCGCCCTTGCTGCTCGTGGCCACCTTCCTCGGTGCCCAGCCCGCCGGCGCGGCGACCGTAGACCCCAACGCCTCGTATGTGCTGGTCAACCGCAACAGCGGCAAGGCCCTGGACGTCTACAACCTGGCGACCGGCGACGGCGCCCGCATCACCCAGTGGACCAGGAACGATCAGAACCAGCAGCAGTGGCAGTTCGTCGACTCCGGCGGCGGTTACTACCGCATCAAGTCCCGCCACTCCGGCAAGGTGCTGGACGTCCACAACTTCTCCACCGCGAACGGCGGCTCGATCGTCCAGTGGGCCGACCTGAACGGCACCAACCAGCAGTGGCGGCTGGCCGACAGCTCGGACGGCTACGTGAGGCTCATCTCGCGCCACAGCAACAAGGCCCTCGAGGTACAAGGCGCCTCCACCGCCGACAACGCGAACGTCGTCCAGTACGACGACTGGGGCGGCACCAACCAGCAGTGGCAGCTCGTCAAGGTCGGCGGCGACAACCCCGGCCAGTGCGATCTTCCGTCGACATACCGCTGGACATCAACGGGCGCGCTGGCGCAGCCCAAGCCGGGGTGGGTCTCGCTCAAGGACTTCACCGTCGCCCCCTACAACGGCAGGCAACTCGTCTATGCGACGACGCACGACACGGGGACGAGTTGGGGTTCGATGAACTTCGGCCTGTTCACCAATTGGTCGGAGATGGCGTCGGCCAGCCAGAACACGATGTCAGCTTCCACCGTCGCGCCCACGCTCTTCTACTTCGCGCCGAAGAACATCTGGGTGCTCGCCTATCAGTGGGGCGGGACCGCCTTCTCCTACCGGACGTCGAGCGACCCCACCAACCCGAATGGCTGGTCATCCCAGCAGGTGCTCTCCACCGCCAGCATCAGCGACTCCGGGACAGGACCCATCGACCAGACGCTCATCGGTGACGGCACGAACATGTACCTGTTCTTCGCCGGTGACAACGGCAAGATCTACCGGGCCAGTATGCCGATCGGGAACTTCCCGGGCAGCTTCGGCTCGACCGCGACAGTGGTCATGAGCGATACGAGGAACAACCTGTTCGAAGCCCCGCAGGTCTACAAGCTACAGGGCCAGAACCGCTACCTCATGATCGTCGAGGCGATCGGCTCGCAGGGCCGCTACTTCCGCTCGTTCACGGCCACCAGTCTGAACGGCTCATGGACACCCCAGGCCGCGACCGAGAGCAATCCCTTCGCCGGCAAGGCCAACAGTGGCGCCACCTGGACCAACGACATCAGCCATGGCGAACTGATCCGCACCAGCGCCGATCAGACCATGACCGTCGATCCCTGCAATCTGCAGTTGCTCTACCAGGGGCGCAACCCCAACTCCGGCGGGGACTACGGCCTCCTGCCCTACCGTCCGGGTCTGCTGACACTGCGGCGCTGACGGCGTGACACGGGTCCGGCTCCGGTATGGAGCCGGCGTGGCGGGCTCGGCGCAAGGCCGAGCCCGTCCGGGTCACGCGACAACGTCAGCGCTCACACGGCGACGGAGCGCGGGGTCGGGCAACGCTCACCAGCCCGAGGGACATCCCGGCAAACGGACGGGGCGGGCCGGAACCCGGGCAGCACGGAATCACCGAACATGGCGCGCTCGGCCGGCCCGAACCCCGAACAGGCCGAGGCCACGCACTACGACCCGGACCCACCGCAGAGAGTTCCGACGGCCCGATGGAGGCCATCCGCATGTTCAAGATGGCCAAGACCTCCGCGATCAAGTCCCGGTCGCAGGCGATCAACCAGCTCAAGGCCGTTCTGGTCACCGCCGATCTCTGCGCGAGGCCCTGACCGGCCTGAGCAACCCCAAGCTCATCCGCAAGTGCTCCGAACTGGAAGCCACAGACGGCACTAGTCCCGGCTGCTGCAGCCCGCCACACCCTTCGGCTGCTGGCCAGACGGATCCAGCACCTCACCGAAGAGATCAATGACCTCACCGCAAGGATCACCGCCGCGATCACTGCCCGCGCACCCAAGCTCCTGGGCCGCTACGGCGTCGGCCCGGACACATCGGCCACGTTGCTGATAGCGGCCGACGACAACCCGGACCTGATGGGCAGCGAGGCATCCTTCGCCGCACTCTGCGGCGTCAGCCCGGTGGAAGCATCCTCAGGCAAGACCCAACGCCGCGGGCTCAACCGCGGCGGCGACCGACAAGCCAACTCCGCTCTCTACACCATCGTCCTGGCTCGCCTCCGCGGGGACACCCGCACCCGCGACTACGTGGAACGGCGCGTCAGCGAGGGGAAAACCCGTCGCGAAGCCATCCGCTGTCCCAAACGCTACGTCGCACGCGAGATCCACCAGACGATCGTCCCGCCCAGGAGCAAGGCGGCACCCCCGCCAGCCGCTGCTTGCATCCATAGGGGCATCAAGCTCGCCGTCCGCTACGAGGCGACAGCCCTCGTAGTGGCCATCAACGAATGGCTGTGACCGTCAGCATCACACTGCCGGGTCGCGCACCTGCGCAACGATGATCACGTTCCCGTACAGGTCGGCCAGGTGCAGCGACCGGCTGTCGGCGTCTTCCCGTTCGTTCCATACCCGCACCCCGTGCCCGAGCAGGTGTTCGCGGACCGCGTCCAGGTCGGCGGTGTAGAGGACGAGCAGAGGCTGACCGCCGCACTGCTTGCCGATCAGTTCGCGTTCCCGGTCGCTCGTGGCGGTCATGAGCCAGAGGCCGACCGCCACCTGGCCGGGCACTCCGATATGCAAGTAGCGATAACCGTCTGCCGTCTGGTCGTGCAGGACACAGAAACCGAGAAGGCCGCGGTAGAAGGCCAGGGCCGCATCGGGGTCGTCAACAAGGACAACCACCCGGCCGAGCCCCAAGAGCAGGCTCTTTTCAGCATGAGGAGTCATGATCGGCACCCTAGACCGGGCCACTGACAGCAAACCGAACCACTCGGGACGGCCGCACCCGGCAGGGCAAGATCGACTTTCGCAACAGGCCCCAGCCCGAGGCAAGATCCGGACCGTACACGGGCCAGCTGGCCGCACATGATTCGAGTGTGGGACGTTTTCACAGGTCAACGATGCGCCACTGATGTACCACCAGCAGACGAAGAACTCGCTGGTGAACTACTCGCCGAAGATGCCGGGCTTCTCCCAGGAACAGAAAAGGGGCATCTGGCCAGGGCATACGCCCGCCAGGCGTCCTTCTCGCGGCACACCTGAACAGCGAGTCGAAGCACGCTGCTCTGCCCGGCTCGGCGCGCGCCCCTGCTGACCTGCTCGGCCCAGGCGGTCCCAGCGAAGTGGAAGCCGTGCGGCCAATGCCTCATCGGCAGGCCTTGATACGGAGGCTCACCTCCCGCCACGGGCCCTGCGTCCCGATGACCGCGCAGGCCATGACACTGGCACGCGAGCGGGTGAACTGCGGACGAATTCTGGCTTTTCCTCTGGTCAGGACCTGGTCAGGAACGAGGTTGCGGCTCTGCGGCCTGCTTAGGCTCGTCTCCGCCGCCTCGTTCGTACGACTCCCAGGAGGCCCGGCGTGCCCGAAGCCGCCCTTGACGCCGACGCCGCATCCGGCGCCATACCGCCCCCGCCCGACCCCGCCACACGGCGGCGCACGGTGCTGCTCACGGGCGGCGCCCTGGCGGCCGTGGCAGCGATCACTGCGGGCATGCTGACGGCCGGAGGTTCCGGTGAGAGCAGGGACGCACCGGCCGCGGCCGACGGCCTGCGGCACACCACCGTCGAGGTCGCCCCCTCCGGCTGCGGACGCGGCTGGACGCACCCCGCTCCGGGCCGCCAGGTGTTCGACCTGAGCAACACCTCCAGTACGGCGGCCGAGGTGTATCTGACCGACCCGCAGACGGGCGCGGTCTACGGCGAGGTCGAGGGGCTCGCCCCGGGCACCGTCCGCCCGATGCCGGTGGCCCTCGGCAACGGCTCGTACGCCTTCAAGTGCCTGCCCGACGACGCTGACGCCGTCACGGGCCCCACCGTGCGGATCACCGGCGCCGACGTGAAGAGCGGCCCGGCCGCTGTCCCCGTCTCCCAGCAGGACCTCATCCCGCCCACCCTCGCCTACCAGAAGTGGATCCAAGCCCGCACCATCGAGCTGGCGAAGAAGACCGACGTACTGCGCGACGCCATCGACCGAGGAAGTCTCGCCGCCGCCCGCGCCGCCTGGCTCTCCGCGCACATGGTGTACGAGCGGATGGGCGCCGCTTACGGCACGTTCGGCGACGCCGACGCGGCGATCAACGGAACCACGGCCGGGCTGTCCGGCGGTGTCCACGACCCCGGCTTCGCCGGGTTCCACCGCATCGAGTACGGCCTGTGGCACGGCGAGGCGGCGAGCAGCCTGCGCGGCCCGGCCGACCGGCTTGCCGAGGCCGTAAAGGCATTGCGCGACAGCTGGCCCACCCAGCGGATGGACCCGGCCGACGTCGGCCTGCGCGCGCACGAAATCCTGGAGAACACGCTGCAGTTCGAGATGACCGGCCGCACCGACTACGGCAGCGGCACCAGTCTGGCCACAGCCCGCGCCAACCTCGACGGCACCCGCGCACTGCTCGGGTACCTGCACCCACTGCTCAAGACCCGCGACAGCGGCCTCGCCGAACTCGACTCCTGGATGGACCGCACCCAGCACACCTTCGACGCCTTCGACCACGACGGCCGCTGGACACCGCTGGCCGGACTCACCCGCGCGCAGCGGGAGAAGGCCAACGCGGACGTGGGCGAACTGGTCGAGCGACTGGCCGACGTGGCCGCCGTCACCGACGTACGGAGGACCGCGTGAACACCGTAGGTCGCCGGGGCTTCCTGGCGGGGGCGGCCGCCGTAGCCGGCACCGGACTCGTGGCCGCCGACCACAGCGCCGCATCCGCCGCCGCACAGTCCCGCGAGAAAGCGGGCTTCCCCTTCCACGGCCGCCACCAGGCCGGAATCACCACCCCGGCGCAACGCACCACCGCGGTCGTGTCCTTCGACACGACCGCCGAGAACCGCGGCGAACTGACCGACCTGCTGCGCACGCTCACCGACCGGGCCCGTTTCCTCACCACCGGCGGCAGCCCGGACCCACTGGGCATCACCGCTCCCCCGGCCGACTCCGGCACCCTCGGCACGGACCTCCCGGCCGACTCCCTGACCGTCACCGTCGGCGTCGGCGCCTCGCTCTTCGACGACCGCTTCGGCCTCGCGAACCGTAAGCCGCATCGGCTCACCGCCATGCCGTCGTTCCCCGACGACGACCTGGACGCAGCCTGGTGCCACGGCGACCTGAGCGTGCAGTTCTGCGCCGCCAACCCAGACACCGTGCTGCACGCCCTGCGCGACGTCGCCCGGCACACCCGCGGAGGCATGCAAGTGCGCTGGCGCATGGACGGCTTCGTCAGCCCGCCCCGCCCCTCCGGCACGCCCCGCAACCACATGGGTTTCAAGGACGGCACCGCCAACCCCGACGTACGCGACACCCGCGAGATGGACCGCCTCGTGTGGGTGGGCCCAGGCAGCGGCGAGCCGGACTGGACACTCGGCGGCAGCTACCAGGTCGTGCGGCTGATCCGCATGCTGGTGGAGTTCTGGGACCGGGTCTCCCTCACCGAGCAGGAGCGGATGTTCGGCCGCGCCCGCGACACCGGCGCACCCCTGGACGGACGCCACGAGACCGACAGCCCCAACTACCCCCAGGACCCCAAGGGCGACGTGATCCCGTTGGACAGCCACATCCGGCTGGCCAACCCGCGCACCACTGCCACCGACGACCAGCGGATCCTGCGCCGCGGATACAACTACGAACGTGGCATGGACAGCAACGGCAACCTCGACATGGGCCTGCTGTTCTGCTGCTATCAGCAGGACCTGGCCCGGCAGTTCGAGACAGTGCAGGAACGGCTGGCCGGCGAACCGCTGGTCGACTACATCACCCCGTTCGGCGGCGGCTACTTCTTCGTCCTGCCCGGAGTGCGGGATACCTCCGACTGGCTGGGGCGCGGCCTGCTGACCTGATCTCATCTGCCGGCGCGGTCAAGAACAGGCCAAAAGACCATGGGCGTTTCCTGAAGGACCATGGGTTTTTCCTGACCGGGCGTTCGCTCCCCCGTCTTGGCGCTCCCCCAGCATTGCCGGGGATCCCGCCGTGTTCGGCACGGCCATGGATGCCACAGCAGCGGAACTCAGCGCTCCCTCGGAAGGCGAGACAGCATGATCGGCACAGGAAGAACCCCAGGCGCGCGACGCCGGTTGGCTCGCGTGGGCGCCCTGCTCGGCGCCGCGGCCCTGGCGACCGCGAGCGGGGCCGTCCCCGCTTTCGCGGCCTCAGCGCACGGCGGCCACGGCCACTCCGGTACGCGCA
The DNA here is from genome assembly GCF_040295365.1 of Streptomyces sp. NPDC002838. NCBI lineage: Bacteria > Bacillati > Actinomycetota > Actinomycetes > Kitasatosporales > Streptomycetaceae > Streptomyces > Streptomyces sp. NPDC002838. The sequence continues at coordinate 27,975 of NZ_JBEOVF010000070.1, read as the reverse complement.
CTGCGACACCGATCAAGCACCTGGTGGTGATCTACGACGAGAACGTCTCGTTCGACCACTACTTCGCCACCTACCCCCAGGCCGCCAACACCGACGGCACCAAATTCGAGGCCGCGGCCCACACCCCGAAGACCGACAACCTCCTCACCGCCGGACTGCTGACGAAGAACCCGAACCTGTACACGCCCAAGCGACTGAGCAACTCGCAGGCCATGACCTGCGACCAGAACCACTCCTACGGCCCCGAGCAGTACGCGGCCGACGGCGGCAAGGCCGACAAGTACGTCGAGAACACCGAAGTCAGCAAGTGCAGCGGCCTGTTCGGTGAACCCGGCCTGGTGATGGACTACTACGACGGCAACACCGTCACCGCGCTGTGGAACTACGCCCAGCACTACACCCTCAACGACAAGTCCTTCAGCTCGGTCTACGGGCCCTCCACGCCCGGCGCGCTCAACCTGGTCTCCGGCCAGACGCACGGCGTCGTCTCCGTCGACCCGGCCTCCGGCACGGAGAACCCGAAGCAGACCACGACACCGGACTCGTACACCGTCGTCTCACCGAACGCCCGGGGCATCGGCACGGTCACGAACGACCCCGACCCGGCCTACGACGATTGCTCGGACAAGGACCACACCGCCACCAACGCCCTCGCGGCCATGCGGGGCAAGAACATTGGTGACCTGCTCAACGGCAAGGGCGTGACGTGGGGTTGGTTCCAGGGCGGCTTCCGCCCCGGCACCCCGTGGGACGGCAAGCAGGGCGACTACGCCAAGTGCGGCGGCACCACCCACACCAACGTCGGCGGCGCGGCGGTGGAGGACTACAGCCCGCACCACTCGCCGTTCCAGTACTACAAGTCGACGTCCAACCCGCACCACCTGGCCCCGAAGAGCATCGCCGAGATCGGGCACAACGGCCGCGCCAACCACAACTACGACCTGACCGACTTCGACGCCGCCCTCAAGGCCGGCAACCTGCCCGCGGTGAGCTTCCTCAAGGCCGCCGAGTACCAGGACGGCCACGCCGGCTACTCCGACCCGGTCGACGAACAGCACTTCCTGGTCAAGGAGATCAACGCGCTGCAGCAGTCCCCCGAGTGGAAGTCCACCGCGGTCGTGGTCGCCTACGACGACTCCGACGGCTGGTACGACCACGTCACCTCGAAGGTCCAAAACGGCTCCACGGACTCCACCGTCGGCTCCAACGGCAAGGCCCTCGACAGCCCCGCCTGCCAGTCCGGCCCGGCCGCCGCCGGCGGCTACGCGGACCGCTGCGGCCCCGGCACCCGCCAGCCGCTGCTGGTCATCTCCCCCTACAGCAAGGTGAACACGGTCGACCACACCGCCACCGAGCAGGCGTCGATCACCCAGTTCATCGAGAACAACTGGCACACCGGCCGCATCGGCGACGCCTCCTTCGACCAGCGCGCCGGCGCCCTGACCCATATGTTCGACTTCAGGCACCCCAACAGCAAGCAGGTGCTGCTGAACTCGGACGGCTCGGTCAAGTCGGTGAAGCGGATCCCGCACTCCGCGCAGACGGCCGCGTCCGCCCCCAGCACGACCCCGTACCCGCCGTACGTACACGAACTCCGGGCGCAGAACGTCGCCGACAGCAACTCCGCCTCCCCGACGATGCCGATCGCCCTCGCCGCCGGCCTCCTCACGGCTGGAGTCGCGACCGGCGCGCTCGCCCTGCGCCGCCGCAAAGCGCGCACGGGGCACACGGCGTCGACCTCCTGACCCACAACTACCAGCCATTGACGTCAGTTCCTCTCCGAGCCGACCGCACCGGCGGCCTATGGGCCCGGGGCCGGCGTGCCGTCCGCGTTGCTGCTCGTCCTCTCCGGGTTCGCGCTGCTGGCTTCGCTCGGATTCGACGAGTGATGCGCCCATGGAATGGTCGAGGGCCCTGGGCGCATCCGGGACACCCGGCGGGCGACCTTTCCTCCTGCGGTCGTCTGCGAGTTCGAGCGCGGCGAGGTCTCGGCCGGCGCGACAGGGTGTTGTTCGGTGGTGTGCTCGCCCCGCTGCCCACCCGGCGCTGATCGGACGGCGTTCATCGACATCGACTCCCCCCCACCTCACGGCCGGTGATCGCCACCGTGCGGATGCGCCGCGGCGAAGCGGAGGACTCCCGCGGCGCCCCGAAGCTTGTCAGTGAGGCGCCGGCCACCGCGGCCGAGGCCGGCTGCACCGGCATGCGCATCCTGCGGGCGGACTCGCAGGCACCGATGTGATCGCTGACATCGGCCTTGAGCCTGACTTGGTCGCCGTATGCGCTCTTCGTCAGCGTGATGTCAACATGCAGCGCCATGGGAATCCGGGTGCGCTCCACCATGCCCGAGTAGATGGCCTGGTTCTGCTGGGGTGCCCCTGCGCCCACCCGTGCCGCATCAGCGCGATGGCCGCCATCATCGCCGTGACCGTCGTCATCGCCGGCGTCCACGGCATGAACTTCGACCACATGCCCGAGCTTCGCTGGACGCTCGGCCGTCTCCTGATCGTGGTCCTGGCCTTCACCGCCTGCGCCCTGATCCACCATCGGCAGTCTGCTGCCCTCGGAGACCGACCTCGCGTCCGGCTACGGCGTCTCCCGCGGCACCATTCGCCAGGCCGTCGCCGCCCTGACCGCCGAGGGGCTCATCGGTTCTCGCCAGGGCGCCCGCCGCGTGATCCTGGCCAGCCGCCGTAGCCAGAGCTTCGCCGAGCTGCGCAGCTTCGCTCAGTGGTCGCGGGCGATGGGCCGCGTGGCGACCGGCCGGGTGGTGGCGCAGGAGTACCACCCGGCGACCGCCGAGGACGCCGTGCGACTCCAGAGCCGGCGCTCGTCGACGTGCAGGGTGATACGGCATAACTCGCCGGGGCGCAGCTCCACGCGGTCGAAGGCGGCCAGGGTCCAGGAGGCGCCCCAGTCGAGGTGACGAAGCCGGAGAAGCCGCGTTCGCCGCAAAAACCAGTGGCAGTCCGGGGCTGGTGCATGCGGGCGTCCCTTCCCTGCGGTGCACGTCATCGGCGCACCGCCCGACGCCCCCTGACGCGAGCCGAACCGATACCGGGTCACATCGGCTCGGGCGTCGGACGGATGCGGACCGAGTCTGGATGGGGGAACACCTGCGGTCAACACTTCAAGCGACCCCCATCCCTGTATCACCAATGTTTTTCGGTTTCTGAACCGCGCCTGTATGCGCAGGTCACGGCCCGGTCGCCAGCGCCTGGTCCGGCTTCAAGAGATGAAGAATTTCTGTCACACACATTGCTGACAATATTGCGGGCCGTTACGTTCGCAGTCGCCCTTCCTTTGGAGGTTCGTGTGCTCAGACGTGCCCTGAAGCAGCGCTTGGCCGCTCTGGCAGCGGCAGTCCTCGTTCCCGCCGTGGCCCTGGGAGCCTCCGTCACCACGGCGGATTCCGCCGGTGATCCCGGCCCGAGCCGCGCGACGTCCGTCGTACGGACGGACAACGGCCTGGTCCGCGGGGTCGCGGCCGACCGGGCGGACCGGTTCCTGGGGCTGCCGTACGCGGCGCCGCCCGTACGGGAGTTGAGGTTCGCGCCGCCCGCCGCCCCGGCGTCCTGGAAGGGCGTCCGCCAGGCGGTACACCAGTCACCGGCCTGTCCGCAGTTCCAGCCCTCCGGGATCCGGGAGGAGCAGGCGGTCAGCGAGGACTGTCTCTACCTCGACCTCTACCGCCCGAGTGGCACCCGTCCCGGCGCCCGCCTCCCCGTGATGGTGTGGTTCCACGGCGGAGCCAACACCCAGGGCACCGGCGTCATCTACGGCGGCGGCACCATGGCCGCCAAGACCGGCGTCATCGTCATCTCCGTCAACTACCGCCTGGGCGCGCTCGGTTTCCTCGCCCACGCGGCGCTGAGCGCCGTCACTCCGGGCGGATCCGGCAACTACGGCCGGATGGACCAGCTGGCGTCCCTGAACTGGGTCCGGGACAACATCGCCCGCTTCGGCGGCGACCCCGGCAACGTCACCATCTACGGCCAGTCCGCCGGCGGGTCGGGCGTGTGCGACCTGCTGGCCATGCCGTCCGCGCGTGGTCTGTTCGACCAGGCCGTCGTGCAGAGTTCCCACTGCCTGTCCGAACGCCCCTCCTTGTCCGCCGGTGAGCAGAGCGGTGTCACCTTCGCCAAGGAGGTCGGCTGCACCGACCGGGCCACCGTCGTCACCTGCCTGCGCAAGGCCTGGCCGGGCACGCTCGTCGCGCACCAGGACGACTACCTCGGCAACTCCAAGGTGGGCGGATCCCTGCTGCCGAAGTCCTTCGAGCAGGCCTTCACCGACGGCAGTTGGAACGCGGTCCCGGTGATGACCGGCAACACCCGCTCCGAGAACCGCCTCGGCTCCGAGTCGCTCGCCGACCTCACCGCCGAGGGCTACGAGAAGCTGGTCCGTGAGAGCTACGGCGACCGGGCCGAGCGCGTCCTGCGGTTGTACCCGCCGGCGAAGTACACGAGCCCGTGGGACGCCCTCACCCAGATACGGACGGACGCCCAGCGCGCCTGCCCCAACCAGCGGGCCGCACAGCTGATCTCGAGCAAAGCCGCCGTCTACCGCTACGAGTTCAACGACCCCACCTCGCCGACGTTGTACGGCTTCGCCATCCCCGGCAAGGACATGTCCAACGCACACAGCGCCGAACTCGCCTACCTCTTCGACTTCACCCTCGGCGAGCGCCCGCTGACCGCCCAGCAGGAGAAGCTGTCCGACCAGATGATGCGCTACTGGGGCGCCTTCGCGCACAACGGCAAGCCGGTCGTCAAGGGAGCCCCCGCCTGGCCGGAGTACGACGCCGACCGGCCGGTCATGCAGTTGCGCACCGCCGGAGCCAGCAAGGTGATCACCACGTACGCGGCCGACCACCACTGCGACTTCTGGCTCGGCTGACACCGGCCCGGCCCGGCCCACCCTTCCCGGCACGCCCGCACGCAGAAAACAGGGAGCCATGAGAGCAGAAAGCAGGGGAGCCATGAGAAACGTCATCACCCTGCGCGGCAAAGGCCGCGCCGCACTGACCGCCCTGGGCCTCGTCGCCCTGGGGCTCACCCCGATCGTCGCCCAGGCCCAGTCGTCCACAACAGCGGGAGCCCGCCCCGTCTCCAACGTGGTGCAGACCACGGACGGCAAGGTGCGGGGCACCCACCGGACCGATTACGCCGCGTGGCTCGGCATCCCGTACGCGGCCGACGCCTCCGGCGCGGGCCGCTGGAAGGCCCCCCGGCCCGTCAAGAAGTGGTCGGGCGTCCGCGATGCCACCTCCTTCGGTGACCGGTGTGCGCAGAACACCGGCTGGGACCCCGGCTACGAGAAGACCATCACCACCGAGGACTGCCTCGACCTCAACGTCTACGTCCCCGACTCCGCCCGGGCCAAGGCACCGGTGCTGGTGTGGATCCACGGCGGCGGCTTCACCGGCGGCGCGGGCCAGGACACCAACCCGCGCGAGTTCGTCACGCAGACCGGCTCTATCGTCGTCACCGTCAACTACCGGCTCGGCGTACTCGGCACCCTCAACCTCCCCCAGCTGCAGACCGAGAGCAAGGACGGCCCCGGCAACTACGGCCTCCTCGACCAGCAGGCGGCCCTGCGCTGGGTCAAGGCCAACATCTCCCGCTTCGGCGGCGACCCGAAGAACGTCACCATCGCGGGGCAGTCCGCCGGCGCCGGCTCGGTCTGCGACCACCTCGCCTCACCCACCGCCAAGGACCTGTTCGCCCGCACGGTCATCATGAGCGGCGGCTGCAACCCGCAGACCGCGGCCTCCGGGCAGGCGCAGAGCGCCGCCTTCGTCAAGGAGGCCGGCTGCGCCACCGCCTCCGACGTGCTCGCCTGCCTGCGCGCCAAACCCGCCGCCGACCTCCTCGCCGCCCAGAAGAAGGCGGGCGTCTCGCTCTCCCTCGGCGGCCGGGCCTTCCCGGTCAACCCGGGAACAGCCGTCCAGAGCGGCGACTTCAACCGGGTTCCGGTGATGCTGGGCCAGACGAACAGCGAGCGGGGCCTGTCCACCTTCCAGAACTACGACTATCTCGGTACGCCGATGACGGCCGCCCAGTACGAGGCCGCCGTGCGCTCGGCCTACGGCGCGAATGCCGACGAGGTGCTCGCCGAGTATCCGCTGAGCGCCTACCGGACCCCGGGCGAGGCGTGGACCGACGCCCAGAACGGCTCGACGTCGTACACCCGGTGGCAACTGATGCGCACGCTGTCCAAGTGGGTGCCCACCTACGCCTACGAGTTCGCCGAGAGCGACACCCCGCACTTCACCTCGATCCATCTCATCCAGCGGAAGAGCGAGGCCGCCCGCGACTTCCCCTTCGGCGGCGCGATCCACGTCGACGACCTCGGCTACCTCTGGGACTACCTCGGCCAGACCCTGCCGTACGACGACGACCAACTGGAGCTGTCCCGGCAGATGATCACCTACTGGAGCCGGTTCGCCGCGTCCGGCGACCCGAACGGCTCCGGCACGCCCTCCTGGCCCAAGTTCCGTGAGCGGACGGGCGAGTTGATGTCCCTGGTCGCCTGCGACACCTCCCCGGCGAGCGGTGACGCGCCGGCCGCCTGCTCCAAGGCGAGCCGGAACTTCGCCAAGGAGCACAACCTCGACTTCTGGGAGAGCCTGACATCCTGACCGATCCGACCGGGTCACCGGATCGCCCGGCAGCGGGCGACCCCGGTCACCGGACGTGAGGCAATACCCGCTCTCCGAAGGTCCTCAGCACCCACTCCAGTTGAGGGAGGCTGCCGCGGTTGGCCAGCCACATCCGGCGGACGCCCGAGGCCGCGAGGTCCGAGATGCGCCGGATCCAGCCCCCCGGATCTCCCGCCATCCCCCATCGGGTCATGGCGAATTCGGTGAGCCCGAGGCGTTCCATGAGGAGTTCGTTGGTGCCGGCGGGCCGCTGGTGGTCGGCCAGGTTGTACTGCCCCACGTACTCCCGGACGGCGTCGTGGTGGCGCTCGGGAACCAATCGCCCCTCGACACCGCCTCGCATGCTGTGGTGCAGGATAGAGGCCAGTGAGGGGAGCACCCGGTTCCGCGCGGTCTCCCGGTCGGCGTCCAGGACGCTGCGGACGGTGAACCAGGGCTGGACGCCGGCGGGGTCCCTACCGCGCCGGCGTGCGCCACGCTCGACCTGCTCCAGCGACCAGGCGACGACTTCGGGCGTGAGTCCAGTGCCGATGGAGACCGCGTCGCCGATCGCTCCGGCGAGTTCCAGCATGCGCGGGCCTTCGGCCCCGACCGAGATACGGACGGGACCACGCTCGCCGCCGTAGGCGCGGATGTCGCGCCCTTCGAAGCGCCCGTGCCCGATCGCCAGGACGTCCCGGACGCAACGGACGTACTCCTCCAGCCGCGCCCGGGTCGCCGGACTGCGGCCGACACTGCGCACGGCGGAATCGCCCGTCGCGATCTCCATGAAGGCGCGGCCCTCGGTCATGGCATCGATCGTGGCGAGGAACGCCGCGGCGATCTGCGGATCACGGGTCCAGGGGTTGGTCGGGCGCATGCCGACGTACGTCCGTGTGGTGCCGAGCGCCAGGAGGGTGACCCGGGCCGCCGCCTCGTTCAGCCGGAAGCCGGTGTCACCGACACCGATCGAGTGCAGGCCGAAGTCGTCGGCCATCCGGGCCAGTTCGATCAGTCTGTGGGCGTGCCGGCGGGTGAAGACGGGTTCGACGACCGTGAACTGCATCGCGAACTCCAGTGTTCCACCCATCCTCAGTCCGCCCCATGGGGCACCAACACCACGCCGTCCTCGTCCACATGGACCGTGTCCCCGGGTGTGAACACGACGTCGCCGAAGCACACCGGCTCTCCCGCTGTGCCGGTACCGGCCTTGCCGCTGCGGCGCGGGTTGGAGCCCAGGGCGGCCACTCCGAAGTGGATCTCGCGCAGCCCGGCCACGTCACGCACCGCGCCGTGGACGATCACACCGGCCCAGCCGTTGCCCCTCGCCAGGTGTGCCAGGACATCGCCGAGAAGGGCCGTGCGCAGCGAGCCCTCGCCGTCGATCACCAGCACTCGGCCGTGCCCGGGCCGCGACAGTGCCGTGCGCACGAGCACGTTGTCCTCACGGCAGCGCACGGTGTCGATGACCCCGCTGAACCGGACCCGGCCACCGTAGCTGCGCAGTTGGGCCGTGCGGGTGCGGGCCGTGCCCTCCAGCCTGTCGTAGACGTCCGCCGTCGCTTCGTCTGTCACCGTCGGGCCCCTCCGTCCGTCGTGGGCAGTGTGTGCGGCAGCCTCATGTGCCGGCTGAGCACCGAACGGGCCGTGCGTACGTCGACGACAGCGAGGCCGGGACGCAGTGCTGCCTCGGCGAGCGCGTGCGCGTCGGGCGTGTCGATGGTCGAGGAGCGGGCGCCGAACGCGGCCGCGAGCGGGGCGAGATCGGGCGACGGCACGATGGCCGCCTCGGCGTCATCGCCGTCCTTTCTCAGTCGCTGGTACTCGGTGCCGAGGGCTTGGTCGTTGAGGACGAACACGGTCAGATCCGCACCGGCCCGGGCAGCGGTGTCCAGTTCCTGCACGTGCATCATGAGCGCGGCGTCCCCCTCGAAGACGACGGTCTTGCGGTCCGGCGAACCCAACGCCACGCCGATGGCCGTAGTGAGCGCCTGCCCGATGGACCCGAAGCCCTGGGCGGCGAAGAAGCGGCCCCGTGCGGGCACCGTGACGAAGGCCGCGGCGAAGCCCGAGCAGTGCCCGTTGCTGATGACCACGTTCGCGTCCTCGGGGATGCGCTCGCTGATCTCCGCGACCGCATGCCGGGGATCGACGGTGCCGTCGGGGACGGGTGGGGAGAAGTCCCTCAGGTCCTCCAGCCAGCAGTCGGCGGACGGACCGACCGGAGCGAACCATGGCCGCCGGGTGCCACCGGTCGCGGCGCGGGTCAGGGACACCGCGTGCTTCAGCGTGCCCGTCGCGTCGCCGCGAAGCGTCTCCGTCTTTCCCGGCTCGGGTACGACGTTCTCGGGTACGTCGGTCTCCGATACGCCGTTCTCGGGGCCGTCGTCGACGACCTTGACGACGTGCGTCTGCGCGAACAGGCGCGTCGACTGTGTGGTGCTGCGGCCCATGGAGGCACCGATGGCGACAACCAGGTCCGCGGCACGCAGCACGCGTTCGGCCGCCGGATGGGCCAGGCCCCCGGCGATGCCCAGATCGAGAGGGTGCCCGTCGAACAGTCCCTTGGCGGGCAGTGTCGTCGCCAGCCCGGCACCGAAGTGGTCCGCGAGCATCCGCATCAGATCCGGCGCGACGCCGTCCATCGCGCCTCGGCCCGCGATCAGTACGGGCCGTGCCGCCTCCGTCAGGAGCCGGGTGAGCCGCTCGGCCGAGGCGAGGTCGTCAGCGACCGTGGGCGCCGCGCCCCGCAGTCGGTACATTCGTCCGGTCTCGGCCCGTCCGGTGACGGGAGCGGTGAGGAGGTCGGCCGCGACGCCGAGGACGACCGGCCTCGACTCGGCCTGAGCGAGGGCGATGACCTCGGCGAGGAGGTCCGCCGGGCTCTCCCCCGGTGCCATGCTGCGGTAGACCGCCTCGCACGAGGCGACGAAGGACGCCTGGTCGAAGGTCTGGGCTCCCTGGTAGCCGGTCGGTGTCTCGGCCGCGATGACGACGAGCGGTGACCGGTTGCGGGCCGCCACCAGCAGCGAGGTCGCCACGTGGCTGAGCCCTGGCCCATGGGTGACCGAGCAGATTCCGATGCGGCCCGAGCACCAGCCGTATCCCTCGGCCATGGCCACCGCGGCGCTCTCGTGCCGTACCTCGACCACCCGTACGCCTCGGGCTTCGAGCGCGATGAACAGGTGCATGTTGCCGTCGCCCATAAGTCCGAAGACATGGGTGCACCCTGTCTGCGCCACGGCGTCGGCGAACTCCCAGGCGTGGGTGCGGACTTCGGTTTCGGTTCCGGCGGCCTCGTTCGCCTTGCTCAAGAAGACTCCTTCGGTGAACCGGAAGTCCTCAGCAAATGCTGGGAGAAGAAGGGGAGCACCTTTTCCTCGAACCGCTGGGGGATACGGTTGCCGTGATTTCCTTGGTACACCTCGAACGTGTGCGGTACGTCGTAGGACGCCAGGATGCGGTCGAATTCGGTGAGGTTGGCGGCGATGTTCGTGTCCTGATCGCCGACGTCGAACGCGATGCGCTGCTTCCTCAGGTTGTTGATGTACTGGTCGACCATGGCCAGCGGCCGGTTGGCGGTCATCCGCGCGAACACCGACGCCTGGAGTTGACCGTTCTTGACCGGAGAGTCGTAGTAGAGAGGCGGGTTGGCGGGGTTGGGCGCCCACGAGGCCGCCGCGGCTACCGCGGTCCTGATACTGGCGGGAATCTGGGTGTAGTCGTCGGGGCGCTCCCTGAAGGCTTCGAACGCCGCCATCTCCTCCGGAGTGTCAGGGATGTTGCTCGTGGGGGAAATGCAGCACGAGCTGAGGATGTAGAGGGCCGAGAAGACCTCGGGATGCTTCATCCCGATCCTCATCGCGCCGTAGCCCCCCATGGAGTGGCCGGCCAGTCCTCGCGCCTTCGCCCGAGGGATGGTGCGGAAGTGCTGGTCGACGTACGACACCAGCTCACGCGAGATGAACGTCTCCCAGTCACCGGTGGTCGCCCCGCTGGAGTAGTTGCTGCCGCCGTAGACGGTCATCGCCTTCGGAGTGACGATGATCATCTCTCGTGCGGTGCCGGCGCCGATCGTGCGGTCGGCGATGGTGGGGATGTGCGTCGCTGCCCCGGTGCCGAAGTAGCTCAGATCCGTGTTCGTGAACCCGTGCAGCATGTACAGGACCGGGTAACGACGATGGGGGTTCGACTTGTAGCCGGGGGGCAGGTAGACCGAGACGTCACGGTCCGGCGAGTCCCCTTCCAGATTCCCTTCCAGCGACTTCCCGTGCACCCGAAGACGCAGCACGGTGCCCTTCGCATCGCGAGTCGCCCGGACAACGGACGTGTCTCTTTCAGAACTTGCGTCAGAACCTGCGCTCGGTGGAGATGCCGCTCCCAGTGATATCGCGACGAGAACGCCGGCCAGCGATGCCGCGGCGACCCGCTTCCTGACGCCTTTTATCTTCCATGTCGGTCTCAACGATGCACTCCTTCTCGCTTCCCGCCATGGTCGGAAGTCCGCGGGAAGAAGTGCAATGCCTCGCACGAAAGGATCCGTGATCGGCTGATAAGGCTGACCTCGATCTTGCATGAAGGGCCCTCAGTTTGCTGACAACCCGTTCTGCTTGTTCGGGGCCAGCGGTTTCCGCGGGTGGCATAGCTGCGGCCCGGCTATCGCGTCGGGTGGGCTCCGGGTTCCACAGCTTCGGTGGGGCGGTGCTGCTCGCAGGGATGATGAAGGCTCAGAGCGCGTCCTCGGCCCCCGACTGGACCACCCGGCCGTCACCTGGCTGCTGGAACGCTACGGCTCCCCGGCCGCTCTACGGAAAGCCGGCCGCCGAAGTCATCCGGCCCAGGGCCCCGCGCATGGCCGTGTCCGGCTGATCGACGAGGTCTTCGACGCGCTCGATGAACAGACCGTCGTCGGTTCCCGGCACCGGCACCCTCGACGTGGTCGTCCCCTCCCTGGCCCGTTCCCTCGCCGCCGTCGACGAACAACGCCGGGCTCTTGGACCGAGATCGAAGCCCTGCTGGAGGAGCACCCTCTTTCGCAGGTCCTGGCCTCGATGCCGGGTCGCGGTCAGGACCGCCGCCGTGCCGCTGGTCACCGTCGGCGACGGCACCGGCTTCCCCACCGCCGCCCACCTCGCCTCCTGCGCCGGCCTCGCACCGGCCACCAAGTCGTCCGGGGCCCTCGATGCACGGCGAGTACGCGCCGAGAGGCGGAAACCGGCAGTTGAAACGGGCCATGTTCCTCTCGGCCTTCGCCGCCCTGCACGATCCCGCCTCCCGCACCTACCACGACAGATGCCGCTCCCGCGAGGAGAGCACGCCCAAGCTCTCCTCCGCCTTGCCCGCCACCGCATCAGCATGCTGTTCGCCATGCCCCGTGACGGCACCTTCCACGAACCCCGGCATCCCGAGCGGCCGGCCCGCCGGAGAGTACCGGCTCGACAGGCCCCACCGCGTCCCCACCCGCACACCGCGCACCGACCCCGGCGGGTGCCGACTCGCCGGTGGACCGGCTGGGTAGGGCAAGGCGCCCGGTCACTAAGGCCCGTCGCTCTGGTACCACCTTCGGCAGGCGACGGGCCAGTGATGCGTGCAGCCACCTCCCTGTCGGCACGGTGACGAGGACCGGGCACGCCCTTCTGGCTTGGGAGGCGGCCGTGCTGGGTGCGGCGGTAACGCTTCCGGTCTACGGATACGTGCCTCCGGCTGAGGCCCCGAGAGGCCCTCAGCAGAAACCGGTTGCTATAAGAGTCGGCCGACCTCTTGACGATGAACTTGCTCGTGCAGCAGATTTCCGCTTGACGGACCAATCCCGCCCATACGCCGATGCGGCGCCGGGCCTTCACGCACTGAACAGGGATTATCACCCGCCCGCGTTCCACCAAGGAGTCCCCATGAGCTCGATCCTCTCCCGGCGAACCGCCCTTCAGGCCGCAGGCGCCGTCGCTGTCGGCAGCATGGTCAGCGGTGTCACGGGCATCGCTCAGGCTGCGGCCGCAGAAACCGGTTCCACAGGCGACATCGTTGTCGTCCACCCGCCCCTGCCGCAGGTGCCGGCCAACAACTCCTTCACCGTCAAAGTCCGGCCGCTCGGCGGCACCTGGCAGAGAGTCGGCGTCTACCTGGCCAAGCTCGCGCTGATCGACGCCGTCACCGGCAGCAACCCGGTCAAGAACTCCTCCTGGGCAGCCTTCGACTTCTCCGGCACCGTCGAGGTCGAGGTCACCTACAACCCGGGCAGCGCGGAGAAGTTCCGCATCCGCCCGGACTCGTACGGCATCACCCCCGAGGTGCTCGGCAGCACCGCGCGCTTCACCCTGGACCGGCCCCGCAACATCGTCGTCCAGGTCGACGACAAGATCTTCGACTGCCTGCACCTGTTCGCGAACCCGATCGAGCGGGACGTGCCCGCCGAGGGCGACAAGCACGTCATGTACTTCGGGCCCGGTCTGCACACCCCCACTGACGGGGTGCTGAAGGTGCCCAGCAACACCACCGTCTACCTGGCCCCCGGTGCGGTCCTCGTCGCACACGTGAATATCGAGGGGGTGGAGAACTCCCGGGTGATCGGCCGCGGTGTGATCTACAACTCCAAGTGGGGCGCGATGTTCGTCCGCAAGTGCGAGAACGTCACGATCGACGGCATCACGATCCTCAACCCCCGGTACGAGAACATCCGGGTCGCCGAGTGCCAGAACCTCACCATAAAGAACCTGCGCGCCTTCAGCCGCGAGGGCTGGGGCGACGGCATCCAGCTCTACTGCTCGGAGAACGTCACGATCGACGGCTGCTTCCTGCGCACGTCCGACGACTGCATCGCCCTCTACACCCACCGCTGGGACTTCTACGGCGACACCCGCAACATCACCGTCAAGAACTGCTCCCTCTGGGCCGACGTCGCCCACCCGATCAACATGGCCGTGCACGGCAATCCCGACCCCGCCGCGCCCGAGATGCTGGAGAACCTGAACTTCGAGAACATCGACATCCTCGACCACCGTGAGCCGCAGGTGAACGCCCAGGGCTGCATCGCCATCAATGCCGCCGACGGCAACCTCGTCCGGGATGTGAGGTTCGACAACATCCGCGTGGAGGACTTCCGCTGGGGCCAGCTCGTCCACGTGCGGGTCATCAACAACCCGAAGTGGAACAAGGCGTCCGGCCGCGGCATCGAGAACGTGTACGTCAAGGACCTCAGCTACAACGGCAAGAACGCCGACGTGTCGATCATCGCCGGGACCGATGCGGAGCACACCGTCAAGGACGTCACCTTCGAGAACCTCCGTGTCAACGGCAGGGTGATCGCCGACAGCGGGGGCAAGCCGAGGTGGTACCTGGCCTCGGACGGTGTGCCCATGTTCGTCAACGAGCACGTGCAGAACCTCCGCTTCCTCACCACCGAGGAGGCCGCGGCCCTGTGACCGCCGGCGGTCGGCCCGGCGTCTTGCCGAGCGGACGGTCTCCCCGAGGGGACAGTCTTGCCGGGGGGACGCCGGGGCCGACCGCCCTTTGCTGTGCGGCAGCACCACAGCTCCGGCCTAACTTGCCTTCGGCGCCTCAGACCAGGCGGTTGACGACGGCGCGGACACCCCGGGAAGGCGGGCCGCCGCAGGGACGATCCAGGGAGCCGCCCCGGAGCGGTGGCGGAGCCATTGCCCGAGGCTGGGGCCCTTCTGATGGATCTCCGCGGCGTCGCGACGCCCAGCACGCTCCCCCACTCTCGACTTCGCTGAAGCGGGAGGTGCCCCCACCGCCGCACCGCGCGAAAGCCCAAGTAACGCCTCCCCCACTCTCGGCTCCGCTCGAGCGGGGGGACCCCCATCGAGGACTTCCGCGCGGCACGCCGAGAGCACGCACCGGACCTTCTCCCACGGAGATCCATCAGAAGGACCCTAACGCCGCCCCTACGGCAGATACCTGCGTACCTGAGGCGGAAGCACGGCGGCGGCCGCCCCGGCGAGGACGGCGAGGGCCACACACGCCGCGGACAGCGAGAGCGCGCCGGCCAGCGCGGCGATGACGAACGGCGCGGCAGAGGGCGCCAGTTCCGTCGTCAGCCGCCATGAGCCGAGGAAGGGCGCGGGTGATCGCGGGTCGGCGAGATCCGACCCCCATGGTGGCGACGACGCCTCCGCTCCAGCCGTTGGCCATGGCCATCACCGTGGTGCTGGTCAGGAACCACGCCAGGCCGGCGGGCAGTTGAGGTGCGAGCGCGAGGCCGAGATGCGAGACCCCGAAGGCAACGAGGGCCGGTACGGCGACCGCGAGCCTTCCCCAACGATCGGTCACGATTCCGCCGAGGTAGAACAGGGAGAAGTCGAGCCCGGACGCGACGCCCACGACGAGGGTGACGGTCACCTCGTCCAGGCCGACGGCGGCGCCGACGAGGGGTACGAGGATGCGTCTGGTGGTGCGCATCGTACTGACGACGGAGACGGTCAGACCGAGCGTCAGCAAAACGTCCCGGCGCTCCCGGATGGTACGCAGGACCCTCGGACGCGCCGCCCTGGTGTCGTCCTCGTCCGCCTCACTCTCGTGAAAAGGGGCCAGGGCGACGATGACCGCCTGGAGAACGGACGTCGCCACGACGACGAGGAAGCCGCCTCGGACGTCGCCCGTGAGCCGCATCGCGGCAGCCGCGAGGAACGGGCCGGCGAACAGTCCCAGCCGGGCGGCCCCGGCGAGGGCGGAGAGCGACCGCCCGCGTACCTCGACGGGCACCGCCACGGTGACCCACGCATGGCGGGCCATGATGAAGACGGAGACACCGCTCCCGATCAGCAGCGCACCGGCCGCAAGGGCCCACAGGGTCGAGGCCAGGTGGGCCGACAGGCCGCCGAGGCCCGTGACCGCCGTCGACGCGAGCATGACGGGCCGCTCCCCGAACCGGGAGACGAGCCATCCGGCCGGCAACGCCAGCAGCAGCTGCCCGACGGTGAGCATGGCGGCGACCACGGCCGCGGCGGCCGAGGACTCGGTCAGCGACATCGCGGCCAGCAGGGTGACAGGCACCGCGGCACCCTGACCGGAGCCATGGAGGACGTTGGGGATCAGCGCGGTCGGCAGCAGGTCTCGCCAGGGAACGGTCGGCCGTGACCCTGTGGGCGTGTGCACATCCATCGGGCTCCTCGGAGGAGGGATCCGCGTGCGGTTCCAGGTCGTCGCGTCCGCACCGTTCCGCACGCACGGCACTTGCGTGTACTGTCCCGCACATCGAAGACTGCGGACAACATTGTCAACGATCCATGGAGCCGACCCGACAGCACGCCAACGCAGCGATAAGACCAGCCTTATCGGTCGAGTAGAAACCCGACGCTTACCGGCCATGCCACACAGCCCTACTGTTTCTGGCGGGTTACGGGCATCTGCGGCTTTTCCCTGGCATTAACCCGGAGTTGGAGGCTGGTCAGCATGAAATGCAGAAGCGTGCTCGTCGGGATCGCGTCCGCGGTTTCCCTGCTGTTGGCGGGCTGTGGCGGCTCCGGGAGCGGCAGCACCGAGAACCTGCCGAAAAACGCCGCCGACGCGGGCGGAATGGACGCCTTGCTGGCGAAGGCGAAGGAGGAGGGCGAGGTGAGTCTGTACGCCGCCACCACGGAGAAGTCGACCACCGCCTGGGTGAAGCATTTCGAGAAGAAGTACGGCATCCAGGTCAAGGTCTACCGGGATGGCAGCACGACCCTCTTCCAGAAATGGGCCCAGGAAGTGAGCGGCGGCGTCGACAACGCCGACATCGTCATCCAGAACGTGTACCAGCTCTGGCAGGACGCCAAGGACAAGGGCTGGATCACGGACTACAAAACCGAGAACTACGGCGGTTACGACTTCGCCGAGGTCCTGCCGGGCACCGGGCTCGCGGGACTCGTCTACCCCCTGCACCAGAGCATCGGGGCCGTGGCGTGGAACACGAAGGTCACCACGCCCGAGCAGAGGGCGCTGTTGCGCAAGGACCCCGTGGCGGCGCTGGCCGATCCCGCGTTCAAGGGCCGGATCGCGCTGGGTGACAGCGGCGGTGCGACCACGGCGGGCAACTACGCCAATGTCATCCTCCACCAGGCGGACACCTACGGGTGGAAGTGGCTGGAAGGCGTCGCCGACAACGACCCGGCTCTCTTCGAAAGTCAGATCCCCATCGCCGAGCAGCTGGTGAAGGGCGAGTACGCGGTGACCTTCGGCACCGACACCCTGTACAACGACTACATCGCCGACGGCGCCCCCATCGAATACGCGTATCCCAAGCCCACCAACGCCGCCCTCTGGATGATCGGGCTGCCGACGGCGACACCCCATCCGTACGCCGCCCGCCTGTTCATGGAATGGGCGACGTCCGACGAGGGCCACGACCTCATGGCCACCTACGGCACGGGCACCGGCACCCGGACCGGGTGGACGGACAAGCGCGCCATAGCCAAGGAACCGTGGTACGCCAAGCCCGAGGTCTGGTACGGCATGGCCACCCAACCCGAGTTGCAGGGCGACGGTTTCGCCGACTTCGTCAGCAGGGTCAACGCCACCCTCGGCAAGTGATCACCCCCCCCCGGCGACAGGAGGACAAAACATGGCGTTCCCGAGCGGCAACTGGCGTCACACCAGCCGCCAAAGGCTCGTCGCGGGCCTGACGTTCGACCAGATGTTCACCTTCCAGACTCTCGCCCGCGCCGGTTCCTTCCGGGCCGCGGCCGCCGAGCTGGCGCTCACCCAGCCCGCCGTGTCCCAGCGGATACGCCACCTCGAACGCCTGCTGGGCTGCACCCTGCTCGAACGTCGGCAAGGCTCGCGGTCCGAACTGACGGCGGTCGGACGGGAGTTGCTGGCCTTCGCGGAGGAGGTGCTGACGCGCACCGACCGATTCCACCACCGGCTGGAGCGGATGAAGGATCTCCCGGAGGACTCGACCGTCACGGTCGTCAGCGACTCCGACCACATCAAGCATCTGCTCGTCGGGGCCGTCATGGCCATGAAGGAGACGGCACCGTCCGTCCGCGTCGTCATCAAGCACGAGCCGTCGCGGCAGGCGTGCACGCAAGCCCTCTCCGAGGGACGCGCCGACCTCGGCATCTGCCGCTATCCGGCACCGAGCGAGTTCCCCGCTCTCGGCACGATAGAGGAGCGGATGTATCTGTACGCCCGGTCCGAGGACCGCATCCACACACTCCCCCAGGCCGACCGGATCGCCTACCTCGCGCGCGCGGAGTTCGCGACTTTCGCGGACGGGATGCGCAGCCGCGAGCTGGTGGAACGCTGGGCGGAGAAGGTCAGCGTGTCGCTGCACGTCGTGCTCGAATCACGCGGTCTGGAAGCGATGCGCACCTACGTCACGCGGGGACTCGCCCTGGCCGTCCTGCCGGAGTTCTGTGTGCGGGAGGACCTGCGCGCCGGACTCCTCAAGGCCGTGGCCGCACCGGGGCTTCCCCTCCTGCGGGGCGCGGTCATCCTGTCCCCGCCCGATCGCGAGGTTCCCCAGGCGGCCCGTGTGTTCCTCGGCATGCTGCCGGCCAAGGTCGAATCCTCGCTGAGCCCGTCGCCCCGCAGCACGGCGCCGGTACTCGTCTGAGCCGGGCCGACCCGCCGGGGTCAGCCGCCGATCACCTCGGTCGGCACCGAGGAGGAGGTGTCCTCGTCCGCGGACGCCTCCCCGTCACCGGCCTCGCGGCGCCCGGCGTCGTCGGCGGGGAACCACGTCAGGTTCTCCGGCGTCACCAGCAGGTCCTGCTCGGCTCCGATCCGCGGGGGCGGGGAGGTCGGTCCGGTGACGGCCCGGACGCGCAGTCGGTGCTGTCCGGCTTCGTAGGTGCGCTCGAAGTGGTCGCCGAGGAACTCACTGGAGACGAGACGGGCCCGGAACTCATTGCCGTCGAGGGCCGTCGGAAGCGGCTCCGTCTCCCTCGACGCCCGTACCCATTCCGGGCGGAAGACGACCGAGATCGCGTCACCCACGGCCGGGCAGTCGGCGGCCGTGGCGCGGGCGACGTCGAGCACCGTGTCCGGTCCGAGCGTGGGCGCCCGTACCGAGAACGTGCGGGAGCCGACTCCGGCGACGACACCCGGAACGACGTTGGCCTCGCCGACGAACGTCGCCACGAACCCGTTGGCCGGCCGGTGGTAGAGCGCCCATGGATCACCGACCTGCTGGATGACACCGTGGTTCATCACGACCACGCGGTCCGACATCGAGAGCGCCTCGGACTGGTCGTGCGTCACGTAGAGCACCGTGATCCCGGTCCGGCGCTGTATCTGCCGTAGCTCATCGCGCATCCGGGCCCGCAGCTGGGCGTCGAGATTGCTCAGCGGCTCGTCCATCAGGACCAGGCTGGGCTCGGTGGCCAACGCACGTGCGAGGGCCACGCGTTGTTGCTGTCCGCCGCTGAGATCGGTCGCGTTGCGCCCGGTGAACTCCGCGAGGCCGACCAGCTCCAGCATCTGCTGGGCCTTGGCGCGCGCCTGCGCCTTCGGCAGCTTCTTCGCCCTGAGGCCGTACATGACGTTCTGAAGAGTCGTCATGTGCGGCCACACGGCGTAGGACTGGAAGACCATGTTGATGTCCCGCTTGTGCGGCGGGACGTTGACGCCCCGGGAGTACAGCCGCTGACCGCCCAGCGCGATCTGCCCGGAACGCGGGGTGTGCAGTCCGGCGACACAGCGCAGCGTCGTCGTCTTCCCGCAGCCGCTGGGTCCCAGGAGTGTGACGAACTCGGACCGGCCGATCTCCAGGCCGAGGTCCGAAACCGCCGTCGTACGGCCGTAGTCGGCGAAGAGACCCTTTACCACCAGGCCGTGGTCCGGCGACGGGTTCCGGTGCGGCTTGTCCATCGATCTGTTCACCTCGTTCGTGTGTCTGCGGCGTTGTCCGTGCGGGTCACGCACGCTGGTGCAGCTTCCCGGGCCGGAGCAGGGCCCGCATGACCACGATCCACGCGATCATGAGAGCGGTCTCCAGGAGCCCGACCACGGCCGCCGACGGCAGCGAAGCCTGCTGGGCGTAGTTGAAGGACAGGATGGACAGCAGCATGGTGTCCGGCGTGTAGAGCAGGATCGCGGTGTTGATCTCCCGGACCGTGAACAGGAACACCATGATCACGCCGGCGGCCATCGACGGCCTGAGCAGCGGCAGCAGGATGGTGGACATCATGCGCGCCTGGCCGGCGCCGCACATCCGGGACGCCTCCTCCAGGGACTTGTCGATCTGTGCGAAGCCGTTGCCCATGACGCGGGTCGCGTGCGGCAGGTACGACGCCACATAGGCCACCACCATGATTGTGAGCGAGCCGTAGAGCGGCGTGCCGAGGTACAGGGCGAACACCCCGGTGGCGAAGACGATCCCCGGAACGGCCAGCGGCGACATCGCGACGGCATTCAGCAGGCCGGAACCCCGGTGCCGGACCCGCTCCGTCACGTACGAGGTCAGAATGCCCACGGCCACCGCGCCGAGGGCCGTGGCCACGGACACCACCACCGTGTTGGCCAGCGCGTTCTTCAGCTCGGGTGTGGCCAGTACGTCCCTGACGACCTGGGTGGTGGGGTGGATCTCATCGAGGTTGGTCGAGGTGCTGAAGGCGCGCAGAGACAACGCGGCGTAGGGCAGCACGGTGGTGACGAGGGCGTAGAGGACGAGGAGCAGGATCAGGACGTACTTGGCCCTGCCCAGACGTATCCGCTTCCTGTTCTGGGACTTGCCCGTGACGGTGACGAACCTCGACGACTGCCGCAGGCCCCGCTGATACAGCCACAGGCCGATCACGCTGAGCAGCACCAGCATCGTGCCCAGGGCGGCGGCGAGGGCGTAGTCGCTCGGGTAGCCGTTCGTGGCGCGGTAGACCGTCACGGCCAAGGGCTGGAAGGACATCTTGGCGCCCAGCAGCGCCGGCACGGAGAACATGCCGGTGGCGCTGATGGTGACGAACATGACGGACGAGAGCGTCGCGTGGCGGATGGCCGGCAGGGAGACGCGCAGCGCCGTCTGCAGGGTCCCCCGCCCGTTCATGTGCGAGGCCTCCTCCAGGCTCGCGTCCATGTTCTGCAGGCTTCCGGACACCAGCAGATAGCCGTACGGCACATAGTGCAGCGCCAGGATGACGATCAGCCACTCGAACGTCATGACGTTGATCGACACCCAGCCCGGCAGACCGATGTCCCGCGCGAGCTGGTTCAGCAGGCCGGTGCGCGGTGCGCCCAGCTCCAGGAAAGCCAGCGCACCGATGAACGGCGACAGGAACAGCGGCGCGATCACGACGAGTTCGAAGAACCTTCTCGCGGGTACGTCGGTGCGGGCCAGGATCCAGGCCAGGGCGCCGCCCAGGGCCGTGGCGAGGATCCCGCACGTCAGCGACATGGCCATGGTCTCGGCCAGGACGCGCCAGATCCGCGGGGAGCCGTACGAGTTCGCCAGGGCTTCGAGGGTGAACGTGGACAGCGGGTTGCGGGGGTCTTTCGAGACGGCGCGGACGAACACCAGCGCGGTCGGAAGGAAGACCAGGACGGCAAGGAGCAGGACGACGAGGGCCACGAGGGCGCGGGGGCCCCACTGCCCCCTGACCGGCATCCTGCTCTCGCGAGGCCGGGAGGTCTCTTGCTGAGTCAGCGTCACCATGCGTCGCGGAACCTCCTGATCCGTGGCCGTGCCGTGGTCAGTCCCCGAGCCGCAGTCGGCCCACGTGCCCGTCGATCTCGACGTCCGTGTCGTACTCGGCGGACAGCTGCTGGTAGCGCTCCAGCACGCGGACGCCGTTGGCCTGGTCCGCGATCAGCGGCCGGCCTTCGGTCAGCGGGTGGTCCGCCGACTTGCCGGTGCCGCGGGTGATCTGCGCCTCCTTGGAGACCTCGCGGCCGAGTTCGACGGGGTGGAGCGTGACGTCGGTGAGCCGGCCGTCGGTGAAGCGCACGTCGATGACGGCAGAACTCCACCACGTGGTGGAGGGGGTGTCGAGCCCCGGGTGCAGAGGGTGCAGGTCGGGGGTGAGTGTCGGCAGGGCGTCGACGTCGTGTCCCCAGGTCTCGTAGCTGTCGTACGGGACCCGTTCGAGGAACTCCGACTGGGCGAAGAAGTTGCCCAGTCCGTAGAAGATGGGCTTGCCCCGGTAGATCTCGATGCCGAGCGTCCGGTGCCAGCCGTGGCCGACGAAGATGTCCGCGCCGGCCTCGATGGCGCGGTGGGCGAACTCCCGGACGAAGCGCGGTGGGTGGTCGCCGCGCGGCCCCTCGGAGATGTTGAAGTGGTGCGCGACCATGACCAGGTCGGCCATGGCGGCCGCCGACCGGATCGAGCGCAGGTTCCCCTCCAGGTCGCCGCGGTGGCATTCGGTGAGGATCTCGTATGTGTCGCCCTCGCGGAAGACCAGCTCGCCGGCGGCCGACTGTCCTCCCGGCAGGTTGTACTGGAACTCGTCCGCCGTGAGCCTCCGGCCCGTCTTGCCCGGCTTGCAGTCCTTGCTCGTCCGCAGGATGTTCAGCCGGTCCGCCACCGACCTCAGGTGCTGGGCGGCGTCCGGCGGTACCACGTACGTCGTGGTGACCCGCAGCGGGTTGATGCCCGGGCGGCCCGGCATGGTCTCCTTGGGGCGGCCCGCCCACTCGTGCGGACGGTTGCCGGAGGTCGTCGAGATCAGCGCCGTGCGGCCCCGAGGAGTCTCGACGAAGGCGGGCGCCCGCGCCTCGTCCAGGTCCCGCCCTGTACCCGTGCACGCCAGGCCCGCGCCCCGCAGGGCCTCCGTGGTCGAGAACAGGCCTCGCGTACCGAAGTCGAGACTGTGGTTGTTCGCCGTCGACATCACGTCCACGCCGAGCCAGCGCAATTCCCGCGCGATGCCGGGATCGGCCAGCATGTAACTGCCGAACCAGTCGCCGCGACCCGGGTGGAGCTCCGAATAGCGCCCGAAGTTCATCTCCAGATGCGCATACGCGACATCGGCCCTGTCGAACAGCTCACGAATACCCAGGAATTCCTTCTCGGAGTGCATCGAGAACGGCCTGGTCACCATGCACTCGCCGGCAATCGCGACCGACCAGTCGGCGGTTTGGGGCATATGACCTGCACATCCTTCCGAAATGCTGGACGCAGTCGCGCGCGGCCATGCGGCGACACCCTGTCATCGGGTTTTCGTCAGGTTAGGTCGGCGCCGACACCCCGAGAAGTCCACAGTTCCTACTCCACTTATCAGCGGCAGTTATCACCTTTCTTCGTGGAGAAGGACGTGCCTGTCCGCATTGCCGAGGGCGGCACGTCAGGACACGTGGAAGACGGACTCGAGTCCGTCGGTCCGCACGGTGATGCCCAGACCGGGGAGGGCCGGCGCCGCACCGCGCCCGTGCCGGGAGCGCGGCTGGTGCCCGGCGACGTGTCCGTCGGTCCAGTCGTTCATGAACGAGGCGTTCTGGAAGTTCTCCGGCTTGGTGCTTGCCGCCAGGTGGCTAACCGCCGCGCTGACGATGTCGCCGCCCCAGGTGTCCTCGACCGAGACCATCAGGTCGAGGTCCTGCATGAGGTCGCGCATGCGTGCCGCCTGGGTCAGCCCTCCCACCCGACTGATCTTGATGTTGATGGACACGGCCCCCACTTCGGACTTGGCTCGGAAGACATCGGTCGCGGTGAGAATGGACTCGTCGAGCACCAGCGGAAGGCTGGAGTGGCGCATCGCGAAGATGCAGTCGTCGGTTTCGCGGCAGGGCTGCTCGATGAAGACCGGAAGGTCGGCCATGGCCCGCACGGCGATCTGGGCCGCTCGCAGGTTCCAGCCACCGTTCGAGTCGGCCACCACCAGGGTGTCGGGCGCGGCCGCGGCCACGACGGCGCGCGTGCGGTCGGCGTCCTCCAGGGGATCATTGCCGACCTTGAGCTGGAAGCGCTTGATACCGGCCTCTTCACGGCGGACCACGAAGTCGGCCATCTCCGCCGGAGACGTCAGGGGAACCGCCTCATAGAGCGGGAAGTCCTCCTGCAGCACACCGCCGAGCAGCGCGGCGACCGGCTTCCCGCAGGCCTTGCCGAGCAGGTCCCAGCATGCGACGTCGACGGCGGCCTTGGCGTAGCCGCCGCCGAGGAGGACGCCGTCCAGGGTGCGGCGAATCGCGGACAGGTTGGTCGGGTCCTGACCGAGGAGCGCCGGGGCCATCGTGTGCAGAGCCGCGCGTACCTCGGCCCAGTGGGTGGGCAGGTACCGGTTGCCGAGAGGCGTGATCTCACCCCACCCCTGAAGCCCCTCGTCGGTGCGCAGGCGGACGAGCGTGCCGATCTCGGACGTCGCCGCGCGGCCGCCCGACATGACGTACTCGCCGTGGGCATAACGCAGGTTGTAGCCGAAGCAGTCGATGCCGACCACTTTCATCTCGTCATCCTCTTTCTCGGCATGGTCATGGGGCGTTCACGAGTGGTGGCGGCGCAAGGCCGCTGGAAGTGCGCCCTGCCAGATCGGCGACAGCCGAAGAGCACGTCATCTCTCCGGCTGTCGTGTCCGCGAGTTCTGGTCAGCCGATCAGGCGCGGCTGTCCGACGTCGGCCGCGCTGGCTTCCAGGCCGTTCTTGGTGAGGATCTTGGCGAGTTCGCCGCTGCTGCGCAGGGCCGCGATGTCCTCGTTGACGGCCTTCAGCATGTCCTCGTGGCCCTTGGGCATCGGCAAGGTGGACTGAGCGGCCTCGACGGATGCGGCGACCTTGTCGAAGGGCTTGGCCTTCTCGACCTTCAGGTCCTTGCCTTTTGTCGAGTACACGGCGGCGCCATAGGCGTCGACGCACACGTCGACGCGGCCGGCCTGAAGGTCCTGGTAGCAGTTCACGCCTGAGGGGTACGTCTTCAGCTTGCCGCCGAGGTAACTCTTGAGGTCCGCGACCCACAGGTAGCCCTCCACTGTCCCGACCGTGAGCCCCTTCGACTTCAGGTCCGGGATGGAGCTCACGCCCTCCTTCGACACGAGCGCCATGTCGTCGAGGTAGAGCGGGTCGGACAGATCGAGCACCTTCGCCCGTGCCGCGGTCCGGTACCAGTCCCCGGCCGCCAGGTCGGCCCGCCCGGCCTGCGCGGTCGGAATGACGGCGGCGGCGCCGGCGGCCTTGACGGACAGGGTGAGACATTCCATCTTCGCTATCGCCTTGACGATGTCCCCGTCGACGCCGGTGATGTCGTTGCCCTGCACCTTGCTGAACGGCGGAATGTCGAAGCTCACCACGGTGAGGGTGCCGTCCTTCATTGTCTTGAACTCGTGCTTGGGCTTGCAGTCGGCGGCGACGGTGGTCGTGGACGAATCGCCGCCACAGCCCGAGAGCGTGGCCACGGCCAGGAGCGTGACGGCGGCCATGGCTGCGGGGAACTTGCTGTTCATGTTTCTCCCTGGTGTTTCCGTGACCGGGTGAACGGGTGCGCGTCCTGTCCCGGGGTCGATGGGTTCCGGCTGGGTCGATCGGCGCCGTGCCACGGGCCGGGCCGCGGCAGCCGGTGTGTCCGGGTTCTCAGACGTGCCGGGCGAGACGGCGCTCGACGCGCTCGGACAGCCAGCTGGCGGGGATGGTGATGACGAGGTACATGAGGCCCGCGAGGGAGAGGACGCTCAAGTACTTGAACGTGGAGGAGCCGTACGAGTACGCGGCAGCCAGCAGTTCGGGGACGGCGATCGAGTAGGCGAGCGAGGTGGCCTGGAAGATCAGGATGGACAGACCCATGAGGGCGGGGATGGCGACGCGCAGTCCTTGGGGGATCACGATGAAGCGCAGCACCGAGAACCTGCTCATGCCGAGGGCGTCCGCCGCTTCCAGCTGGCCCTGCGGAACGGACTGCAGGCCGCCACGGATGATCTCGCTGGCGTAGGCGCCAGTGGTCAGGGCCAGGGCGAGCGTCGCCGAGACTATGGCGCTCAGCGACAGTCCCTGCTCGGGCAGACCGAAGTAGACGATCTGCAGCATCACCAGCGCCGGGGTGCCGCGTCCGATCTCCACGAGCGCGATGACCAGGTAGCGGAGCGGCACGACGCGTGACGCCGAGCCGAGTGCCAGCAGGAGCCCCAGCGGCATGCCGAGCGCGAGGCTGCCCCCGACCAGCTTGGCGCTGATCTTGAGCCCGTCCAGAAGCTGGGGGAAGGAATCCGTCCAGTCGGTGAGGAAGCTCATCGCGCCACCCTTCGCTGCAGACGTCCGTCGAGGGAGCGGGACAGCGCCGCGCAGACCGCCGACAGGACGATGTAGAGGACGGCCGCGACCAGGTACGGCTTGATCGCGTCACCGGTCGTGCGCGCCCGCTGGTCCGCGTAATAGAGGATCTCGGTGACTCCGAGAGTGAAGGCGACCGACGAGTCCTTGAACAGGCCGATGCCGTAGTTGGCCGTCGCCGGCACGGAGATACGGAAGACCTGCGGGGCGATGATCTTGCGGACGGTCGCCAGGCCGCTCATGCCCAGGGCCCTGGAGGCCTCCCACTGGCCGTGGTGCACCGCGGTGAGTCCGCCGCGGTAGATCTCGGCCATGTAGGCGCAGGAGATCAGACCCATGCCGACGATCGACGCCTGAAGCGGGTCGATCCCGGGCAGCGAGTTGCCCAGCCCGAAGTAGATGATGAACAGCCACACCAACGGCGGGATTCCCCGGAAGACCTCGATCAGGGAGCGGGACAGGAAGCGGAGCAGCCGCCGGTCGGAGACGCGGGCCGCGACGAGCGGAAGGCCGCCCACGACGCCGATCCCCAGGCTCGCGCCGGTCAGCAGCAGCGTCGTCGGCACCCCTTTGAGCACGGCGAGAATCAGGTCAGACCCCATCGCGGTCCACCGCCCTGAGGAACTGCCGGGTCCTGGCGTGCGTGGGCGCCGCGAAGATGTCGGTGGGCCTTCCCTCTTCGAGGACGGCCCCGTCGGCCATGACGACGAGGTGGTCGGAGACGTCCCGCGCGAACTCCATCTCGTGGGTGACCACCACCATCGTCATGCCCTCGTCGGCGAGTTCCCGCATCACGTTCAGTACCTCGAGGCCCAGCTCAGGGTCGAGCGCGGAGGTGGGCTCGTCGAAGAGCATCACCTCGGGGTCGAGGGCCAGGGCGCGCGCGATGGCGATGCGCTGTTGCTGGCCTCCTGAACAGCGATTCGGGTACTGGTCGGCCTTGTCCGCGAGCCCCACGCGTTCCAGCAGCGCGCGACCGCGCTCACGGGCCTTCGCCGGGCTGCGGCCGAGCACCTGCTCCTGGGGAAGCGTGATGTTGCGCAGCACGGTCAGATGCGGGAAGAGGTTGAACGACTGGAAGACCATTCCCACGACGCTGCGCAGCTTCGCGAGGTCCTTGGACTTGATCTGGCTGCCCGCGTCGATGCTCGTGCCGGCGACGACGATGGTGCCGCTTTCGGGTCGTTCGAGGAGATTGACGCAGCGCAGCAGCGTGCTCTTCCCGGCGCCGCTCGGACCGATGATGGCGGCGACCTCGCCCTGGGCCACGGACAGCGACACATGGTCGACCACGGTGTGGTCACCGAACTTCTTCACGACATCGTCGAGTTCGATGGCCTTCTTCTTGCTTGCCAAGGTTCTTGTCTCCGATGTGGGCCGTCCGTTGACCGGCGGCCGGGCCCGCACTGTGCACGGGCTTGGCGGACAGGCCGACCTGATCCGGCCTGAGGTGTAATACCTCACTGAGCATCGACTCTCGGCCAATGGCTGTCAAGAGCCCGGAGCTCCCGGATGATGAATACGCTCCGTGACCATTCCGCAGGCTCTGCAGGAGGCGCACCGGCACCGACCCGCGACACGGCGAAAGGACGGCGACTGCGCGTCGCCGCCCGGTTTCCGCAGGTCTCACGCTTCGGGGAAGCTCCGCAGCTCCCGTCGTCGCCCGGGTGACACGGCTTCTCGTCCCGCAACGCCTTGCTCCAGGGCGTGACGGGACCACAGCGGGCGCTCGAAGCTGGCGGCGGCGTTCGAGCCGCCCCGCGTACTGCGGTCAGGGGCGCCCCACAAGGCAGCCGCGGCGCTCCCCTCCGGAAGGGGGGAGGGGGGAGGGGAACGCCGCGCTGATCGCCGACCTCACGGACCACCGGGCCGACTTGGCGCCCTCGGAGGTCCGGGGCGGCTCACTCGGTGTGCTGCTCGGTACCGCCGGCCTTTTCCTTGTCCTTGCGCCATGCGGCGTAGCTCAGCCAGACCACCGCCAGCACGGTCCCGCCGAAGAGGATCAGCGTCCAGATCAGGGTCTCCGCATCCATGGGTCAGACCTCCTTTCCCTGGGGGGCGGGCGGCTGTTCGTCGTCGGTGTCCGGTGTGCCGCGACCTATCCTCCGCGCGAACAGGTTGTTGAGCAGCAGCATCGCGACGAGGACGAGCGTCCACTGGAGCACCATGGTGCCGATGCTGAACGTCTGGAACGGGTCGTACCAGG
>NZ_JBEOVF010000069.1:0-44553 GCF_040295365.1 Streptomyces sp. NPDC002838 | reverse complement strand
ACCTCCTCAGGCACCTGGACCCAGATCAGCGCCATCCAGGCATGGACAGCCCGACAGGCAACAGTCCACAACCTCACCGTCACCGACACCCACACGTACTATGTGCTGGCCGGGGCCACACCGGTACTAGTTCATAACGCAAACTGCAAGGTCGTCGTCGAGAACCAGGCTGGACGGTTTGGCGATATGGATCCCGGTGTGCCAGGTGACGGACTTACGCCCCATCACATGCCTCAGGATGCGCTTGGGCACCTGCCCAGAAACGATGGGGGCGCGATCGTGATGACGCATGCGGACCATGCCCTTACTCGCACCTATGGCGCTCGCGGCAGGGCTACCAAGGCTGCGGAGGCTGGGCTTCCATTCCGGACTGTACTCGCCAGAGATATTTGGGATCTGCGCCGAATAGGGCAACAGCAATATGGCGATCCCGGCTACTACAACAAGGGAATCCAGGATCTACTCGCCTACTACCGGAGCATCGGTAAACTCTAGAAAGGAAAGTGCAGGATGCCAGTTCGGCGTGAGGTAGAGGACCTGATTGGCGCGGGACCGCTCCCCTCGGAGGATGCTTCCGAGGAGGAAATCGCTGAGGCTCAGCGACTTCTCGAAAACATCACGGCACCGGTCTCAGATGAAGAGGCGCAGGCACTATCGGCGTGCTTCGGCCCCGACAACTGTTACGGCCTTTCGTGGACCTTGCTGCATCTGATCGAAACAGCACCGGGTGCTCAGAGTGCGAGCTACTCACGGAACGTCGAAAGCCTGTGGGTCCAATTGCTCACCGCTCGCGTCGAAGCCGCGAGAGGAAACCGGGAGTAGCGTGCAGTTGAATCGACGCCATGGCGCCGGCTGCAATCTGCCATAGCAAAGCGGGAGCCCCCTTAAGGGGGCTCCCGTTGTGTTTGACGGCAGTAGTTGACGGCAACGTCAGCGGACGGGGGCAGCGCAGGGTGGCGGTTCGTTGCCTTCGTCCACGGCTGCATGGCTGCTCGCCGAGCTGCCGAGCGCGGTGCTGAGGGTGTCGATGGCGTCGCGCTGGAGGCGGAGCCTGACGTGGGCGTAGACGGTGGCGGTGACGCCGATGTGGGCGTGGCCGAGGAGTTCCTTGATGACGACGAGTTCGACGCCGTGTTCCAGGAGCAGGGTGGCGGTGGAGTGCCGGAGGTCGTGGAAGCGGATGCGGCGGAGGCCGGCCTTGCGGAGGAGCGTGATGAAGGCGCGGGTGAGGTTGGTCGGGTCGATCGGTCGGCCCTGCGCGGTGGTGAACACGTGCCCGTCGTGCTGCCACGCGGTGCCCGCGGCCTCACGCTCGGTCTTCTGCTGTTCGTGGTGGAGCTTCAGCGACTGGACGCAGCGGGTGGGAAGGGCGATGCGGCGCTCGGAGGCCCGCGTCTTGGTGGGCAGCGTGGTGAGCCCGCCGGTGCTGGTGCGCTGCAAGGTTCGGCGGATCGCGGCGGTGCCCGCGTCGAGGTCGCTGTCTTCCCAGCGCAGTCCGAGGAGTTCTCCTTTGCGGAGTCCGGTGTGGAGGGCGAGTTCGAACAGTGCGTGCAACCGGTGTCCGCGCGTGGCCACGAGGAACTGGCGGGCTTCGTCGGCGGTGAGTGGTTCGAAGCGTCGGGGCCGTGGGGTGCCGGTGCGGACGTTGCGGGCGACGTTGCGCGGGATCTCCTCTTCGCGGACGGCGTGCTCCAGGGCCGACTTGAGGATGGAGTGGATGTAGGTGAGCGTCAGCGGCGAGAGCAGCTTGTGGCAGCACTGGCCGGCGGCGCAGCAGCGGGGCTGGTCGCGCTGGGCGTCGAGGCTGCGCGTGCAGCACTGGCACGCGGTGCGGAGCTGGTTGAGCCAGGTGCGGACGTCCTTGGCGGTGAGTTTGGTGAGCTTCTTCTTGCCGAGGCCGGGGATGAGGTAGCGGTTGACACAGGTGGTGTAGCGGGTGTGGGTGGTTTCGCGCAGGTGGTGGACGGCGACGTTCTCCAGCCAGTACGTCAGGTACGCGGCCAGACTGCCCTGTGCCGACGGGACGGGGAGGCCGCGGTTGCTGGCGGCGATCTTCTCGGTGAGCTTGGCCAGGGCGTCTTTGCGGGTGGTGCCGTAGACGCGGACGCGCTTGCGGGTGTTGCCGGGGGCAAGGACGTATCCGGCGGCTTCCCAGCGGCCGTCCGTGCGCTGGTAGACGGTTCCGTCGCCGTTGGCACGCACGCGGCGGGAGGGGACGCTATCTCGGGGCGTGGTCATCAGGCGGCTTCCTGGTCGATGCGGGTGCGGATGAAGTCGGTGAGCGCGTGTGTGGGGATGCGGCGGGCGCGGCCGAGGGTGATGGAGGCGAGTTGGCCGGTGCGGAGGAGGTCGTAGACGGCGGAGCGGCCGAGCTGGAGGCGGGCCATCACCTGGGGCACCGTGAGCAGATCCAGCGCCGGTGCCGCCTCTGCGTGGAGGACGGCGGGCGGGGGCGAGGTCATCAGCAGCCCCCTTCGGCCGTGAACTGCCGTTCCAGTTCCCTGCGGTGCCGGACGTGGGCGGCGAGGAGTGCGGCGCCGGGGCTGTAGCCCGAGCCGAGGTAGTCCCAGCGGCTGATGACGAGGGTGGTGTCCGGGTCGAGGTCGGGCAGGCCGGCGTGGGCGCGGGCCTGTTCGGTGCGCCAGGCGCGGCGGGCGTCGCGCAGCGCGCCGAGGGTGGTGGAGTAGGCGCGGGACTTGGTGGAGAAGTGGCCCCGGAAGCCGAGCATGTGCGCCCACTTCCGGAGCTTGAGGTCGGCGAACTCAGGCAGGCTGCCCAGCTCCCAGCAGGTGCGGATCATCTGCCGGACGTGGCGGGCGACGGCGAGCCGGGGCAGCGGCCGGGCCTGCCCGGTGCCCCCACAGGCGGTGCACGGGAGAGGAATCCCGTGGGGCAGGAGGGTGGCTCCGCGTCCCTGGCAGGGGCGGCAGAACAGGGCTCGGTCGAGGGTGCCGGAGGCGTCGGCGGACTTGGTGGCGTACTTGGCCACGTAGGCGGCCACGGCCTGGTCGGTGAATTCGGCGTCGGTGCCGAAGGCTGTGATCTCGCGTACGTCGAACTGTTCGCCCCAGGCGAGTTCGCGTTCCCCGACCGCGTCCGAGGCGACCGTGACGCGGACCCGTGCGGCGGCGGCGCGGGCGGCCTCGGTGAGCACGGTGATGGTGGCGTACGGCGGTGGGGGCTGGTTGCTGCCGGCGGGGCCGTCGAGTCGGATGACGGCGTGGAAGTGGACCAGGCCGCGCTGCTGGTACTCGGCGACCTTCGCAAAGGAGACCCGCAGGACCGCATGGGCGGCCTTCTGGGTCATGCCAAGTCGGGCGGCGATCTCGCGGCGCAGGTAGGTGGTGAAGCGGGCCCACAAGGCTCCGGCGTGGGCGTTGAACAGGACCGCGCCCGCGTAGTCGTACGTCGCCGGATTCAGCGGCGTACCGATCAGGGGGTCCGTGGGTTCGTGGAGCTTGCGGCAGCGGCAGGGACGGATGCCGCCGCCGGGCGTGGTGAGGCGGTTGTGGACGGGACCGAAGGACGGCGGGGTGAGGGTGACGAAGACGCGGGGATGGGTGCGGACGGTGTCGGGCACGGTCTTGCCGCCGGACAGGCCGGCGCGGATGAGGTGGTAGGTGTCGGCTGCGTAGAGGCGGGAGCAGGCCGGGCAGCGGGAGGCGCGGCGGTTGCCGCACGCGCTGAGCAGGCTGCCCGTGGGCTCCTCGGAGGAGGTGTAGGAGCGCAGGACCTCGCCGGTTGTGGTGTTGACCGTGGCGGTGCGGCCGGTCAGGCGGACGGGTTCGGTACAGCCGCCGAGGCGTTCGATCTGCTGCTGTGCGCGGTCGAAGTCGGGGTGGTTGACCAGGTGGAGCAGGTCCCGCACGGCGGGGCTTGCCACGTGGCGCAGGTCCAGGGTGACCATTCGGGGCGTTCCCTTCTGTCGGGGTAGGGCCCCGAGCAGCAACCTGCCATGGTTGTGGGCGTGTTGGTGCTGCTCGGGGCATGACGAACCAGGCCCATGGGCGGGCGTGGATTTCAGGGAGGGATGATCCGGCCGGTGGCCGGGGTGGCTCAGAGCTGAGCGAGGGCGGCGGTGGCCACCGGAAGGGCAACGCCCATGCGGGTTGCGAGCTGGGCGGCGGTGACCGGTGTTCCGTGCTCGGCGTGGTGGGTATCCGCGATGCGCCGGGCCGCACTCAGCAGTGCGGCGGGCAGGGCCGGGCGGGAGCCGGTGGCAGGCGCCTTGGCGACAGCCGGGGCGGGCACGGAGTCCGGCACCTCGATCACGGGAGGCACTTCGGCCGAAGGTGGCGCAGGTGTTGTGGCGGGGACCGGCTCAGGGGCCGGGGCCGCAGTCTCGGAAACGGGCGCCGAAGTGGGCACTGGCTTAGCGATGGGCGCGGGGGCTGGGGAAGCTGTGTTGGCGCCCTCCAGGTGTGCAGTGGTGTGGAAGTGGGCGAGGAAGACGGGGCCGACGTGGCCCCAGCCCAGGAGCAGGAGCGGGGCGACGGTGTCCAGGCAGGCCCGGCCGTAGCGTCCGGTCAGCAGGGATTCGGCGGTGTTCAGCGCGAGGGTGAGCAGCCCGCACAAGTGCAGCAGCCGGGTGCCGGCCTTCAGCTCCGCCTTGGACACACCGCGCAGGGCCAGGAACCGCAGCGCGACCAGGAGCCCGACCACGGACAGGTCCACCATGGGCGCGATCAGCGGCGCGATAGGGCGGGGGACGCCGAGCCGCAGGGCGAGCGCCCAGACATTACCGAAGGAGAAGACGAAGGCCAGGGCCGCGATCACGGCCATCACCACGGTCACGGTGCGCCGGGTGAATCGTTCCTCCGCCATGCGGGAACCTCCTCTCAAGGCGTGGGGTCAGGGCGTTCAGGACTTGGACAGGGAGACGGCCGGACCGTCCGGCCCGTCGTCGTCGCCGGGGTTCGTGTGGCTGGTGGTGTCGAGGAGGGCGTCCAGGCACAGGGCGGGGTCGACGGTCAGGTGCGAGGTGGCTTCCGCGATACGGGCGGCATCGGCGTCGGAGACATACGGGGTGCGGATGCGGGTGAAGCCGGGGCGGCCCTGCATCGCCATCACCGCGACCCCGACATAGGCGGGGTCCTGCAAGGTGACCGGGCTGGCATCGGGCCAGTTGCGGATGTCGTCGCCCAGCGCGGCCACCGCGGCTTCCACCGTCTTCTGCGCGAACGACAGCCCGACCGGGCACACGTCGCGGATGAAGGTCGGGATGGCATCCCCGGTGGTCTTCTGGCTGATCAGGATGGTCAGGATGCCGACGCTGCGGCCCTTCTTGACCAGGTCCTCCACCAGGCGGGCGTTCTCCGCCGTCAGCGTGGCCAAACGTTTCGTCTCAGCGTCGCTGCCCTTGTACTCACGGAAGAACGTGTGCGCCTCGTCGACGAGCACCACCGTGAGCGGCCAGAGCCGCGAGGGGCCGACGTGCCACATGTTCTTCACGCCCAGCACGTCACGGATCACCGACGACCGCCGCCGACGCAGCTCTACCAGGCGCTTGAACAGCGCGTTGGCATCGTCCAGGTCGTCACCGCAGAACGCGAACATCCGCTTGACCAGGTCCGCGTAGTCGCCTTCCTCGGCCCGCGACACCTTCCCGTCGAAGCCCACGATCTGCACGGCCGCCGACGGCGCGAGGTCACAGACGAACTTGTTCACCGCCGAGGTCTTGCCCGCACCTGGGGTGCCGGCCACGGTCACCCCCGGCACATTCGCCAAGGACACGGACACCCGCGCGGCGTACTCGTCCACCCCCAGCTCCCAGCGCGCCACGTCCTGAAGCGGGCGGCCGGTGGGCCGGTGCTCGGTCGGCGTGGTCAAAGGATCGGAGCGCACACCCCGGATCACCACCCGACCAGGGCCGTCCGGCAGGACGGAGACCCGGGCGCACCGCCAGGCGTCGGCCAGGAACCGAGCCGCCTTCTGGTACTCGTCCAGTCCGACCTGCGGCAGCGTCCTGGCCCGCACGATCACTCCGAACCGGTCGGGCTTGACCTTGATCCTGGGAGTCAGCAACCGAGGCGCGGGGGCAGGGCCGTCCTTCTGGGTGGTGAGCTGCGCGAGCAGGCCCGGGGTCTTGTCGGTGACCGTCAGCCCCGCCATCCGCGCGAGGCGCACCCAGCCCCAGCGCACCCGGACGGCCTGCCGCATACTGACCCGCGTGCCCCGGTCGGCACGGATATAGCGCACCATCGTCCACAGCAGCCACGCGCCCGCCAGCACGGCCACGATCAGCAGCACCTGCGGCGCACGGTCGGTCAGGTCCTCCACGTCAGTCCCCCTCGGTCTCGGATATCAGGCGGAGCATGTCGGCCAGGTCCATCCCGGCCGCTTCCGCCGGGGTCAGGCCGAGCCGGGCGAGCACAGCGCCGGAGGCGGCGAACGTCGCCTTGCCCTCGGTGCCCGGCAAGGGGCGCAGCGCGTGCAGCCTCCGCTGCGGCCCCTGGCTGTCGGGGCCGGTCACTGGGCCGCCTCCGCCGCTACCAGCTCCAGGCGGGCGGCGCGGTAGGCGACGCCGTCGGAGAGCTGCCCGTTGAAGATCCGCGCCCACGGGGTGGCGACCAGCTCCACCGGCCGGACCATCACGCCCGGCTTCAGTCCGGCCGCGAGGCCCGTCTCCGGGACCGTGATCTTCAGGACCTCGGCCCGACCGTCCTCCATGAGCATCACGGTCACGGTGTACAGCGACGCGCCGGTCTCCCGGTCGGTGGCGACCTCCCCGGTCTGCTGGTCCTTGATCTTCAGCACCGGCTCGGTGCCCGCGATGCACACCGCCGACGGCAGCAGAGCAACACGGATTCGAGACATGGCCATGCCATCACATCCTCTTCGTTCGAGATGGAGCCGCTTGATCGACTCGACACGACCATAACCGCACGCCCGCTACACCCGCAACACTCGATTCGTATCGATACACCTGCGCGTCTCGGACGCAGGGGCGGCCGGGTATGCCGTGGGTGCCGGTCCGCCGCTACCCTCGTGTCATGACGCTGCCCTTGGACCAGGACCCCCGGCCGCCGTACGTGCAGGCCGCCGACGTCCTACGCGCCGCCATCCGTGACGGCGAGCTGCGTCCGGGCGAGCGACTGCCCTCCGCACGCGAGCTGCAACGGCGTTTCGGGATCGCGAGTTCGACGGTCCAGAACGCCCTGCGCCTACTCAAAGAGGAGGGGCTGATCTACTCCGTCCTGGGGCGGGGCAGCTACGTGCGCGCCCAGGACAGCGAGACCGAGCGGGAAGAGGAAGAGTCCGCCGCAGACGAGTCGGACCCCGCGTACGTTGGGCTCGGTGACCTTCGGCGGGGATGGCAGGTGGCACCCAGCGACGACCCCCGTCCCCCGTACGTGCAGACTGCGGACGCGCTCCGCAAGCAGATCCAGGACGGCCGGCTGGCGCCAGGCGCCAAGCTTCCCTCAGCTCGTGAACTGCAAGAACAGTTCGGCATCGCCAACTCCACCGCGCAGAACGCCCTGCGGCTACTCAAGGACGAGGGGCTGATCTACTCGGTCCAGGGCAGGGGAGTGTTCGTCCGCCGGCCCAGCCCGCGCGAGCAGGTCCTCAAGCGCTACAACGAGTCGCTGGAGGAGATGGCGGCCCAGCGCCGGGCGGACGAGGAAGCCGTACGGCTCAGTGGCAAGACCGACGACGAGGTAGCCGCCGAACTGGAGGCCGCCGAAGTGCGATTCGCGAAGGCCAGCGCAGAATTCGAAGCCGCGACCATCCACCGCGACGTCATGCGAGCGGTCATGGAACAGCGCAAGCGGCTCAGCGGCAACTACACGCCCGAGGAGAACGCCGCCAAGGCCCAACGCCTCCTCGACCGCCTGGCCGAAGGCAAGCGCCGACGCTGACCCCAGCCCGACGCAGCAGCGCACGAGGCGCCCTCTGCGCTACCTGTGGATGTCTAGTCCCAGGTGATGTTTGACGTTCTGGTCCCAGCTGATGCTTGACGGTGGGCCTAGACAACATCGGAAACCTTGTGGGGCTTGTTCGCCTTCACGTGGCGGACGGGGATGTCGGTGGTGCGCTGGATGACGCGGACCTGGCCGTCCAGCTCGACCGTGAGGGTCGAGTCCGCTACGTGGACGGTCACGGTCCGGCCCGCGTACGGGCGGCCGAGCGAGACGACCTGGCGGCAGATCATGACCGTGCCGACCGCGCTGACCCGCCGCTGGACACGGACCGGCTCCGCCCGGGGCCGAGGCGGCGGGCCCGCAGGCCGCAGCCCACGCAACCGCTGCACCTCACCGGGGGTGAGCGGGTTGGGCCGCACCCGCAGCAGCTCCCGCGATGACGGGTCGAAGAACGACAGCGTGGCCTCGTCGATACGAATGCTCACCTGCCGCCCGCCCAGGATCTCCGCCGCCAGGACCTGGTGACCGGCCAGGCCCACCAGCCCGCTGTTGTTCACGGCCCGGTCCACCTCGAACGCGGCCCCGTCACCGACCGGCAGCGGCGACGGCCCCGCCACACGCCCACCGCGAGCCGCCAGCTGCGCCAGATCCGCCACCGACAGATGCGACCGCACTGACTTGATCCGCGCTCCGGCGATCAGTAGATGAATCACTTGCGTGTCGGCCCAGAACGTCACCGTCAGCCCCGAGCGGGCCGGGCCGAGCCAGAACTGCTTGCCGGCGACCTGGAGATTCCCACTCGCCGGCACCACCCGCTCGAACTCCACCGGCCCGCCATGCTCCACCGGCAGGTGGCCAACCGGCTCCTGATCCGGCAGCTCGGGCATGGCCGCGACCGGCTCAGCCGACTCCCCGGCCGGGGCCACCTCCGCCGGGGCCGTCCACTGCTGCGGGACGAGCGCGAGGACCCCTGGCACCTTCAGGCCGAGCACATCCCGCTCCTGCTCCGGAACAGGCGTGAACCGATCCGACGGGCTCTGCGTCTCCAGCGCCTGATGCGGACGCGAAAAGTTGTACTCCTCCACCCACGCATCCAGCGCCTGCTGAGCCGCCTCAACACTCTCGAACGGACCACAGTCGTCGAGGAGTTCACGCCGCAGCGTCTGGTGGAACCGCTCGATCTTGCCCGTCGTGGTCGGCGACGCCGGCTGGGTCAGCCGGTGCGCAATCCCGTTCTCCCGACAGATCCGGTCGAACAACACCTCACCACCCTGCCCGAACCGGTCGGTGAACTGCTTGCCGTTGTCCGTCAGCACCTCCTCCGGCACCCCGAACCTCTGCATAGCCCGGGCGAACGCCGCACAGACCGCCCGCCCCGTCGCCCGCTCCACCACCGACGCGATCACGCAATACCGGGAATGATCGTCCACACCGGTCACGATCTTCGCCTCGGACAGCTCACCGGTGACCGGGTCGACCAGCATCACCCCGCCGACGATGTCCATCTGCCACAACTGCATCGCACGGTCACGCTGCCAGCGCCTGTAATCCGACCGCTTCCGACGCCGAACCCCCGGCTCCACCAGCCCATGCCGCACCAGGATCCGATACACCGTCATCCGCGACGGCACCGGCGCCACCGCCCCGGACCTCTCCAGCACATGAGCAATCCGCCGCGGACCCCACCGAGGATGCTTACGCCGCAGCTCACACACCGCCGCCTCCACCTCCGCAGAAGCCTGATGCGGACACGAGACCGGCCTCCGCGACCGGTCCACCAGCCCCGCCAGCCCCGAAGCCTCATACCGGGACTTCCACCCGCTCACCGTCTGCCGCGACACACCCAACGACGCGGCGACCTCCGTCACCGTCCCACCCGCCAGCACCGCAAGCACAGCCCGGTATCTCTGCTCTACAACCGACAACTCCACCAGCGCCAACCCCGGCCTCCTGCCACACGCCGCAACGACGCGCACAGAAAAGCCGAACACGGCCACTGTCAACCATCAGCTGGGACCGAAGTGTCAAGCATCTACCGGGACCGGACATGCGCTACCTGTGGAGAGCTGTTCAGAGTTTCTTTACTTGATTCAAGGCGGTCCGCTGGCGCGGCCCGCGCGCGCCCGGCCCTGCAGGGCCGCCGCCCGCTCCTGTCTCCGCCCCGCTCGCCGACGTCCCCGCCGGTCCGGGCGCGCAACAGCCGTACAGCGAACCACTTCCGGGGCTCCGACCCAGACCCCGGCCCTCCCTCCGAGGGGCTGGGGGCCGACTTACGAGTGCGGCTTCGTCGTGGTGTGGGTCGGGGGCGCGGGTGGGGGTCCCTCGTCGCCCGGTCACCGGGGGCGTACCAGGAACCCCCGGGGGCCGCCAAGGCCGAGCGCACGCGTCACGAAGTGAGCCTTGGCGGCCCCCGGAGAACCCTGGCACGGCGAAGCTGCCCGACCGACGAGGGACCCCCACCCGCTCTGACCCGGAATCTGCCGGGGGCTGACTCCGGCCGGCGGACGGCCAACTCCGAGGGCGCTCAGGACGCCAGAAGTTCGGCGACCTCGGGCACGTCGCGATAGGCCCGTAGTCGATCGAGCACGATCCTCGTGCGTTCTGCCGTGCGTTCGCTGCCGCTTTGCCCGAGGGCGAGCATCCGACCCGCTGTTCCCGCTGCGGCCTCGGGCTCGTTGGCGTCGGCGTAGGCCACCGCCAGCCAGGAAAGGTACAGCGCCAACTCCCGGGCGTGGCTGGCGTCGTAGCGTCCGAGCACGTCCGTCAGCAGCGGCACGGCCCGGAGCGGGCGCCGCAGTTCGGTGTAGACGCGGGCCTCCATGACCTGCAATTCCCCGGCGCCCATCCAGTACAGGTACGACGGAGATTCGGTGCCGGCCGAGTCCTCGGACAGAGCCTCGGCCGCTTCCCCGAGGGCTGTCATCGCCGGGCGGTCCTGCCCGGCACGGGTATGCGCCCAGGCGACACGGTCCAGGTACAGCGCGCGAGCCTTCGCCGGGGCGTCCGGGCCCGCGTCCTCCAGCGCGGCACGGGCCAGTCCCACTGCGTCCGCTGTCCGGCCGGTGTTGCTCCACTGGTAGGCCAGCGAGCCTGCCACGTTCCCTGACAGCACGCCGTCCCCGGCGGCCCGCGCGGCGCTCATGCCGAGCCGGTAGATGCGCTCCGCCTCGGCGTGCTCCCCGGCATCGGAAGCGACCCACCCGGCGATCTGCGCCAGCTCCCCGATCGCCCGCAGAAGTTCGCGCCCCACCCCTTCGGTGTGTGTGCCCTCGCGGTAGAGCTTCACCGCCGCTTCCAGCTCGCGCAGGGCGGGCCCGATCAAGTCTTTGCCGTACACCACGTCATCGGCCAGCCGCAGGCCGTGGACCCGCTGGGCCAGATCGGCCACCTGTCCGGCCCCGATCCGGCGACCCGTACGAGCACGCAGCGGGGCCAATGGGTCGCCCTCGGGCAGGAAGTCCGCCACGGACCGGACACGCGGCGCGGACCCGACAGACTGAACGGCCTTCGCCGCCTCCAGCACATCGCGCGGCACCTCCAGCACCCGCGCAAGGAACGGCAGCCACTCCCGAGGAGACCTCGTCCCGATCTCCCAACGGGACACGTCATTTCGCGTTGGCGGAACGCGACCAGGAGCAGCCTCAGCCAGAGCCTCGGCGAGCCGCCCCTGACTCCACCCACGCGCCAGGCGCAGCCGCCTGACCAGTTCCCCGATCGTCTCCCGCACTCCACCAGCTTGGCAGACAGCAAGGCAGACACGCTGGCTACTCCCAAGGGCTCACACCAGCGAGACGGTGATCAGTAGCCCCGAGCCGAACCGAGGAGAGGGAATCAGGATGGCCGAGCGAGCAACACAACGGCCCGGAGGTACCAGGGCAGAAGGACCGCGACTGCTGCCGTGGACCACCCAGGACGGGCACCCCTGTTACCTGAGCACCGACGGCCAGGGCTACCTCGCCAACCTCGCCGACAACATCGAAGCCATACAGCTGGGCATGGGCGAGGACCTGTTGGAGTACGCCCGCGACGCCGTGGGCCCTGACGCGAAGGTCTTGTCGGCGACCGAATACCGCTGGCTGGCCCGCCGGCTGACCGAAGCCCTCTCCGACGCGCTCAGGGTGGCCGACTCGCGAGGTCAACGCCTCCCCGACCCGGAAGAGGTGACCAAGGATGCCTGACTCCATGAACACCGACGCGCAGTCCCGTGATGGTGCGCGAGGGCGCTACCGATTCCGCGAGTACCACGTGACCACCGTCCCCGACCCCCTGGCTCTGCCGGCCTTCACGGCGCTCTGCGTCACCGGCGAGGAACGCAACTGCGGCGCCACATCCGGCACCCTGCACACACCGGACGAGCTGACCCGCTGGATCGCCGGACACTGCGCCGCCACCGGCCACCAGGACTACGAGCAGACCGTCCGAGCCATGCTCCGTGCTGAGCCCGGAGCATGGCAGTAAAGTCCCCCTGCGCTGACACCGCGTCAGCGGCAGCACCACCGCGCACCCCGCGCCCCTGACGGCAGTAGTGACGGCAACACCCACGGATTCCCCCGCACGACCGCGGACACCAGCGGAACGCAAATCACGTGCTGACCTGCGGAGAAGCAGGTAGAGGGGTACCGCGTAGCACACGTACTATGTGGTGGCGGGCGCTGCGTCGGTCCTCACGCACAATTGTGGTGTCGCGAATGGCGGAAAGTACGGCGATCTGCAACCTGCTGGTGCAGGAAATGAGATCAACCATATCCCTGCCAATTCATCCAGTCCCCTCAGTATGTACAGCGGACCGTCGATTCGGATGGATTACGCCGACCATCGAGCGGTTTACAGCACTGGATCATCCCTCGCCTCGAAGGCGTGGCGGATGAGACAGAAGGAGCTGATAGATGCTGGCGACTTCCGAGGTGCCATGCAAATGGACGTGGATGACATTCGCGCCCCACCGGCAGCCTCTCAAAAAGCTCCCCCACACGCTCAGCACCGGTGTGGTCCGCCCTGTGGAGGCGCTGGCCGAGAACAGAGAAACAAAGCTCCCGGCCGCAAGCCAGTCAGCCAGGAGCTTCGCCATTCCCTGAAGAGTCCGAGTGAAGGAAGACATCAAGCGCAGGTGACCGAGGGACTTGCCGCCATCAGGGGAGGCAAAATGCGAACGGTGAAATCACGGAACAATTCCATGCCGACCTCAAATACAGCTGGGCATGGCGAACCAGCTACCCCCTGTGGTCGCTGTAAGCGACTACTGGACGATTTTGATATCGACTGATCTCCATGGTTCGATTCGAATCGCTTCGCCCAGACACGCTGGCGGCGCTCAGCGTGTCTGGGTGGAGACCGCACAGGTGCGTCTCCATCAGCCATTGGATAGAACCCTTGGCCGATGAAGGGTACCGAGTCCACCCGTTGGCCGAGGAAGTGCTCGCGACCATGGGAGGTCTTACGATTGAGCCGACCAACCGAGTCGGCCCGAATTTCAGCAATGACGAGCCGTTCGCTTTTGACCCTCTTGCGGCTGGAGCGGGCCAGCGTGATATGGCCGTCGAAGTGGAGAGCGTTCTGGGTGGGACGTATTTCCCCATCGGTGAATGGCTCAGCTATTCAAGCGTCTTCATGGAATCTGAGGGAAGGGTGATCGCCACGGGCTTGGGGTGGATATGGGAGTTGGGCCCCACCTTCGAGGAGGCATTGGAGTTGGCGGTTTTCGCAGACCGCCCTTTGATATGCCTGCATTCCGATCCGGGACTCGACCCCTGGCCACCTATAAGTTCCCGCTAGCGAAGCGCAGCCTCTGTCAGGTATATGCCTGTCAGGGGCTGCGTGAGCATATGGCTGCGAGAAAGGACCTCCCTCCGTCCAGACAGCCATCCGACGATCGTCGGCACAGGCAGCAAGGATCTGGCGCGTTGTCAGGCGTCAGCTGAGATGCCGATGTCAGTCTGACCGGCGAGCAAAGACCGGTGCGCTCAGCGCCAGCCCCCGTGGCGCGGCTCCGAATGCTCGCCGAACGGTGGGTCATATGCCTGCCCGTCCTCGGTAGTCACTACGTAGGCAGGCTCGGTCCTTGAGGCGGCTTCCTGCAGTCGAATGACGAGGTCGGTGACGGGCACGACACGAAGGGACAGGGCCGCGGCCACATGGGCACGTTCCTTGGCGATCTCCGGATTGTCCCTGGCCAGGGACCGTTCGAGGTGCTGGGCAGAGACCTGCATGACCTCCACGTCGCCCCCTCCGGAGAACCCTAGGCAGTCCTGCCACGCCAGCCCGATGATGATCTCCAGTGCGTCCGCCAGGTCATCGGCGATCAGCCCGCCCTCCCCTTCGGAACTCGCGAACACTACCGGCCGGCGGCCGTCCTCCTCAGCACACAGGAAGTACGCACCACCGGCAAGCTCCCCGGCAATTGGCTCCAGCGGCGCACCCGAGGCAAGCCTCAGGCCGTCGCCGCACCCCTTCCGCCCGACGTCGAAGCCGAAGGATGACCGCAGCAGCCCGTGGATGTCCGGTGTGTTCTGAATCAGGTCGAGCAGATGGCCACTTGAGGTCATGGCGTGGACGATAGCGAGTGCCGCTGACACGTAATGCCCGGGACGAACAGCGGGCCCGTGCCCCGGCCGTGGCGCGACCGCTGTGGATGGCGTATCCCACTCCTGTACGGGGATGCCGGGCCAACTCCGTCCGGAACTACTCAAACCTGCTGCACCCAAGTCATTCTGAAACCATCACTAGGCCGGAGCCGTCCGGATGAGCCCGAGCCACCCGGGCACATCCACCTCGGCGCGTACGGTCTTCCCCGGCGGCGGTTCCCGGTCCACCACCTCCCAGCGGGCGGCCAGCGCGTCGACGAGGAGCAGGCCGCGGCCGGGTTCGTCGAGCGGGCGTGGGGCGGATACGGCACCGGGGCCGGGCGGGCGGGGCTCGGTACGGGTGTCGCTGACCTCGATGCGGACACTGCCCGGCACGAGCGAGAGCCGTAGCTCGAAGTCCCGGCCCGGTACGCGCCCGTGGGTG
This sequence comes from Streptomyces sp. NPDC002838, assembly GCF_040295365.1. Lineage (NCBI taxonomy): Bacteria > Bacillati > Actinomycetota > Actinomycetes > Kitasatosporales > Streptomycetaceae > Streptomyces > Streptomyces sp. NPDC002838. The sequence continues at coordinate 29,686 of NZ_JBEOVF010000069.1, read as the reverse complement.
ACGGCGTTGGCGGCCAGTTCGGCGACGATCACCGCGATCGCGTCGGAGACCTCCGTGCCGTGCGGGATGCCCCAGGCGTGCAACTGGGTCAGGGCGAGGTGTCGGGCGAGGCGAGCACCGCGCGGGGTGGCACTGAGGCGCTGGGTGAACACACGTACGGTAACCAAGGATTGGGGGGTGGGGCGTGCTGTCATGCCGCCAATGTGGCGGGTGCGAGGGGCACTTCTCCAGGTGGGAGCCGCGTACGCTGCGCGAGCGTACGCAGTTACGGGCTGGACAGTACCGGTGACTGCCCGTGACTATGTGCGCGGGAGGTGACCAATGGTGGTCGACGGACGGGTGCGTGCGGGGAGCGGTGAGCCGGAGTCGTCGGACAGTCTGCGGACGTTCGGGGCGGTCGTCCAGGCACTGCGCGAGTTCCATGAGTTGAGCAGGGAGGAGTTCGGGAGTCGCGTGGGGTTCTCCAAACACACCGTGGCGTCCGTGGAGTTGGGGCGACGGATGCCGGACGTGGACTTCGTGGAGGCGGCGGAGGAGGTGTTGGGGAACACCGGGGCCTTGCGGAGGGCGGCGGGATATCTGGAGCGGCCGCCAGGGCTGGCGTCCTGGTTCCGGCGGTGGGCCGGGCTGGAACAAATGGCGATCACCCTCTACACGTACGAGTGCCGGATGATCCCGGGCCTGTTGCAGACGGAGGCCTACGCACGGCAGTTGTTCATCGACGAGCTGCCACCGCTGAGCGACGAGCAGATCGAGGCCAACTGGGCCGCGCGGGCTGAGCGTCAGCGGCTGCTACGGGAGCGGCCGAACACCGCCTTCAGCTTCATCATCGAGGAGCATGTGCTCCTGCGCGGAACCGGCGGGGTGGAGGTCACCGGGGGCGCCATCGATCACCTGCTGGCGATCACGGAGTTGCGGAACGTCGAGATCCAAATCATGCCGTTGATGCGGAGGTCACATGCCGGACTGCACGGGCCGATGCAGTTGTTGGAGACCCCGCAGCACAAGTGGTTCGCCTACATGGAGGCCCCGGAAACCGGGCAGCTCATCTCCGACGCGAAGGCAATCAGCGTGCTTCAGAGCCGGTATGCCAGGATGCGTTCACAGGCTCTCAGCATCGAGGACTCCGTGAGCCTGTTGCAACGGATGCGAGGAGACCTATGAGCACGTCCGAACTGGCTTGGTTCAAGAGCAGCTACAGCAGCAGCGGTTCCGGCGACTGCATCGAAGTCGCCACCCGCCCCAGCCAAATCCACGTCCGCGACTCCAAGGACAAGGACGGCCCCCGGCTCGCCCTCTCCCCCGCCGCCTGGGCCGACTTCGTCACGTACGCCGCGAAGTGACCTGACGGGCGCGGACGGCTTCACCGCGCGCCGCGGAATCGTCCTGGCGCCCGGCCCGGGCCCGCGCGCACTCCCCGGGCCCGGGCCGGACGACCGGCGCGTGGTGACGAACCGCGACGCGCTCCTCGCGTCGGCCGTCCGGGCCCCCTTCCTGGTGCTCGGCAGCGACGAGATCAGCGCGGAATACACCTCCCCGCCCTGCCCGCCGGCAGCGAATGCATCCGGGCGCCCCCTGGAGCCTCCCCATCGTGTCCTTGACACGTCAACGAGAGCGTGGGGTACTGCGGAGTGCGAAGCCGGGCGGAAGTGACGGGGGTGAGTCTCCTGCCGGAGCTGCGCTACCCCACCGTGACCGAACTCGTCGTGACCGCGAGGGCGTTGGCCGCTCAACGGCCCGGCGTGTGCACCCTGAGACAGATCGGAGTTTCCCGGGCGGGCAGGCCGCTCCACCTGCTGTCCGTGGGCCGTGCCCGGCGCGCCGTGCTGGTCGTCGCGGGGGCCCACGCCAACGAGCCGACCGGCGGTGCCACCGTCCTCTCGGTCGCCGAACGCGTCCTCCACGAGGGGGAGTTGCGGGACGGCACGTCTTGGCACTTCCTGCTGTGCGCGGACCCGGACGGGGCGAGTCTGCATGTCACCCCGGCGCCGCGCAGTCTGTTCGACTACCACCTCGGCTTCTACCGGCCGCCGGGGCCCGAGCAGCCGGAGTGGTCGCCGTCCGAGCTGCCGCCCGACCGGCTCCCGCCCGAGACGCGCGCCCTGACCGGGATCATCGACGAACTGCGCCCCTACCTCCAGGTGACTCTGCACGGGACCGATGTGGGCGGCAGCTGGGTGCAGTTGACGAAGGACGTCCCGGGCCTCGCCGAGCCGTTCGCGAAGTCCGCGGCGGAGCTGAACATTCCGGTGGAGACGGGCTCCTCGGACGCCGCGGGCTGGCCCGCCTCCGGGCCCGGTGTGCACGTGATGCCCGCGCCGGGGGCGGGCGCGGCGTACCCGAGCATGCCGGACGACGCGCGGTGCAGCACCTGGTACCACGTCCACCGGTACGGCGGCCTCACCGCGGTCGTGGAGGTGCCGATGTGGGCGAGCGACCTGGTGGACGATCCGGCGCCGCACCCGGCCCCGGCCGCGGCGATGCGACAGCTGGCGGCCCGGCTGCTGCGGAACACACGGGAGGTCGAGCGGATCCTCGCCGACGCGCTGCCCCGTCTCGACGGCACCGACGGGCCCCTGCTGCGGGCCGCGCGGTGGGGGCTGGAGCTGGTGCCGGGGCTGGCCGCGGACTGGACGCACACCACGCCCGTCAACGGCTCGAGGGCGTACGTCGGCAGCGTGGACGCGTTCGGCCGCCGGCTGCCGCTGCGGGCGGCGGCGATGCTGATGCGGGTCCTTCAGGAGACCGACGACCGTGCGGCGCCGCGTCTCGAACGGCTCGTGGCGACCTGGAGCCACGCCTTCGCCGAGCGTTTCCGGGCCCGCTGGGTGCCCCTGGAACACCAGGTCGAGCACCAGTCCCGCACGGTGGTCGCGGCGGCGCTGCACGCGCGCGATCGAGCGACATGAGCCGTCGGCCCAGCGGCCGTATGAAAGCCACTGCCGCGCGCGGGAGCGGCCGTACGGACTCCAGCGCCCCGCGCGCAAGCAGTCGTACGAAACCCAGCGCCACGCCCGCGTCAGTGTCCGCGCGGAAACTCACGCCCCACGCGCGCGTGCCGCGCCGCCCCTACGGGCTGTGTGAGAGCCGTCCAGCGCGAAGACCGCCCCGGTCCGCGCCTCCATCACACACCCGTTCGAGAAGGTCTCCGTGTAGTCGACCTGCCGTCCGTTCCACCGCCCGCGCGCGTGGGCGGTCACCGGGGCGTAGATCATCGGGCAGTAGGTGTCCTTCGTCGTGATGGCGTGAAGGTCGCCGTGGGCGGCCTGGAGTTGCGCGCACGCCTCGGCGGCGCGTCCGTGGCCCTGGGGCGGGTCGCACAGCAGCAGGGTGCCGGGCGCCTCGCCGGAGCGGGCTTCGCCCCGGGTGACGGTGACGAAGAGCCAGTTGCCGCCGGTGGGCTCCTGAGGCGTCGCCAGCGCCGGGGCCGCGGTGGCGAGGAGGAGGGCGGCCACGGCCAGCAGACCGCCCCGTACCGCTGTCACTGTGGTGGTGTACGTCATTCCCGGTGCATCGGCACGGCCGCCTGGGAACCCCACCCCGACTCACCCGAACGGGAGCACGCGGGCGCGTACCGACCGGCGAGTGAGAACGCGGCGAGCACCACCCGCGACTGGTACTCCACCTGGCGCGCCACCGGGATCCAGCGCGCCTGGCAGCCGTCGTGGTAGTCGGCACACCACTCGTCGACCAGCCGGTCCAGCTCCGGCAGGACACCGGCCGGGTCGGTGCCGGCGCGGGTCACGAGCTGATGCAGCAGGCCCGCCGTACGCAGGGCCAGCCGCCGCCCGGCGATGCGCAGGGCGGTCAGGTGGGCGGTGTTCAGGGGTGGAAGCGGGCGCGGGCCGGAGGCGACGTCGGGGTCCCACGCGTCGGCGAGGCCGGGGCAGACCAGTAAATAGTCCTCGACCGGGGCGAGCAGCCGCGCCGCCTCCGGCGTGGCCGAGACATGGGGCCGGATCCGGGCGAGGAGCCGTTCCAGGAGCCGGGAGTCGTGGCGCAGGGTGTGGCTGACGGTGCGCAGTACCGCGGCGGCGTCGGTGGGCGGGCCGTCGTCCTCCACCGCGGCCACGCCCCACATGGGCGCCTCGACGACGGCGGTCACCGTGCCGTGCCGGTGCGGGTGGAACCACGTCGACTCGACGGCGGCCTCGGTGATGGCGGCGGCCAGTCCGCTCGGGCGCGGGGGCGGTATGCGGTAGACGGCGGGTCCGAGGCTCGGCCAGTACAGGGTGTCGTACGGGCCGAGTTCGCGCGGTATGCCGAGGCGGGCCGCGGTGTGCGCGACGCGGTGGGCGAGGCCGGGCAGGTCGCGGGTGAGCTCGACGAAGCCGCCGCCGACGTCGACGCCGTGCAGGGAGCACTGGAAGAAGGGCCGCAGTTCGTCCTGGAGTTCGAGCAGGGTGCGGGTCTCCGGCAGTACGGCGCCGGCCGCGCCGTCGGGCAGCCACTCGGGCTGTTCCAGGAAGCCGGGCCGGAAGAAGTTCCGGAAGTAGTGGCCGAGGGTGTACGGGCCGTGCAGCCAGCGCTCGTTGCGGCGCAGGCCGTCGGGGTCGAGGCACAGCAGCAGGTTCCAGGTGGCGTCGGCGCCGGAGGTGAGCGTGGGGTCGGCGAGCGCCCGCTCGGCCAGCCGCAGGACGGTTGCGCCGCCCACGGGCTCGTTGGCGTGCGGACCTGCGACGACGAGGGCCTGATGGCCGCCGTGGCCGACGGAGAGCAGCCACAGGGGCGTGCCCGCGCGGGAGGTGCCCACCCGGCGCAGCCGGGCGTCCCTGGGGTGGCGCGCGACGAGCGCGGCCGCCCGGGCGTCGAGCTCGTCGACGGTCGGGTAGCGGAGGAGTGGCGGCAGGGCACACCTCCACATGTGGTGCCGTCGGTTCACCTGATGTGCATGGTGTACGCACAGTCAGTCACGACTTGACGGGTTCGTCAACACCACAAAGGGCAAAGGGGACTTGGCCTGTACCAGCAGGTGAAGCCCGGGTCAGAGCCAAGCATCGGCTCAGTTGGCCGAGAGCCGGAACGCCATCCGGCCGAACCCGACCTGGTCGCCCTCGCGGACGACCGCCGCGCCGATGACCCGCCGCCCGTTCACCGTCGTGCCGTTGGTCGAACCGAGGTCCCGCAGCACCCACATGCCGCCCTGGCGGCTGAGCTCGGCGTGCACCCGGGACACCGTCTCGTGGGTCAGCCGGAGCCCGTTGGCGGGGTCGCGGCCTATGCGCAGGGAGTGGCCGCCGGCGGGATGTGGCAGGAGCAGCTTGGGGAGCCGCTCGGCCTGCCAGGCCCTGCGCAGCCGTACGGTGAAGCCGGAGACGGCCTCGACGGTGCCGAACACCAGGCGCGAGACGCGGCTCTCCTTGGGCAGGTCGGCGGTGAGCGCGGCGAGCTCGTCCGGGCGGCGGGCGGTGAGCGCCAGCTCCATGCGCCGGACGAACGTGTCGTGCGACAGGCGGCCCATGGCGACGCCGTCACGAAGCACCTTCAGCGCCTTGTCGCGCTCCGCGTCGGACAGCCGCGCGGGGTACGTGTTGAACTCGAAGGACGACGTCACGCTCGTGATTGTCTGGCAGTGAACGCCGGGTGTCCAGAAGACGCGGAAACGGCCGCCACGCGCGCGTACCGGACGACACCTGCCGCAATGGGACGGATGCAGAAGCGCATTGATCGCGTTTGAAGCACCATGGACGGGCTACATCACGATGAGCAGACGAAGGGGAACCGTCCGTGCAGTTCGAGGTGTGGGCACCGCAGGCCGATCGCGTCACGCTCCAGTGCGACGGCGCCACGCGCGCGATGGAGCGCGATCCGGGACGCGCGGGATGGTGGTGGGCAGAGGCCGAGGCGCGGGACGGCACGCGGTACGGCTTCGCGCTGGACGACGGGCCCGTGCTGCCGGACCCGTGCTCGCGCCGGCAGCCGGACGGCCCGGACGGGCTCAGCGCGGTCGTCGAGCACGACCGGTACGCGTGGCGCACCGAGTGGGCGGGACGTCCGCTGCCGGGTGCGGTGCTGTACGAGCTCCATGTGGGCACGTACACGCCTGAGGGCACTCTGGACGCGGCCGCCGGGCGGCTCGGGCACCTCGTCGAACTGGGTGTCACGCACGTCCAGTTGATGCCGCTGTGCCCCTTCCCCGGGCGGCACGGCTGGGGGTACGAGGGGGTCTCGCTGTGGGCCGTGCACGAGCCGTACGGCGGCCCCGAGGCGCTGAAACGCTTCGTCGACCGGGCCCATGAGCTCGGCCTGGGCGTGGTCCTGGACGTGGTGCACAACCATCTGGGTCCCTCCGGCAACTACCTCCCTCAGTTCGGCCCGTACTTCACGGACACGCACCACACCCCCTGGGGTTCGGCCGTGAACCTGGACGCGCCCGGTTCGGACGAGGTGCGCGCGTTCCTGTTGGGCAGCGCGCTGGCGTGGCTGCGGGACTACCGGATCGACGGGCTGCGGCTGGACGCGGTGCACGCGCTGGCGGACACGCGCGCGTGCACCTTCCTGGAGGAGCTGTCGACGGCCGTGGACGCCCTGGCCGCCGATCTGGGCCGGCCGCTGTTCCTGATCGCCGAGTCGGACCTGAACGACCCGCGTCTGGTCACCCCGCGCCCGGAGGGCGGCCTCGGTCTGCACGCGCAGTGGAACGACGACTTCCACCATGCCCTGCACACCGCGCTGACCGGCGAATCGAAGGGCTACTACGCGGATTTCGCGCGTGCCCCCTTCGCGGCGCTCGCCAAGACGCTCACGGGCGGCTACTTCCACGACGGCACGTACTCGAGCTTCCGGGGCCGGCACCACGGGCGCCCCCTGGACCGCGCGCGCGTGGCGGCGCACCGGCTCCTCGGCTACAGCCAGACCCACGACCAGGTGGGCAACCGCGCCCAGGGGGACCGTCTGTCGGCCCTGGTCTGTGAGGGGCTGCTGGCCTGCGCGGCCACGCTGACCCTGACGGCCCCCTTCACGCCGATGCTGTTCATGGGCGAGGAGTGGGCGGCGGGCACGCCGTGGCAGTTCTTCACCGACCACACCGATCCCGAGCTCGCGGAGGCCGTACGGCGGGGCAGGCGCCGCGAGTTCGCCGCGCACGGCTGGGCCGAGGAGGACGTCCCCGACCCACAGGACCCGGCGACCCGCGACCGCTCCTGCCTGGACTGGACCGAGCCCGAAGGCGAGCCCCACGCGCGCGTGCTGGCCTGGTACCGCCGGCTCATCGCCCTGCGGCACGAACAGGCGGACCTCACCGATCCCGACCTCGCCGACACCAAGGTGGCCTACGACGAGGGGGAACGCTGGCTGGCCTTCCGGCGCGGGGACGTCCGGGTCGCCGTGAACCTGGCCAAGGAACCGGCGGCCATCCCGCTGGGCACCCGCCCCGCGCGCGTGCTCGCCGCGTGGGAGCCCGTCGAGGCCCCGGGCGCGGGCGGGGTGCTGCATGTGCCCGGGGAGTCGTGCGTGGTGCTGCTGCAGGAGTGAGAAGCCGGCTCTGCCGGGCCACCCCTCACAGGGCGTCGTCGGTGGCGTCCGGGTCTTCGTCCCGCAGCTCTGTCACCCGCTCCAGCAGGATCGCCTCCCAGGCGCGTCGCAGTCGGGTCCTGAGGAGGGGCAGCAGGGTGGTGTCGCGGCCGTTCAGGCGGGCGGCGAGGTGGATGACGGCGTCGCAGCGGGCGAGCCAGAGGCCGCGCAGGCAGGGGCGGGCGGCGTAGCCGGCGAGGGTGGCGGCGCGGACGGCGGCCGGGGATCCGACGGCGAGGGCGAGGCCGGCGATGTCCTCGGCGGGGTCGCCGATGACCGCCTCGCTCCAGTCCAGCACGCCGCGTACCCGGCCGTCGGCGCTGACCACGAGGTGTTCGCCCGTGAGGCCGTGGTGGACGAGGACCGCCGTGGCGGGCTGGGCGGCGAGCTGGACCGCGGCCGGCATCGGAAACTGGTGGAAGCGGCCCGGGTCGAACTCGTCGGCCGCGGCGAGGCGTTCGGCGGCGCGTACGGCCTCCCGGCGCAGCCGCTCCAGGGAGCGCGGCGCGGCCCGCGGCACCCCGAGCACTTCGGCCTGCCGGATGGGCACCTCGCGCAGCCCCGCGAGCAGGCCGGCCAGGTCGGCCTCGCCGACGGCGGACACGTCGTGCTCCTCCCCCGAGCCGCCGGGCACCTTGGTGTCCAGCGTGTACATCAGCCCGGGCGCCCACTCGCCGTGCGCCACGCTGGTGGGCACGGCGACCGGCAGGTGCGGGCGTACGAGGTCGCGCAGGCGCAGCTCGCGGCGCCGGCGGACGGAGGTCTCACGGTCGGGGGCGAGGCGCAGCACATGGCGCGTGCCGACCCACCACGTGGAGTGCTCGCCGCCCTCGGCGACGGGCCGGACCTCGGGTCCGGTGCTGCCGTTCGCACCGGCCGCGCCCTCCTTGAGCAGGGAACGGACCAGTCGGCGGACGGTGTCCGCGGTGGGTGTCGGTGCCTGGGTCATGATCGCGCCGTTGTCGTTCGAGATCGTGTGGAGGGCTCCTGGTGTGCGTCAGTCCACTATGACCATGTCGCGGCTCGTGTCGTTGAGGCGGCGGCCACCGTCTTCGGTGACCGTGACGATGTCCTCGATGCGTACCCCGAAACGGCCGGGCAGATAGACGCCGGGCTCCACGGAGAAGCACATGCCGGGCACGAGGGGCTGCTGTTCGCCCTCGATCATGTACGGCGGCTCGTGGGTGGTGACGCCGATGCCGTGACCGGTGCGGTGGATGAAGTACTCGCCGTACCCGGCGTCGGCGATGACCGCGCGGGCGGCCCGGTCGACCTCCTGGCAGGCGACGCCGGGCCGCACCGCCCGGAAGCCCGCCTCCTGGGCCTCGCGTACGAGGTCGTGCACCCGGCGCTCCTCGTCGGTGGGCTCGCCGACGTGGACCGTACGGGAGGTGTCGGAGCCGTAGCCGTCCTTGAGGCCGCCGAAGTCCAGGACCACCATGTCGCCGCGCTCGATCACGCGGTCACCCGCCTCGTGGTGCGGATTGGCGCCGTTGGGGCCGGAGGCGACGATCGTGAAGTCGACCTGGGAGTGTCCGTGGCGGCGCAGCGATCGCGCCAGGTCCGCGGCGACCTCGGACTCCCTGCGGCCGGCGAAGGGAACCTTCCGGATCTCCTCGAACGTCGCGTCCGCGGCCGCTCCCGCGGCCGCCAACAGCTCCAGCTCCGCCGCGTCCTTGACGGCCCGGAGCATCGGCAGGGCCTCGGTGAGGGAGGCGTAGGAGGCGCCGGGCAGGGCCTTCTGCAGTGCCAGCAGGTGCATGGCCCAGGCGTTGTCGCTGATGCCGAAGCGGCCGCCGCCGTCGAGGAGGGCGGCCGTGGCGGCGTAGGGGTCCTTGCCGTCGGTCCAGTCGCGCAGGGTCAGCGCGGGCGCGCCGGGCGCCTGCGCGGCGTCCGGGGCCTCGAGGGTAGGGACGACGAGGACGGGGTCCTGTCCGGGGGCGAGGACGAGCAGGGTGAGCCGTTCGGTGGTCGCGGTGGGCGCGTAGCCGGTCAGCCACACCAGGTCCGGCCCCGGTGCCACCAGGAGCCCGGCGAGCCCCGCGGCGGCGGCCGCCCGCGCGGCGCGCTCCATACGGGCCCGGTAGTCGTCGGCGGTGAAGGGCGCGCGCGTGCTGCCGGTCATCCGGGCCTCCCTGGGAGGGTGAAGGGACTACGGGCAGCATCCTGCCCGGACGGCGGGACCCGCGCGAGCCGGTTGTCACGTCTTTCGGGATACGAGGGGCAAGTCTTGTGCAGTGGATGCGCGACCCGGTCGCGGCGGCCGCCGGGGCGGGTGGACGCGCTACTGGTGACCGGGACATCGAGGACCACGACACGGGGGCAGAGTACGAGGAGGCGGTCCGCGTCCTCGGGCGGCGCGACGGCAACGCGCCGTTCCCGGTGCTCGATCCTCGCCTTTCACCACCCGCCGGTGGCACTGGACCCTCCTCCCTCACTGACCAAAGGGCGTGGGAGGTTCCCCCAGTCCGACTCCTACCGGCTGAGTCGGCCGGACCGTCCGGCCGACCTGCTGGAGCGGCCGCCGGAGATCGCCGGGCTGATCACCGGGCACGCGCACCGGCCCGGCGCCACGGCCTTCGCCGGACGGCCACCGGTCGTCGGGCCGTGGGTGCCCCGGACGCCGGGGCGGCCCCGGGAGGGACGGGCAGGCGGCGGACCGCGAGGCGCCGGTCGGGCCGGCCATCCCCGTGCCGGCCGACCAAGGGCGGCTCACCAGCCGCTTCCGGACGGTCATGTGACCACGGCCGGAACGACCGTCAACTGCTGATAGCCGCCGCTCTTGTGCCGTACCGTCAGCACGACCTCGGTGCCGGGCCGGGCACCGGCGACGGCTCGTGCGAGGTCGGTGGCCGAGTCGATCCGGGTCCGGCCGAACGCGAGGAGCACATCGCCCCGGACGAGTCCCGCCGAGTAGCCCGGACCCGGGACGTGGACCCCCACGACGAGCGCGCCCACCTTCTCGGCGTCCACGACCTCCAGGCCGAGCGTCGCGCCGACGGGCGCCGGAGACGGGGTCGCGGAAGGGCCGGGGCGCGCCGAGGCGGACGCGCTCCCTTGCGGACCCGGCGCTCCCTGCCCCGCCTGCCGCTGGAGTTCGGCGAGCCCGCTCATGCCGATCACCGTGGCGCCGACCGTGCCGAGGCCGACCCCGGACAGGACGAGGAGCGTCCCGACGAGCAGGGCGAGCAGCGCGGTCCTCAGCCGTCGGCCGCGCCGGCGCCCGGCGTGCGGGCGCCGGGCGGGGCCGCACTTGGTGCCGCCGCCGTGTGCCTGACCGGGCATGGGCTTGGGACGCAACGCTGTCTGTTCCATGGATCGCCTCCGGCAGGTGCTCTACCCGGAGCGCCGACGCACAACGAGCCACGAACGAGTGAGACTGACCCGCGGTCAAGGGCGGGAAGACATACCGACCGCCCTGGAGAAGAGCCACGGGGCCGCCCCGGAGAACCGGCCGTCACACGCGCTCGACCAGCACGTCCACCAGTGCCGCCGCGGCACCCCGGGGCGTGCCGCCGTACACCAGTTCCACCCGGTGCACGACCCGCGGCTCGGTCACCGGGACGGCCACCGCGCCCGGCACTCCGGTGGCCGCCGACCGGGGCAGCAGGGTCAGGCCGTGGCCCGCGGCGGCCAGGGCGGTCAGTGCGCGCACGTCGGTGCCCTCGTAGCGCAGGGCCGGGCGGAAGCCGTGGCCGCCGTGTGCGGCACGCAGCCCCTCCAGCGGCAGGCCCGCGTCGGGCGCGTCCAGCCAGCGCGCGTCGGCGAGGTCGCCGAGGCGGAGCCCGGCGCGCCGGGCCAGGGGGTGAGTGGCGGGCAGGAGGACGCACACGGGTTCCTCGGCCACGCCGTGCGTGGTCAGCGGGGCGACGTCCGGCAGCCGCAGCGGGTCGCTGGGGGCGGCCAGGCCGTCGACCAGGCCGAGGTCCGCCGTGCCGGTGGCGACGGCCGCCGCGACCTCGTCGCGGGCCAGTACCCGCACCGTCGCGCCCGCGGCGGGGAGCGCGGTCAGGGCACGCGGAGCGAGCGCGGTCGGTGCGGCGGCGAGCGTCAGCCCGTGCTCGGGCACGGCAGCCATCCGTACGACGTCCGCGCGGGCCGCGTCCAGGCGCAGCAGCAGCGGACCCGCGTGTTCCAGCAGCCGCTCGCCGGCCACCGTGGGCGCGACGGGGCGGCGAGTGAGCAGCGGGGCGCCCAGGTCCTGTTCGAGCGCCGCGATGTGCTGGGACACCGCCGACTGGGTGTACCCCAGCTCGCGCGCGGCCTCGGAGAACGAGGCGAGGCGGGCGACGGTGACGTAGGTGCGCAGGAGGTGCGGGTCCATGGACAGCAGGATCGCATCAGCTCTGCTTATCAAGGGTGCAGAAATCATCGTTGGACGCGATCCGTCGGCCACGCTGAAGATGAGGCCATGACGAACACCGCAGCCCGGTCCGCCCGGCTCGCCCTGGTCGGCGACCGCTCCCCCAATGTCGTGTCGCACACCCGCATCCCACTGCTTCTCGACGCCGTCGCCGCGCGCGACCGGATCATCCTCGACGCCTATTGGATCCCCTCCGAGGAGGCGGGGGACGAGGACGCCGTGCGCGGGTTCGACGCGGTGTGGATGGTGCCGGGAAGTCCGTACCGCAGCGAGGCCGGCGTGCTCGCCGCGATCCGCACCGCGCGCGTGGCGGGCATCCCCTTCCTGGGCACGTGCGGCGGGTTCCAGCACGCGCTCCTGGAGTACGCCCGTGACGTCTGCGGCCTCACGCGCGCGGCGCACGCCGAGAACGACCCCGACGCCGACGATCCGCTCATCGAGCCGCTGGCCTGTTCGCTGGTGGGCCACGAGGCCGTGGTGCACATCGAGGCGGGCACCCTCGCCCAGTCCGTGACCGGCTCGGAGCGGACGGTCGAGCGTTACTTCTGCGCGTACGGCCCTTCCCGCCACCTCGACACGCTGCGCGCGCACGGCCTGCGCTTCTCCGGGCACGACGAGGACGGGCACGTCCGGATCGCCGAACTCCCCGGCCATCCCTTCTTCCTGGCCTCGCTGTTCCAGCCGGAACTGTCCGGCGACGGCTCGCGCCCGCACCCGATCGTCCGGGCACTGGCGCGAGCCGCGGTGGAGCACGCGGCGCGGTCGCGGGGCCTGTCGGTGTGACGCGCCGGGCCGGCGGAGGTCAGCCGACCGGCAGCGCCGGAGGCCGGTCCGGGAGGAAGCCGTGGGCGCGGCGGGCGAGGTAGTCGGCCTTGTAGCGGTCGACCGTGCGGTGCCAGTTCAGGATGCCCGCCATCCAGTTCTGGAGGTCGACCACGTAGTTGCCCATGATCTCGCGCGCCTCGTCACTCAGCCCGAAGTCCTCGTACACGACGGGCAGTTCGTGTGCGGCGACATGTTCGAACTGCTGCATCCGCTGGTTCATCAGGTCGGCCACGACGCCGAGCGCGGTCGGGTAGTCGATGCCGAAGAAGTTCTGCACGACGAGGATCGCGTTGTGGATCTCGCCCTCGTACTCGATCTCCTTCTGGTACGAGAAGACGTCGTTGAGCAGGCAGGCGTAGTCCACGGCGGCGTTCTCCAGCGAGCGGACGGGTCCGCTGCGGTACACCTCCGGGGGGACGGCGGGGCCGTGGCCCATGCGGCACAGGCTCAGAGTGAGGTCGGCACCGAAGGTCCGGCGCCGCATCTCCAGGTAGTCGACCGGGTCGGGGACGCGGTTCTGGAGCTGGTTGGACAGCTCCCACACCCAGCTCTCGGTCATCACGTTCACCGCGTTCTTCAGGGTGCGCCGCGCCTCGGGGGTCATCTCCGCCGTCGTACGCGCCCACAGGTCGATCAGTGCGCGCTCCATGCCGTTGACCGGGACGGGGACCTCCTCGCCGGCGACGGGCATGCAGTCCGACAGCCGCCGCGTGGTCACGCGCGCGGCGGCGAGGTCGCGGCGGTGGCCGAAGACGAGCGGGTAGTAGTCGTCGCCGTACGTCCCCCAGGCGAGCCACTGCGCGCTGAGGTCCAGGGCCTCGGGGGTCGCGTCCGGGTCGAGGCCCGCCGAGCAGAGCGGGAGGTCGTACGCGGCGAGCTTGTCCTCGTCCCAGACGCCCTCCTGGAGGATGCCCATGCGGTGCGCCCAGGCGGTGAGGCGGGGGCGGGTCCCGGCCAGGTGCGGGCTGAGTTCGAGCTCGAACGGCATGTGGAAGTCGGGCAGCAGGGACGGGCCGACCTTCTGGTACGGCACGTGCGTGTAGGCGCGCAGGCGCTCGGCGCCGGCCGCCGCGAGCAGCGCCCCGACGTCGGAGGCGGAGGTGCCCCGTGCGGCCAGGCCCTGCCACGGCTTGGTCGACTCGGCCCGCGCGTTCATGTACCGGCTGGAGCGCATGTGCCATTCGTGGCCGCCGGACTGCCAGTCCTGCAGCCCTTGCGTGTACTTGGCGACCGCGGCGACCTCGTCCGGGGTGAGGCCGTTCTCCAGGGCGACCGCGGGCACCTCGGTGAACGCGGTGTGCTCGAACTGGTGCAGGCGCGAGGTGAGGACGTCGTTGACGGTGTCGGCGGCCTCCTGGGTGGTGCAGCCGAAGAAGGTCTCCAGAACGAGCACGCCGTTGCTGAGCTCGCCCTCGTCCTCGACCTCCCGCTGGTAGGAGAACAGGTCGTTGCGCAGGTGGACGGCGTCGGAGAAGGTCTCCATCAGCACTCTCAGCGGCCTCGACCCGGCGACGGCCGCGGGCACTTCGGCCGTCGCGTACTCCACCAGGCCGGCCGACCAGGGCGCGCCGCCCACCTTGCGGCGCATCTCGATGTACTCGACGGGGTTGGCGATCCGCCCCTCGTTGATGTTGGACAGCTCCCACAGGGACTCGTTGAGCAGGTGCTCGGTGGCGACGGCGAAGCGGCGGCGCCAGTCGGCGGACATCGACGGCACGGTGCGCGTCCACAGGTCGGCGAGACCCGCCTCGACCGGGTTCTCCGGCTCGGGCATCGGGGTCGACAGGTCCATCGGCATGAACAGCGGCAGCCTGTCCAGGTAGGCCTTGCCGCCGGCGCGGTCCTGGGTGCGCTTGAAGGTCTCCAGGAAGTGGTCGTCGAAGAAGAAGACCCACACGTACCAGTCGGTGATGAGTGACAGGGCGGGGCCGTCGCAGTCGGGGTGGGTGTAGGCGCAGAGCAGGCCGTAGTCGTGGGCGTCGAGGTCGGACTGCTCCCAGATCCCGGACCCCTCCAGCATGCCCATGTCGCGCGCCCACGCGGTCGAGTGGGCGCGGGCCTCGTCGACATGTGGGTTCAGCCGCGCGGGATACGGCATGTAGAAGTGCGGGAGTTCGAAGGGCTGCTGCGTCATGGCCGGGCCCTACCCACGGCCCTCGGGCGGCATCCGCACGCCGGGACATGGTCACACCATCGCGTGAATCGTGGGTGAATCCGGGAGTTCTGGCCGGGCCTTGTGGCGTTCACCTCTACGCGCGCAGACTTCAACCGTTCATGTGTCCCCTCCCTCCCCGGAGCCCCGATGGACCATCAGGACCACCACCTCGGAACCCTCCCCCGTCGCACCGCACTTGCCGCCCTGGCCGGTGCGGCGCTGGCCGGCGCCACCGCGCTCCCCGCGTCGGCGACCGGCCGGCCCAGTCGCACGGTCCGGTTCGCCACCTTCAACGCGTCCCTGAACCGCTCCACCCAGGGCGCGCTGATCACCGACCTGTCCACCCCGGACAACGCCCAGGCGCGCAATGTCGCCGAGACCATCCAACGCGTCGATCCGGACGTCCTGTTGGTCAACGAGTTCGACTACGACGACCGCGGCACCGCGGCGGGCCTGTTCCTGCGCGACTACCTGGCGGTCGGGCAGAACGGCGCGAAGCCGATCCGTTTCCCGTACCACTTCACCGGCCCGGTGAACACGGGCGTGGCGTCCGGTGTGGACCTCGACGGGAAGAACGGAGCGGTGACGACGCCCGGTTCGGACGCGTACGGCCAGGACGCCTTCGGGTACGGCTGGTTCCCCGGCCAGTACGGCATGCTCGTGCTCTCCAAGTTCCCGATCGACACCCGCGCGGTGCGCACCTTCCAGCACTTCCTGTGGAAGGACATGCCGGACCACGTGATGCCCGAGGGCTACTACGGCGACGCGGCCCGGTCGGTCCTGCGGCTGTCCTCCAAGAGCCACTGGGACGTGCCGGTGCGCGTCGGCCACGAGACCGTGCACTTCCTGGTGTCGCACCCGACGCCGCCCACCTTCGACGGCCCCGAGGACCGCAACGGCCGGCGCAACCACGACGAGATCCGCCTGTGGGCCGACTACATCGGCGGCCGTCGGCGCGGCGCCTACCTGTACGACGACAAGGGGCGGCGCGGCGGGCTGCGGCCGGGGGCGCGGTTCGTGATCGCGGGCGACCTGAACGCCGATCCGTACGACGGCGACAGCTACGACCACGCCGTACGGCTGCTGCTGGACCACCCGGCGGTGCGGCTGCCGGCCACACCTCCGGCGAGCGCGGGCGGCGTGGAGGCGGCGCGGCTCCAGGGCGGCGCCAACGCCTCGCACCAGGGCAACCCGGCGTACGACACGTCCGACTTCGGCGACTCCGCTCCCGGCAACCTGCGCGTCGACCACGTCATCCCGTCCAAGGGGCTGGTACCGGGCGCCAATGGCGTCTTCTGGCCGACGTCGGACGACCCGCTGTACCGGCTGGTCGGAAACGGCACGACGGTGCCGACCTCGGACCACCGGCTGGTGTGGCAGGACATACACCTCAGGTGAAGGAAGCGGCGACGACTCGTCGTCGCCGATCATCTCCTCAGGACCTGACCTGGATCAGCGCATGGGTCCCGCCGGTCCGCCAGCGCTGCTCCTCGGCGGCGACCAGCGCGGTCTCCGTCGCGGCGTCCAGGCCGGTGATCACGTCGGACTTCAGGGTGCGCAGTGCGGCGACCGGGCCGGGGAAATGGTCGGTGACGGCGGCGAACGGCGTGGTCGGGGGCCACATGCGGTCGCCCACGAGACGGCGGTAGTTGAGGTCGCCCTTCACGACCGTCAGTGTGGCCGCGGCGAGCTCCGCGCGGAGGTCGTCGGGCATCTCGGCGTACGGCAGCGGGGCGCAGGAGAAGGGGTGGGCGCGGACGGTGAGGCGGCCGTCGGCCGTCGCGGACCACAGCTGCCGTCCGTATGCGGCGGCCTGCCCCGGCGCTTCGACCAGTCGGCGCAGGGCGTCGACCACGTCGGTGGTCGTGGCGTCGGAGACGTAGTACGGGTACGGCTTGACGTGCAGGACGGCCCGCTCGATGTGCCCGTGGGCGAGGAGGTGGGCGATGAGGAGCAGGTCGGGGATCAGCTCGCGGCCCGCGTTGTCGGCGATCAGGCAGAGCGTGCCCGTGTTCGCGAGGAGCGGCCAGAGGGTGGCGCTGTCGTCGGCGACCAGGCTCGGGGCGGCGGCCCGGCCCTCGGCGCCGGCGTCGGAGAGGCGGAAGCCGAGGTCGGCGCGGTTGCCCCACAGTGAGCCGTGCAGCAGGGCCTCGGCCTGTTCGTCGGCGGGCCGGTCGGCCAGGGCGTCGAGCGCGGCCAGTTCCTCGTCCGTCTCGGGGGAGTCGAGCTCGGCGAGCTTGAAGGGGCGGAAGGGATCGATGCCCTGCCAGGGACCGGGGCCGAAGTAGCCGACGGCGTCGAGGAGTCGGCGGTAGAAGTGGCTCTCGGACCACAGCCAGGGCACGTCGAACCAGGACCGGCCCGTGTACGCGTCGATGCCCCAGGCCTTCCAGCGGTCCTGGTCGTGCGCCTCGGCGGGCAGGGGTTCGATCACGCCCTTGGTGCAGCTCGCGAGCAGCACGTCGAGGGCGCGGTGCTGCGAAGGGCCGTAGGGGAAGGCCTCACGCACCTGCCCGACGATGGCCGGATGCCGCTCGGCGAGCACGCCGTGGGGGAAGGAGCCGGGTTCGTTGCCGAGGATCACGGGTGCGGGTGCGGGCGGCGTGTCGGGCATGAATCTCACCGTACGTCACAGCGCCTGATCTCCCCCTCCAGATGGCTCACCAGCGTCAGATAGCGGGCCCGCCGGGGTACCGGCACCAGGCCCCGGATCATCAAGTGCCAGATCTCGGCGAGCCTGCGCGGCTGGCGTGCCACGGGTTCGAGGGAGCGCCCCACGACACGCGTGCCCACGAAGGAGCTGACGAGGGAGTGGGCGGCGGCATCGATGTCGGTGTCCGAGTGGAGGTCGGACTCCTTGACCGCGCCGAGGAACTTGCGGGAGGCCAGGTCCAGCCACTCGGTGAAGGGGTGCCGCAGCGGCGGACGCACCTCCACTCCCCCGGTGGCCAGCCGCAGGCCCGCCCGCGGAATCGGGTCCTCGACGGACAGACGCGCTATCCCGAAGGTGATGCGCATCAGGGCCTCCAGCGAGGAGTACCCCCGGGCGTCCATCTCGCTGGCCATCTGGCGCGAGACACGGGACTGCAGCTCCAGGATCGCGTGGGCCAGGTCCTCCTTGGCCGCGAAGTGGAAGTACAGGGCGCCCTTGGTGACTTGGGCGTGCTCGACGATGTCACTCAGGCTGGTCGATTCGTAGCCGCGCCGGTCGAACAGGTCGGCGGCGGCCGTGATGATCGTCGCGCGGGTCTGTTCGGCGCGTAACTGCCTCGGCATCGACGGGACACTCCTGGGACGGGAAAGCAACGGGTCATGCCGTTTGTTTCCAACTCCCTATACACGATAGCTCACCACCGGGCGGTGCCGACGGCGCACTCGAAGACCGCCGACTCTCCCTGTCTTCCGACGACTTGTACGTCGGTGCCGTTCTCGCTCGCCACCTCGATCCACGTGGGCATATCCAGTTCGGCGTACCGGTGGAAGGTGATGTGGAACGCCACGGCCGACCGGGTGCCGGAGGTGTGGGCCCGTACGGCCTGGCGGACGGCCTCGAGGAGCAGCATGCCCGGGACATGGTCCAGCGGATGGTCGAAGAAAACGGGATGCGCGGTATCTACTCGCAGTTGCCACCGGTCGGGGCGGTCGGTCGGGGCGAGGACGACGTCCGCGGGCAGCGCGCGGCCCACCACGGCGGCCGGCAGCGCGGGGGGCAGCGGCAGGGGGGACACGGTGGCGGGGGTACGGCCGCCACGCAGTCGGCGGTAGACGGGCTCGCCGGTGCAGGTGAACACGACGTTCGACGCCGTGGCCACGCGTTCCCCGCCGCGCAGCACGTCCGCCGTGTAGCGGGCGCCCACCGGGCGGCGGCCCCGGTACTGGACGTCGACGAAGGCGACCTCGACGGCCAACTCGGCCGGGACCGCTCCCACGGCCAAGTGCTGGGGAGAGGTGGTGACTTCGAACTCCTTGAGCACGAAGTGATGGTCCAGCGGGACGTCGTACTCGGTGTGCGCGATCAGCGTTCCGCTCTGCCGCACGGTCTCCACCACGAGCAGGGGGTCGTAGGCGGACCGGTCCGCCGACACGTGTAATCCATGGGCGCGCGGCCACTGGGCCGACACGGAGAACCGGTCGGCCGCGGTCCGGTTCCAGCCGGTGAGGAAGGTCTCCGCGACCGCCGCGCGGTGGACGAGTTGGCGGGGAACGGTCGCCGTCATGGACGGCGTTTCGGCAAGCTGCCGCGGTTGAGGCATGTCTCTCCCTACGGTTCCCCCGAAGGCCAGTGGCAGACGGTGAAATGCCCACTCGGGTGAGCGTTAGAGTACGAGGCGACCGGTTTGTTTTCAATGAGATCAGTCGGTAGCACCATATGATCGAGCCCACGCGGCACACGATTTGCGGGAACCGGCCAACTCGGCGCAGCGGAGGGCTCTTATGGCACAACAGGAGCGCGCCATCAGGACGCGCAGCGCGATCCTGGAAGCGGCGGGCGCGGTCTTCGACGAGAACGGCTATACGTCCACGACGATCGCCATGGTCCTCGAGCGGGCCGAAGTCACCAAGGGCGCCCTGTATTTCCACTTCCCTTCCAAGGAGTCGCTCGCCCAGGCGGTGCTGGACGAGCAGGTGCCGTTCGGGGCCGTGCCGCCGCAGCCCTGCAAGTTGCAGGAGATCATCGACATGACCTTCGTGGTGGGGCAGCGGCTGCTGAGCGATCCCCTGCTGCGGGGCAGCGTGCGGCTGACGGTGGACCAGGCGACGCCCCCCGGGGTCGATCACACCGGACCGTTCCGGCAGTGGGCGGAGCGGCTGACGCTGCTCATGGAACAGGCGGGCGCCCAGGGTGAGTTGCTGCCCACGGTGAAGCCACGGGACACGGTGGAACTACTGGTGGGGGGCTTCGCGGGCATCCAGCTGATGTCGCGGGCGCTGACCGACCGGGCGGACCTCGGGTACCGGATCTCCGTCCTGTGGTCCCACATTCTGCCCAGCATCGCGGTGCCGGGGCTGTTGCTCGGCCTGGACAGCAAAGCAGACCGCGGCGTCCGTATCCTCGCCTCGGTCCCCGTCCCGTGATCCTGGTGACGGGGGCCACCGGTACCGTCGGGCGGCTGGTGGCCGAGCGTCTGTCCGGCACCGGGCCGCTCCGCCTGCTGACCCGCGACCCGCGCCGGGCCCCTCTCGCGGGCCCCGGAACCGAGGCCGTGGGCGGGGACTTCGACGACCTCGGCAGCCTGCGCGAGGCGCTGACCGGCGTACGGTCCGCGCTGCTCGTCACCACGAACCCGCTGGCGCCCGGCCAGGACGAGAACTTCCTGACGGCCGCCCGTACGGCGGGGGTACGTCATGTCGTGAAACTGTCGGCCCAGGCCGTGGCCGATCCCGGGGCCGTCGACCTGATCACCCGGTGGCAGCGCGACAACGAGGAACTGCTGCGCGCGTCGGGCCTGCCGTGGACGTTCCTGCGGCCGCGTGCCTTCATGTCCAACACCCTGAGCTGGGCCCGCTCCGTCCGGGACGAGGGCGTGGTCCGGGCGCTCCACGGCACCTCACGGAACTCGACCGTCGATCCGCGGGACATCGCCGACGTGGCGGTGCGGGTCCTGGCGGATCCGGGGGCACACGTGGGGCGAGGGTATGCGCTCACCGGGCCCGCCGCCCTGAGCGCCGTACACCAGACGGAGATCCTCGGGGAGTTGCTGGAACGTCCCCTGAAACTCGTCGAGCTGAGTCAGGACCAGGCACTGTCCGGGCTGCTGGCCCGCTATCCGGAGCCGCTGGCCCGTGCCCTCGTGGAGAGCGCCGTACGCGGGCGGGACGGGGCGAAGGCACACGTGGATCCGACGGTCGGCGAGGTGCTGGGCCGGCCGGCGCGGACCTACCGGGACTGGGCCGTCGACCACCTCTCGGTGTTCCGCGCATGACGTACGGCGGGCCGGCCGGTGCCCCATCCGCACCGGCCGGCCCGCCCGTCTCAGCTGTCGGCTCAGAAGGTGAGCTTCCAGCCGTTGATCCGGCCCGTGTCCTGGGCGGCGGTGTCCTGGACGCGCAGCTTCCAGGTGCCGTTGGCCGTCTCGGAGGAGGCGTTCACGGTGTACGTGGTGCTGACGTTGTCCGCGGAGTCCGAGCTGCTCGCGGCCTTCAGGCGGTACGCCGTACCGTCCGGAGCGACCAGGTCGATGACCAGGTCACCGCGGTAGGTGTGGGTGATGTCGACACCGACCTGGAGGGCCGAGGGGGCGCTGCCGCTGCGGCCGCTGACGGCGATGGAGGACTCCACGGCCGAGCCGTTGTCCGGGATGGACACGGCGGTGGTGCTGGAGAAGGTGGTGCCGCCGGTCGAACCGCCGGAGCCGCTCACGGCCGCCACGGTCTTGGCCGCGTCCGCCAGACCCGCGCCACAGCCGCCGGAGCAGGCGCCCGGCAGGGCACGGGCGTTGTTCTTGATGGCGGTCTCGATCTGCGCCGGGGTCAGCGAGGAGTTCGCCGACTTCATCAGCGCGACCAGGCCCGCGATGTGCGGGGTGGCCATGCTGGTGCCCTGGTAGTAGGCGTACGACTCCGAAGTCGGCGTCTTCGTGCCGGAGTTCAGCGTGGACAGGATGCCGTTGGCGGTGCCGGTGCTGGTCTGGCCGCCGGGGGCCGCGATGTCGATCAGAGAGCCGAAGTTGGAGTACGAGGCCTTGGCGCCGGAGCGGTTGGTCGCGGCGACCGAGATGACGTTGTTGCAGTTGCCCGGGCTGTGGTTGGCGACGTTGTCGCTCTCGTTGCCCGCGGCCACGACGACCGTCGTACCCCGGTTCACGGCCGCGTTGATCGCGCTCTGGGTCGCCGAGGAGCAGGCGCCGTCGCCGCCCAGGCTCATGTTGATGACCTTGGCGACGTTGGAGTTGGCGGGCACACCGGAGACGGTGCCGCCGGACGCCCAGGTGATGGCGTCGATGATGTCGGAGTCGTAGCCGCCGCACTTGCCGAGCACGCGCACCGGGGAGATCTTCGCACCGTAGGCGATGCCCGCGACACCCTTGCTGTTGTTCGTGGCGGCGGCGATGGTGCCGGCCACGTGGGTGCCGTGCCAGGAGGAGGTGCTGGCCGGGATGCCCGGGCCGCACTCGTTGGCGTTGTACCAGTCGCCGGGGTCGGCCGGGTTGCTGTCGCGGCCGTTGCCGTCGACGGAGACCGCGGTGTCGGCGATGAAGTCGTAGCCGCCGACGATGTTCGCGGCGAGGTCGGAGTGGGCGACGTAGCCGGTGTCGATGACGGCGACGGTGACGCCGGTGCCGGTCGTGGTGTTCCAGGCGCCGGGCACGTTCATGCCGGCCGTGGACTCGAACAGGTCCCACTGCTTGGCGTACTCGGTGTCGTTCGGGTCGGCCTTCCGCGTGTTCAGGCGGTCCGGCACGACGTAGGCGACCTGCGGGTCGGCCTTGAACTCGGCGACGACGTCGGCGACATCGGCATTGGTGAGGTCCTCGCCCAGGTCGACCAGGGCGGCACCGGTGCCGAGGCGGCGCTGGAAGTCGAGGTCCTCGCCGGAGTCCTTGCCCTTGTCCGTCGCGTCCGCCTCGGCGGCCGCGTTCGACTTGGCCTCGGCGGCGCCGGACTTGTAGCCGACGATGAGGCGCTCGGCCGGGGTGCCGGGGGCGGCCTCGGTGAGCGCGGCCGGGACGGCGGCCGTCTCCTGGGGCGCGGTTTCCTGGGCGACGGCGACGGAGGCCGTGCCGGTGGTCAGCAGGGCGGCGGAGACGGCGGCGACGGATATCAGCTTCCGTCTGAGCGAAGGGGAGGTACGCAAGGGCTTGCCTTTCGTGGCCGAGCTCCGGGCAGCGCGGAGCGGCGGTCGATTCGCTTCGTCGGTGAAGCGGCGGGGGGGGTGAAACCGAAGGCGCGCATGGCGATGGTGCGAAGAGGGCGCACGGTGGCCGGCCTGGTGCGCGGTGCGACCCGTTCGGGGTTACCTGTGGGTCAGCTGTGGTCGAACGATAGGCAAAGAGCAGGTCATCCGGATACAGGGGAAACCCTCGATCCGGCCGGGAACCCACCCTTGATGTCAGGGAGTTGACCGGGATTGATCCGCTTTGCAGGCATCGGGGTTCCGGTGAACGCACCGGGCCGGTGTCCCGTACTGGATGGGTACTGACCGTTCCCGTTCCGGCCGAGGAGACGTTCCGGATGCCCCGGATGACCGCACACCGCATCGCCGCCCTGGCTCTCGCCGCGAGCCCTCTGCTGCTGGGCGTGTGGGCGGCGGCGCCCGCCCAGGCGCACGGTGCTCCGACGGATCCCGTCAGCCGGGTGTTCGCCTGCTCGCCCGACGGGGGTGCGACCGGGTCCGCGGCCTGCCGGGCGGCCGTCGCCGCCAACGGGGCGCCCTTCACGGCCTGGGACAACCTGCGGATCGCGAACGTGAACGGCCGGGACCGGCAGACTGTCCCCGACGGCAAGCTGTGCAGCTCAGGCCTGCCCGCCTACCGGGGCCTCGACCTCGCCCGCTCCGACTGGCCGTCGACCCGGCTGACCCCGGGCGCGACACTGACCATGCGGTACGTCTCGACGATCCCGCACACCGGCACGTTCCGTCTCTTCCTCACCAAGCCCGGCTACGACCCGGCGAAGCCGTTGACATGGGCCGACCTGCCGGAGCGGCCGTTCGCGGAGGTGAAGGACCCGGCGCTGACGGACGGGGCGTACCGGATCAGGGCGACGCTGCCGTCGGACCGGACGGGGCGGCATGTGCTGTACACGGTCTGGCAGAACAGCAGCACGCCGGACACGTACTACTCGTGTTCGGACGTGGTGTTCCCGGAGCCGGAGGGCGCCGGCGACAAGACCTCCGCTCCGGCCACGGCGGACAGCGACGCCGGCGCGGGCAGCGGCAAGGAACCCGCGAGCCGCAGCCCGTCGCCGACGGCGGAGCGCAGCCGTCCGCAGGCCACGCCGTCGCCGGTGGCACGGGCGTCCACGGCCGAGCCCCGCCAGGACGCCGCTGACAGCACCCCGGTCGCCGCTGCCTCCGACGGCGGCTCCAGTGCGTCCGCGCCCATGGTCGCGGGCGGCGCCGCCGCGGTGCTGGTGCTCACCGGGGGCGCCGCCCTGGCGCTGCGGTTGCGTCGGCGGTGAACGCCGGGCGCGCGAGCGTCAGTTGACGTAGACCAGCGCGTCGCCGTCGGTCACCGGGGCGTACTTCGCGGTGAAGTAGCCGTTGGCGAAGCACAGCGAGGAGCCGGACGTCCGGGTGAACTGCTGGTTGGTGAAGGTGATGCTGTTGTCGTCGTTGCTCGCGGTACCGACCAGGCTGGGCGTCTGGTAGACGCAGTTGATGCTGCCGAGCAGGGTGCGCAGCACGACCGTGGTCTGGATGGCGGAGCCGCTCGCGGCGGTCACCGTGACGGTGCCGTCGGAGGCCACCGAGGTGGTGTACGGCAGGTTGTTGACCGTGATGCTGGTGACGCCGAGCACGCCGACGACGTTGGCGGAGCAGCTGCTGCTGTCGAAGGTGTGCGCGTCGAGCGACTCGGTGGCCGTGCCGGGCGCCGCGGGATTGTCGGTGACGGTGGCGGTGAACTGCGAGGTCTTGCAGGAGATGCCGCTGGTGCCGGTGGCGCTGGAGTAGAGCGTGGCGGCGGTGCCGTCGGCCAGCGGCGCGGTGAGGACGTCGCCGACCGCTACGGCCGTACCGCCGGCGCTGCCGGTGGTGAGGACGGCGTTGTCGGCCGCCGACGCGGGGGTGACGGCGGGGAGGGTGAGGGCGGCGACGGCTCCGGCGACGGCAAGGAGGGATCTCGTACGCATGCGGGTGCCTCTTTCCTGAGGGGGGTTTGTGAGGGGTTTCCAAGGGGCGCTTCGGTGTCCGCCGCCGCCGGCCCGTGACGCCTTCTCCGTACGTGACGGACCGGCAACGGCAGCGGGCCGGTGACCGGCCGGAGACCCATGGGGGAGGGACTCCGGCCGGGCCGGGCGGGAGGGGCTGCCCGGCAAGGTCACAGGGGGGAGAGCGACCGTGCGGGGTGCCTTGAGGGTTCGGTTGCGGGCGGTGAAGTGCCCGCACTGGACAGAACGTCCGGGAAGGCGGCTGGATCCGGCGCCACGGATCTGGGGAAGCCAGGGAGAGTTGTAGACCTGAGGGTCGGTCAACGTCAAGGTGTTGTAGGGGAGTTGTATGCGGACTGGGGTGGTGTCGGCACCCGGGAAGTCACCTGACGCACAGGCGGCACACAATCAACACTCTTTTCCCACAACTTGCTTGACCACTAATGTAACCACCGGTAACTTCCTCGACGGCTACTGATGCGTAACGAGAAAGCCCTTGCATCCGCCGGGAGTTGCGAGGAGGCGTGCGCCGCAGTTCGCTGTCCGCGCCAGGACAACGTGGCCCAACCGCATTTTGACCATGCCCACTGGGAGCAGCACATGGCCTCGTCCGCCGGCAACACCCCCGAGAACCCGGAAAGCGGTTCCGTAACCCAAGTACCCGACATCTCCGACGGCCCGGAAAGACGCGGGCGGGTCCGGGCGCGCCGTGCCGCGATCATGGCGGTGCCGGCCACCGCGATCGCCGCGGGGCTCCTGGTCCTGACCGCCGAAGGGGCGCTGGGCGTGCAGTTCGCCATCTCCGGCATGCCGTTCACGGTCACCGCGACCGAGCTGAAGGGCACCGGATTCGAGCAGTTCGGCGGCCTCGACCACATGGCCGCGGACAGCCCCAACGAGGGCGACACCGGCGGTCAGGTGCTGGTCGTCACCTCCGTGATCAAGGACGCGACGCTCACCAAGCTGTGCCAGAGCGTGGATCTGGGCGGCATCAACCTGCGCATCACCGCGGGCGCCGGGAAGGACAAGGTCGAGGCGAGCGACCTGACCACCGACTCGACCGAGTTGTCGGGCAACGCCGCCTTCACGAACATCGAGATCGGCAACGACGCCAGCGAGCTGAACAAGGCCGGCCCGAAGGGCCGGGGCCCCATCGGCGTCTTCAGCCAGCAGTCCGACACCGTGTACATCGGCGATCTGCGGCAGACCAACTACGCGACCACGGCAGGGGTGTTCAAGCTGCCGGGCCTGAAGCTCGGCTTCAGCGACAAGGCCTGCTGATGTCGGACGGGCCACGTCAGGGCATGCGGTCCGCCTTCCGGCGCTGGCGGGCCGCCCGGCCGTTCTGGGGCGGGCTGCTGCTAGCCCTGGGCGGCGCGGAGATCCTGCTCACCCTGAAGGCGTCGATGAAGGTCGTCGTGCACGTCGGCATGCAGGGCCTGGCCGGCTACCTCGTGCCGACCGTGATGCTGCTGCTCGGGCTGCTGATCCTCTTCAACCCCGCCCAGCGGCTGTTCTACTCGATCGTCGGCATCCTGCTGTCCCTGGGCTCCTGGGTCACCTCGAACCTGGGCGGCTTCTTCGTCGGTCTCGTGCTCGGGGCCGTGGGCAGTTGCCTGGCCTTCGGGTGGCTGCCCGACCAGGATCCGCGGGTGAGCCGGCGGCAGCGGCGGAAGGAGGCGAGGGCGGTTCAGCGGCAGGCCCTCGCCCAGCCCTTCGAGCGACAGGCCGGGGAACCCGCCTGAATCGCGGCCGGGCCGCTCGTTGCTCTCATCGGGCGGCCCTTGACGTACCCGGGCGCGCCCCCGCCACCGGCCCCCGGGGCAAGGAATCCGCACCGTCCTCAACTGCACGTGATTAGACGTGAGTTGAGCATGGGAAGGGAGGTGCATGGAACAAGACATCGACACCGGGAGCGCGCACTCGGCGCGGATCTACGACTACATCATCGGCGGCAAGGACCACTACCCGGCGGACCGGGAGGCCGGCGACGCCATGTGCCGCGAGTGGCCCGCGCTGCCCGTCCACATGCGGGCCAACCGCGACTTCATGAACCGCGCGGTGCGGCATCTCGCCGAGGGCGCGGGGATACGCCAGTTCCTCGACATCGGTACCGGCATCCCCACCTCCCCCAACATCCACGAGATCGCCCAGTCGGCGTCGCCGGGGGCCCGGGTCGTGTACGTCGACAACGACCCGCTCGTCCTCAGGCTCTCCCAGGGTCTGCTGAACAGCACACCCGAGGGGCGGACGGCGTACATCGAGGCGGACATGCGCGACCCGGCGAGCATCCTTGACGCTCCCGAACTGCGGGCGACGCTCGATCTGGCGCAGCCGGTCGCCCTCACCGTCATCGCGATCGTGCACTTCATGATGGACGAGGACGACGCCGTCGGCATCGTCCGCCGTCTCCTCGACCCGCTCCCCCCGGGGAGTTACCTCGCGATGTCCATCGGCACCGCCGAGTTCGCGCCGGAGGAGGTCGGCCGGGTCGCCCACGAGTACGCGGCCCGGGGCATGCCGATGCGGTTGCGCACGCTCGGGGAGGCCGAGGAGTTCTTCGCGGGGCTCGATCTCGTCGAGCCGGGCATCGTCCAGGTGCACAAGTGGCATCCGGACGGCACGGGCACCGAGGTGGTCCGGGACACGGACATCGCGATGTACGGGGCGGTGGCGCGCAAGCCCTGACCGCCCGGCGCGATACGGCATCCGACACGGCCCGGCGGAATACGTCGTCCGCCGCGGCCGCCGCCGTACGCGTCCGGAAAAGTACTTCCCAGCGGAAAGATCATCACGATGCGGCAGCAAGACCCGGCTACCAGGGGCAGATCACTTGACTACCGGCGGTCACACACGGTTGGCTCCGAGCCAGTGGAAGTCACCCGGTCGGCGCAGCACAGCACATGTTCCGGCCGCGCTTTCGCGTTCCTCTTGCTCGGCCGCACAGCGAGGTGCCGCACTTCATGAACACTTCCCTCCCACCTCAGGCCTCCTCCATATCCGTCCGCGTCGCGGCTCTCGCCGTCGCCGCCTGTCTGCTTCTCGCCGGCTGCACCGGTTCCGGCGACGCACGGCTCGACTCAGCCGCGGACACGGCGGGCAAGGCCGACACCGGCCGGATCAAGGTCGCCCTGATCACCCACGGCGGTGAGGGGGACGCCTTCTGGGACCTGGTGCAGAAGGGCGCCCGGACGGCGGCCGCCAAGGACGACATCGAGCTGACATACGGGAACGACTCCGACCCGACCAAGCAGGCGGCACTGGTCCGCGACGCGATCAGCGACAAGGTCGACGGCATCGCGGTGACCCTGGCCAAGCCGGCGGCCATGAAAGGCCCGGTCGCCGAGGCCAGAGCGGCGGGCATACCCGTGGTCGGGCTCAACTCCGGTATCGACGCCTGGCGCTCCCAGGGCCTGCTGGAGTACTTCGGCCAGGACGAGAGCCTCGCGGGCCGCGCCGTCGGGGACAGGCTGGACGGCCTCAAGGCCAAGCACACCCTGTGCGTCATCCACGAGCGGGGCAACGTCGGCCTGGAGGCGCGCTGCGCCGGCGTGAAGAAGACGTTCGACGGCCAGACCGACCTGCTCTATGTGGAGGGCACCGACCCCAACGCGGTGCACGCCGCCGTCACGGCCAGGCTCCGGCAGGACCCCTCCATCGACGAAGTCGTCACGCTGGGCGCGCAGTTCGCGCTCGACGCCGTCGAGTCGGTGCGGGAGGCGGGCAGCAGGGCCCGGGTCGCCACCTTCGACCTCAACAAGGACATGGTCAGCGCCGTGCGGAGCGGAAAGGTGCAGTTCGCGGTGGACCAGCAGCCGTATCTGCAGGGTTACCTCGCCGTCGACTCGCTCTGGCTGTACAAGACCAACGGCAACATCAGCGGCGGCGGTGTGGCTCCCGTACTCACCGGTCCGGCGTTCGTCACCCGGTCGAACGTCGCCTCGGTCGAGCGGTTCGCCGCCGCCGGAACCCGCTGACCGGGGCTCCGGCGGGCCCCGCCGCCGGACGTCCGGCCACCTCTTCGAAGAACCTCCCCGCTCCCCCGCTCGCCCAAGGACGACCATGTCTCCACGGACACGCGCCCGGCGTCGCCGCCTAGGCTCCATACGTCTCTCCCTCATCCTGCTGGCACTGGTCCCGAGCGTCACCCTCGCCGCCATGTGGGGTGTGACGACGGCGCAGATGTTCTCGGAGGGCCTGCGGCTCAAGTCGCAGACGGAGCTGAGCAAGTCGACCGGCGCCATGGGCACCGACGCCACGCTCGCGTTGCAGCAGGAACGCGGGCTGTCGGCGGCCTGGCTGGCCTCGGTGCCCGGCTCCCGGGCCGCCCTGGACCGGGCGCGCGAGGAGACGGACCAGGCGGTCGCGAAACTGGCGAGCCGTTCCGATGCGATCCAGAAGGCTCCCGACCGGATCGCGGACCGGCTGTACTCGGTCGTCGGGTCGGTCAGCAGCCTGGAGTACTACCGGGGCCAGGTGGACAACCCCACCGACATCACCGCCGAGCAGGCGCTGGACCAGTACACCTCGATCATCGACGACCAGATCCACGCCTTCCAGGAGCTCTCCCAGGTCGACGACGGCGACCTCACCTCACAGGCCGGTCCGCTCGTCGCGCTGGAGCACGCGGCGGAGCTGGTCGCCCAGGAGGACACGCACCTCACCCTGGCGTGGCCGTCCGGGCGCCTCGACGAGAAGGCCTGGACAGAGTTCGCCGAGATGGTGAGCACGCGACGCTGGGTCGTCGAGGACCAGGTCATGCCCTCGCTGCGCGGCAGCGTGAAGACGCAGACCGAGCGGATCCTGCAGGGTAAGGACTGGCAGACCCTGCAGAGCATCGAGGACCAGGTGATTGCGGCCCGTTCGGCCGGCAACGCAGGACGGGTCACCCTGCCCGACGCCCGCAAGCAGTGGACCGCCGCGCTGGACAAGGTCTCCGCCCAGTACTCGGCCCTGATCCGGCAGCAGACGTCGGCGCTGCTCGCACGCAGCGCCCACGGGGCCGCCGGGCGGAGGCTGAA
>NZ_JBEOVF010000068.1:0-45035 GCF_040295365.1 Streptomyces sp. NPDC002838 | reverse complement strand
CCTCGGACAGCGTGATCTCCACAGCAGAGGGACCCGGATGTGACATACCAACAGGCTACTTACTAACCCTCAGGATTTCTGGCGCATCACACTAGACGGTGCGGATGACAGGGGCGGGTTTGATGTCCTGGGCGTCGATGAGGGTGCGGATGTCGTCCGGGTCCGAGGTCCAGATGATGGCGCCGAGGCTGGCTGCCATGGTCACGACGGTGGCGTCGACGATGTCGGAGGTGCCGGCCTTGCCGCAGAGGATGCCTGCGGTTTTGGCGGTTTCGAGGCCGACGGGTACGACGTGGCACCCGGCGAGGAACTTGCCGAGTCTGACCTGGCGGCGGGAGTCCCGCCATGCCTGGCTGACGACGACGGAGGGGACGTGGATGTCCCGTCCGTCGTCCAGGGCCAGGCTGTGGCGGGCCCACATACGGCGGTCGTCGTTGTCGATGGCGATGAGTACCCCGGCGTCGTACAGGTAGGGGATGTTCACGCGGCCGAGGCTCCCGAGCTGCTGAGGTACTCGGCGTCGGCGGCGGCCAGGTCCGCGCGGGCGGCGGCGAGCTCTTCCGGGGTGAAGGCGCCGTGTTCGGCCTGCCACTCCTGGATGACGGCCCGGCCAGCCCGCAGGCGCAGCTCGCGTTCGGCTGCTCCGGCGACGAGGCGGGAGAGCGGGATGCCTTCTTCCTCGGCGGCTCCGGCCAGGGCTTCGACCAGGGATTCGTCGAGAGTGATAGTCACCTTCTTGGTAGCCATACATCAACCATAGCGTGGTATGGCCTTCGATGCTGAAGCGCGGATCACGTGGCGGGGAGCGCGGAGGGCGTGAGTGCATCCAGCGAGGAGGGCCTCGCTGAGTCGATGGCCCGCGGGGCTGTGGGTGAGGCTGGGTCCACATTCCCCGGAAAGGGCGGATTAATGATGAATGTCTTGCTCGGCCCTGAGATGGCGGTGCACGGTTTCGAGCACGGGTCAGGCGAAGGATCGGGGGTTGGGTGGCGAGCGTTTTTCAGAGGTGCAAGAGGGATGTCCGGGACCGGAACTTTCCCTGTGATCGTCCGCGGTGTCGGCATGGGTGGACGGTGCGGTATCGGGAACCGGGTGGTAGGCGCGGGCGGCAGCGGGAGAGGTCGTTTCCCCGTCGGGTGGGCTCGGATGGCGCGGACTCTTTCGCCGACATGGTCGAGAACGACAAGAAGGCTGGCATTCGCTTCGATCCTGCACGTGGGCTTGTGCCGTTGCGGGCCTGGGCTCAGGAGTGGCTGGAGCGGCGGGTTATCGGTGAGTCGACGCGCAGCAACTACGAAGGGTTCATCCGTAACCATCTAGTGCCGCGCTTGGGACGGAAGATGCTGGCCGGGTTGGCGCGGCGCGACTTCGAGGAGTTCGCCAAGGACGTGTATGCATCCGGTGCGGGGTTGGCGGTCTCCACGGTCAATGACCGGATGGTGATGGTGGCCGCCATGCTGGAGGCGGCCGTCGTCGACAAACGCATCCCGAATAATCCCGCACGCGGCGTCCGGATATCCCGGGCGGCCCCGTGCGCGGTGGACGCAGACGAGATTCCCACGCTGGACGAGGTCGATCTGATCGCGGAACGCATCACCCCGCAGTACCGGCTCACGGTCTACCTGCAGGCGGGTACCGGCCAGCGCCCCAGCGAGGCCCTGGCCTTCTCCACCGAGTGTCGACGATCTGGCTTCGTCAGGATCCGCTGGCAGGTCAGCGCCAAGGCTCACCGCGATGACTGCCGCACGGTTTTCGTGCCGCTCAAACACCGGGCGGAGGGGGAGTACCGGGACGTCCCGGCCGCCCCGTTCGTCGAGCAGGAGATCGACGACCACCTGTCGCGGTGGGAGCCGGTGCCTGTGACCTTCACCGGGCAGCGGGGCAAGCGACGACGGCTGGAGGTCTTCTTCGCCCCGCGCCAGCGTGGCAAGGGCGTGATGCCCACCGCCTCCACCTACGGCTACCACTTCAAGGAGGCGTGCCTGTCGGCCGGCCTGGTCGACGTGGACGGCAAGGCAAAATACACGCCCGGCAGCCTGCGGCACTTCTTCGCCTCGACCGCGTTGGCGAACGGCGTACCGATCCGCGAGGTCTCGCGCTGGCTCGGCCACAAGTCGATCAAGACCACCGTGGACATCTACGGTCACCTTGTCCCCGAGGCATGGGATCGTTGTCGAGACATCATGCAGAACGCCATGCGCCCTGCGGTCGAGGACTCGCAGGAGTCTGTCCCCGCGGCTTGACGTGCTGGATGTGCTGGATGAGTCCCGACGGTGCTGGATGGGTGCTGGATACGATCACTTGAAGGGACGTTTCTGCAGATGGGAGCACTGCATTGAATGTTCCGCTTCAACGTCTAATACGTCCGGCGAAAGGCCGTCTGACCTGCGGCGGAGCGGGTTGCGGCCTTTGCGGTCCGCACAGAGTCCGCAGCGTGCTGGACGAGTCCGGCGCGCGGGGGAGCGGCTACGCCGCTTCGTCGACCGGTGGCTGGGCATCGGCGGACCGGTCCGCGTACGCCTTGTCGACGGCGGCCCGGGTCCGCTCCTCGGAGTCGGGCCACAGGTGGGTGTAGATGTTCAGCGTCATGGCCGCGTTGGTGTGGCCGAGGCGCTCGGAGACCGTCTTCACGGACTCGCCGTGCTTGATCAGCAGGCTGGCGTAGTGATGCCGGAGGGCATGGGGTCCGGTGCCCTTCGGTATGCCGGCCTTCGCGCAGGCGGGCCGCCAGGACCCGTCCATGACGCCTTGATGTGGTCGGCGATGGCGACCACGGCGTGGGGTAGGCGGTCGCGCGCGTCTCGGGCCTCGTAGAACGCTTCGACGGCCTCTTGGACGAGTCGCCGACTGTCGATGTCGAGCCCCTCCTGACCGACCTCGCCGACCACATCGGCACCGAGCAGCAGCACCGAGACGCCCTCACCCGCTGGGACCCGGAGAAGTACAAGCGCGTCCACGCCCTCACCCACGCCGACCTCGGCGACAGCCTCGCCGCTCAGGCCCGCGCCGACGAAGCCGTCGCCGCCTGGACCCAGGCCCTGATCCTGATGGAGGGCATGACCTCCGACCGCACCCGCAAGGCGATCACCTCGATCCGCTCCACCCTCGCGGTCTACCAGCGCCGCCGCGTTCCCGGCGCCGCCGATCTCGCCCGCCGCGCCCGCGAGGCCCTCGCCTAACATGCCCAACAACCCGCCCGACGAAGGGAACACCGTGACCCAGCAGACCGACGACCAGCCGAAGGCCCTCAAGCCGGCGCTCGAATCGATGACCCTGCTGGTCGCCGCCGTCATCGTCCACGACAAGGCCACCAACCGTGTAGTCCTTCTCCAACGCAGCGAGAACGCCAAGTTAGCCCAGGGCATGTGGGACCT
Source organism: Streptomyces sp. NPDC002838 (assembly GCF_040295365.1). Classification (NCBI taxonomy): domain Bacteria; kingdom Bacillati; phylum Actinomycetota; class Actinomycetes; order Kitasatosporales; family Streptomycetaceae; genus Streptomyces; species Streptomyces sp. NPDC002838. The sequence goes on along the minus strand of NZ_JBEOVF010000068.1, from coordinate 41,661 downwards.
CCCCGTCGGCAAGAACGAGCCGGGCGAACCCATCACCGAAACCGCCGTCCGCGAGCTCTACGAGGAGACCGGCCTCACCGTGAAGCCCGAGTCCCTCAAGGTCGCCCACATCATCCACGGCGCCTGGGGCGTCGAGGCCCCCAACGGCTTCCTCACGGTCGTCTTCGCTGCCCACGAATGGACCGGCGAACCCGAGAACCGCGAACCCGGCAAGCACTCCCAGGTCCGCTGGGTCGACGCCAACGCCATTCCCGAGGCGTTCGTGGATACCACGGCCAGCGCCCTCCACCACTACCTGAATCACGGTTCGGAAGTCTCGCTGGACGGCTGGTCGGCAGCGTGAGCATCACGCTGCTTCACCTCATACCCAAGGACCCGCACTTTTCGCCTGCGCCAGCTGCGAGCGAGGCTGCGCAGGCCCGGCTACAGCAACTGGTTCCCGAGGCGTTGGGCGGTTACGACGTTTGGGACATCCCCGGCACAGCCTTCATTGATCCCGGGGAGAACTGGTGTGGTGTTCGGTGCCCCGTATGCGGCTCCGATATCGAAGACTGGTGGGGCAACGCGATGGACACTGCAGCCCGTCCGGACGGCTATTTCGATGCACTTGCCGTGACGATGCCCTGTTGCTCTGCCCAGACGGACTTGAACGCCCTCGGCTACGTCTGGGCTGCGGGTTTCGCCAGGTACAGCCTCGTAACCACAGATCCAGAATGCGAGCTGCCACTACCACCAGTCAGCATCCAGGCGCTGGAGGACCTCCTGGACACGGACCTGCGACAGGTCATCGCCCGGTACTGACGTCAAGCGCTGGCTTCGCTATGCAGGGCCGCTCGGAAACAGAAGCTCGTACGGCAGGTGATCGTCGTCCGGTACGCGCGGCACGTAGTCCGGGGCCGTGCGTGCAGCCACAGCCAGCAGGCGAGCGGCAGCCTCCTTCTCGGAGATGGAGGCAGCCCGAGGGCGTGCAGAAGGCGGTCGCGCTCGGCGTCGAAGTCCGGGTGGTCTGCCCGAAGGTCCGAGCCAAGCTCGCTGATCGCGAAGCTCTTCGCCAGGTCGCGCCAGAAGGGCAGTACCGCGATGAGCGTGATGGCCTCGACGAGGTCGGCGCCGATCAACGTGGCCTGGCCCTCGGAATCGGCATACAGGACAGGCCGCTCCTCGGCCCCGGCTTCCCCGCAGAGGAAGTACGTGCCGCCGGCGCCGCATCCGGCTACCGGGTGCAGCGGCCTGCCAGAGGGGAGTACAAGATCCTCGATGGGATCCCGGCGATCTATGTCGAAGTCACCTGGCCAGGCCAGCGCGGCAGCCAGCGACGAGTCTTGCTCGAGACGGCGAAGCAGAGCGTCTGATGCGGTCATGGGCGGAAGGTAACAGCGCCCTCGGACAGTGGGGTTTGGTTGCCATGCTGCGTGACGCCGAAGGCGCTGTCATTGGCGTGTGGCACAGTGCGGCCATTAGCTACGACCTGGCAGTCTGGGAAGGCGACAAACCCGCTGACAATGCGATGGCGGGAGAGGCCTTCACCCAGCTGTACGACCGCTACATCGACACGGACGAAGAGTTTCCACCGTCACCGCATATCGCCAAGTACGTAGCCGCGCTCCTGGCGCGATGGGTGGATCTCACGGAGGAAGAGGAAGACACCTCTCCGTGGTCGACCGGGCCGTTGATCGGTGAGGCGGCGGGCCCGTTGATCTACTTCCCGATGCGCTACAGCACGGCCGAGGAGGCTTCGGCCTACGCTGCGGACGTTGCGGCATCGATGGGACTTGTCTGCTTCGACCCGCAGGCAGGGGGGCTGAGGCCATATCCGTCCCAAGAAGCTCAAGCGTGCGTAAGGGTGGAGAGATGAGAGATTCCCTGTGGGAGGGAGCATCGTCACCGATCCGGGGCGTATACCCCTTCAACATGCCAGGCGAATCAGTTGCACTGTACGACGGCCCCATAGGTGGTGTTGAGGAGGAAGAAGCTGCTGGTCGCGTAGAGCTGACTTGCTCGCCCAAGCTAGGCCTCGACTGGAGCCTGATAGGTGAGTCGGATTTCTCCTTGGAGCTTCGCGACGAGGTGTCGCTGCAGTTGCTGCGGCCCTATGGTGTGGCTTCCCTGCGCGTCAGCTTCCGTGGACAACGCGATGGATGGGCTAACGGGGCAGAACTTGGCGATCCTGCCGTACCGTTGAAGCGAGTCGTTGCGCACTGGTTCAATTTGCCGAAATTCCAGGGGCAGTATCACCTGACTGAGAGGACAGGTGAAGGCGAGCGGCTTTGGTCAGGTGGGCGCTGGCTGCATGAGATCGGTGACTGGAAGATCGTCATCGACGTGAGGCCCGATCATAAAGACATCTGGGTGGATCTCCATAAGGTTCATGGGTCTCGGCCGATGGGTGGCGCCGCTCCTCCCGGTTGGAATAGATGTAAATGGCGAGGTTGCGTGGGAGGAATGGCGATCCCTCCTCTGCGACCCTGCGCGCAAGGTCAGCTCGGGATGGTGGGTGCCATTCGATTCCGAGGCTCTCGCCAGTCTCCTCGACGTGCTGATCCCTGCATTCGCTGACCCTGACAGAGCGGAGCCGCTCCGTTTGCAGATCAACTATGCGGTCACCGCCACAAACGACACGGGGTTCGTCGAGCAGAGGGTCATGATTGGGGCTGCTGGCCTTGAGCATTTGATGTGGGAGCGACTCGTCTTCAGTGGTCGTCTCACTCGGAACCAGTACAAGGCGCGCCCAGCGCATTCGCTGCTACGCGAGGTCCTGCAAGACGCGGGGATTCCGAAGTCAATCGATCCGAAACAGCTGCCTGCGCTTACAAGATTGGTCAGCATGAGAAGGCAGGAATCCGGGGCAGACATGGATGGGCCTGATGTCGTGACGTGGGTTCGGAACAGGTTGGTGCACCCTACGGGATCTCAAGACGTCGTTTACCAGGTACCGGGAGTTGTGATGGAGACCTGGCTAATCACGCGCCATTATCTTTCTCTGCTGATCCTGGAGTCTTTGGGGTACCGAGGGTCATACCGCAACCTGGCCAAGAGGGGCGGGTGGGTTGGCGAGGCCGAGCGTGTGCCCTGGGCATGACGCGAGGCCCACTCTGGAGCGCTTGGCAGAGGTGGGTAGTAGGCAGGTCGGACAACGGGCACTGGCAGAGCAGCAATCCTCCGCGCGTCTCGCGCGCTCCTGAACATCAGGGCATGCCCAGCTGTTGGCAAAGTCGCATTGGAGGTCCGTCCAGCGGCGAAGCTCGGCGGGGGTGTAAGCGGGGTGGTCGTGGAGGTGGGTCAGGGCGTTGACCCACTGGTCCCAGAGGCCGCCGGGCTGGGTGAAGCGGTCGGCGTGGTGGGTGCCGAGGTGGGCGTCGAGGCGGAGGAGGGCACCGAGGGCTGCGGGCTGGTCGTAGCGGAGGTCGGTGCGGGGGAGGTAGCGGTCGAGGTAGGCGGTGAGGATCTCGGCGTCCGCGTAGGTGCCGAAGCGGGCCAGGGCGAAGCAGTAGGCGCCACCGGAGAAACAGAACTCGCTGGCTAGTAGCAGGTCGCCGATGCGTTCGCGGAACGTGTCGCGTCGGCCTACGCCGATCAGCCAGGCGGCAGTGAGGCGTGAGCGCCACTCGTAGCCGAGGAGGGCCTCCAGCTCGGCATCGGTGATCGTGGCTGCGTCGTCGATGAGGTGTCGGGCGAAGAGTTCGGCGTGTGGCCACCCGGGTCGCAGGACGCGACCGCTTTTCAGGTCGCGGTAGCGCGGGCGGCCCGAGTCCTTCCTCGTCACGTAGCGCTCGATTACGTAGCCGTAGCCGATTTCCTCAGGGTGCTGGAACGGCATCGGTCACCTCTCCGGGTACAGGTCGGTACGGTCGATCCAGGTGGGGGCGACGAAGATGTTGTCGCCGGTGGGGGCTTCGGAGGCTTCCAGCAGGGACCACGTGCGGGACTCTTCGACCAGGTGCTCCCAGGGCGCAGTCCAGTCGAGTTCCCAATCCAGGCCAGTGCCGGAGATGCTGTACGTGCGGCCGGCGTCCACGCGCCAGAACTGGGAGTAGAGGATCACCTGGGCATGGTCGGCGAGGTCGTTGATGATCTCGGTGAAGTGGGCCATGGGCCAGCCAGGGGCATCATCTGCGGCGGTGGCCCGTAGGCGCGCGGTGAGTGGAGGGACGACAGGGCTACGGGCGCCGAGTTCGGTCAGCGCCCAGCGGATGCCGACAGACTCGGTCCAGTCCGGTGGGGTCGCCCGTACCAGGCAGGCGCGGTAGGCGCGGCGCAGGGGCTCGATGGCGCCGTCGATCTCCAGGCTTGCCAGGGCCATGGCCGCCCATTCGCGGACGGTCGGGTTGTCGCTGTCCAGCAGGCCGATGAGAGCGGGGCCGCAACGGGGATCGCCCACCTCCTCGAAGACCTCAATGGCGGTCAGCTGACCGAAGCCGCCGAGGGAAGGCAGGCCGTTGATGACGGCGGGTATGGCGTCGGCGCCGATCCAGATCAGCTCCGCGCGGGCGTCGTAGGACGCGTCGGCCTTGCCGTCGAGCTGCTGGACGAGTGTCTCGTTGTGGGAGGTCATGACGCGGAGTGGTCCCGGCGCCAGAAAGTGGGGAGCCACCAGCAGAGCACCGAGAGGTCCTCGGGCCACGGGGCGCAGTCCTCGGCTGCCCTGGCCCATCTCCAGTTGGATGCGCCCAGTATCGTGCCCTTTTGCGGCGTCCGGCCCTGGGTTCGAGTGTCCGCTCCCGGCGGCCCCGCTCACCCCGCCGTGCGCCCGGCCCTGTTCACCTCAACCCCAGCAGGGCCGCCAGCTGCTCGTAGCCCTGGTCCCAGCCCCACTCCTGCCGCACCCGTTCCCGGCCCTTCCGGCCCATCTCGTGGGCGAGCCCGGCGTCGCCCAGCAGCACCGTCAGCCGGTCGGCGAGCGCCCGTACGTCGCGGCCGTCGACCAGGAACCCGGTCTCCCCGTCCCGTACCGTGTCCGGCGCGCCGCCCGAGTCGCCGACGACGCTCGGCAGTCCCGCCGCGGCGGCCTCCAGGAAGACGATCCCGAGGCCCTCCACCTCCATGCCCGCCCTGCGGGTACGGCACGGCATGGCGAAGACCTGCGCCGCGGCGTAGAAGTCGGGCATGTCCGCGTGGGGGTGACCGCCCGCGAAGACCACGGAGCCGGTCAGCCCCTCGGCGGCCGCGAGCCGGCGCAGGGCTCGTTCGTGCGGGCCGTCGCCGACCAGGAGCAGGATCGCGTCGGGAATCGTTCGGTGCACCGGGGGAAGCGCCCGTACGAGGGTGTCCTGTCCCTTGCGGGGGATCAGCCGTGCCGCGCACAGCACGATGGGTCGGCTGTCGAGGCCGTACCGGTCGCGTACCCGAGCCGCGCCGTCCGCGGAGCCGTGGAAGGCGTCGGGGTTCACGCCGGGTGCCAGTCGCCGCATGCGCGCCGCCGCCTCGGGACCGACGGCCGCGGCGACCCGCGCTCTCGTGTACGCACCGAGGTAGGTGACGCAGTCCACCCGGGCACCGATGCGGCGCAGCAGTCCCCGGGCCCCGGGCGTGCGTGCCCACCACACCTCGTGCCCGTGCGTGGTGGCGACCAGCCGCTCGACGTCAGTGCGGCGGCGCAGCTCCCCCGCCATCAACCCGAGCGGGGCCGCGGCCCCGAACCAGACGCTGTCGCAGTCGAATGCGCGGGCCAGCTCCACCGCCCGTGCGGTGACGCGCCGGGTCGGCAGCAGCATGTGGGCGCGGTCCCGGACCACGGGGAACGGCAGCCGGGCGTCGTAGGCGCTGTCGCCCGGTGTGGAGGAGGTGTAGACGGCGACCCGGTCGGGCGGGAAGCGGGCCGTCATGGCGTGGACGAAGGTTTCGATACCGCCCTGATGGGGTGGGAAGTCGTTGGTGACGACGAGCGTGCGCGGCATGGTCGGGTCAGTCCTCCAGCGGCTTCACGGTGAACAAGTAGGTGCGGTGTGCCGCGCTGACCCGGTCCACGGGACGCCAGTCGCCGTCCCGCCACAGGAACATCGAGTAGCCCGCGGATCGCAGCCCGTCGGCCAGCTCGTCGACGTCGGCGCCGTTCTTGGCCAGGTGCCGTTGCTCGATCGCCAGCAACAGCGTGGGGCGGTCACGCAGCAGCGTCCGGGCCGCCCCGGCCGGCACCAGCGGTTCCGCTCCTTCGACGTCCGCCCTGATGAAGTCGACGCGGGGCAGGGCGGCTGCCGTCACCACCGCGTCCACCGTGCTGACGCGCACGTTCAGCCGCCGCTCACCCGCACACTCGGTGTTGGGGCAGAGCCCTTGGGCCCCGTCGGTGACGCATGCCCGTCCGTGCTCGGGAGGCCGGCGCCGGTAGGGCAGGCCAGGGACCGCCGTGTCCTTCGGACGGGCGCCGAGTGCGACGCGGTGCGCGCGTGCCCGGCCGTGGCTCAGCAGGCGGATGCCGGCGCTGAGTACGCGGTACGGACCGGGCAGCGGCTCGAAGCTGTGCACGCTGCCCTTCGGACCGACCGCACCCGACAGGGCGTAGGTGGAGAGCCCGTACTTTGCCCCGATGTCGAGGCAGATGTCGCCTTCGCCCACCACCTTGTGGAGGCCGTCGATCTCGTCCTCCACGAAGGAGACGCGACGGCTGAGGACGCAGAGCAGAGAGTAGGTCCCACTCACAGGGCGTTCGGCGGCCCGGGGCGGGGTGAATCGTGTGGGCTTGGCTGCTCCTGCGCGGGCCGGGCGGCGGCCGGCCGACACGAGTCGGAACCAACCGACCAGCACCAGCGGGTAGACGACGTATCCGAAGCGGGTCGCCGGGATCAGGCACATGGCGAGACCGAGACCCAGCGCGAGCCGGTCCGCCGCGGCGATGGTGGTGCGCGGTGGCCGGGTGACGAGCGAGACGGCCACCGCGACCGCGCTCACCGCCAGCGCCGCGACCGCGAGGACGAAGCCCCCTGGGACATAACGCGCCAGGAGGTAACCGGGCAGCGGGCTGGTCGCCGGTGATCCGGTGCCGCCCTCTCCGAGCGGGAAGAGGAACAGGTGCTCGGTGAAGGCCCGCGGGTCGGCGAGAGCGACCGGGAGCACCGCGAGGGCGGCCAGCGTGACGGCCGTGGCGGCGGCGCGCACGGCGGCCCTGCGCCCGGCGGTGACCGCGAGCAGAGCCAGCCCCACGGGCAACAGCGGCCAGGCGGTCCACTTCAGCGCTGCCGCCGCGCCCAGGGCAAGCCCACGGCCACCACCGACCCGCCTCGGCCCGCGAGGGCGAGGGCCAGACACATCAGACCGATGACCGGCAGGTCGACACCGCCGACAGCGAGCGGCAGCGCGACCGCCGGAGCAGCGGCGAGCCACAGCAGGACGCTTCCGGTGGACGGGCGCGAGGTGCTGCCGCGCGTCCCGCGAGGAGACAGGAACACCACGGCGGCGAGGGCCATGGCCCCGAGGAACACCACGGCGGCGAGGGCCATGGCCCCGAGGAACACCGCGGCGAACCAGAGCCGCGCGTCCGCGAGCGGGCTCTCACCAAGGACGGCTCGGGGCAGGCCGAACAGCGCCATCCCGGGCAGGTACGGGTTGTAGTCCCGTAGTTCCGCCGGGTCCGCCACGTAAGGGCTGCCGGAATCCAGCAGCAGACCGCCGGCGCGTTCGACGACCTCGACCTCCATCTGGCGCGAACCGTGGGCGACCAGGAACAGCAGAGGTATGAGGACCGACCCGGTGGCGGCGACCGCCGCACTCAGCCGGCCCCAGGGCCGCGAGGCCCGGTGTGCGATGACCGCGGCCGTGCCGTACCCGACGGCCGCGCAGGCGCCCCACACCTGGTGGGGGCCCAGGTCCGTCCGCAGGCAGAGCAGCAGCGCGAACCCCGAGCAGACCGCCCAGCAGACCGTCTCCCAGCGGGCGACCGTGGCCCGCCTCCGCTCCTCGGACCGAGGGCGCGGGGCCGGGAGGGGGGCGGGGGCCGTCGTACCCGCCGCCGGGGCGACCGGTACGACGGCGCGTACGGACGCCGCCAAGGACGCCTGCGAATCGATCGGTCCCCGTGACAGCCCGTGCATCCGTACCCCCTGGTGTTCTTCGGTGCTCTGGGGGACAGGATCGGCCGCCGCAAGGTCCTTTACATCACCTTGCTGTCCATCGGCATCGCCACGGCGGCGATCGGAGCGCTGCCCACGTACGCGACCATCGGCGCGCTCGCGCCGGCCCTCCTGGTGCTGTGCCGACTCGTCCAGGGCTTCTCCGCGGGCGGTGAGTCCGTGGGCGCACCGACCTTCGTGTTCGAGCACGCCCCGGTACACCGCCGCGGCTACTGGCTGAACATCACGCTCGCCGCCACCGCACTGCCCTCCGTCGTGGCCGGCACCCTGATCCTGGTCCTCAGCAAGTCCATGAGCGACGACGCGTTCACGTCGTGGGGCTGGCGCATCCCCTTCCTGCTCGCCCTTCCGGCGGCGTTCTTCGGCCTGTGGATCCGCCTGCGCACCGAGGAGAGCGAGGTCTTCCAGCGGATCAAGGCCGAGACGGCGGGCCGCAAGCGCAGCCCGATCCGCCAGGCGTTCCGCGAGAACAAGGTGCGGATGCTTCAGGTCGTCTTCGTGCTCGGCCTGACCGCCATGGGCTTCTACTCGCTGGCCGGCTACTTCGTCACCTACGTCCAGACCGCCGGCGGTCTCAGCCGGGAACAGTCGCTGCTGCTCAACGCGGCGGCCATGACGGCCTACACGGTGCGGGTCGGCGCCGCTTACTCCGTTCTGGAGGTGCCCGCGGGCGCCGGGTCGGACCAGGATGTGCTCGACCACTTCGATGAGGTCTTCGCAGCGGTCGACATGCCGTTCGTGATCTTCAACCCCGGGAAGCCCGGCACCCGGGAAAGCACGCTGTCCCTGAAGACGTTCGCCGCACTGTGCGAGCGCCCGAACGTGAAGATCCTCAAGACGACAGCGGATCCCGGCTTCAACAACCAACTGCGGGACGTCGCGAAGGGAACCGGAGTCCGCGTGTCGGATCCCCTGGAGGAACACTTCTTCGAGAACCTGCTCGAGCACGGCCAGGCGCTGCTCTACTGCGACCCGGAGGGCTACCTGTACCAGTCGGCACACCATCGGCCGATCGAGGAGTACATCCGCCTCTGCGGCGAGGGCCGCGTACAGCAGGCGAAGGAAGTCTTCGATTCGCTGGCGGCCCTCCGGAAGGTCTACCGGAAGTGGATCATCGGCCCGCTGGAGAACGGACACATGCCGAACGCGGCGCTGAAGAAGTGGTGCGAGCTGAGCGGCATGGCCGGCGGGAGCGTCAGGCATCCGCTGAAGGAGCTCACCGCCGCCGAGTCCGCCGAGCTGGAGCACGATCTGAAGCAGGCTCTGGGATCCCGCTGACCGGGCTGACCCGGCCCGCACGCCAACGCCCACCCCCACCCTTCAGCCCGGTCGGCAGGTCCAGCATCCGGACTTCCGCGACTTCGGAAAGTCAACCAGCTACCACTACTGAATTCCCGGTGGTCGTCACTGAGTCGGTCCCCCAGTCGGGACGGAACGCGTACGCGAGCGTTCAGGACCAGGCCCAGTGCGCCGAGCTGGTCTTCCTGCCCGTCTCGGTACGCCGTGGTGCTGTGGATCACCCGGTATCCGGACGCCGCCGTCAACGAGCTGCGGGTGCTGGCCGCGAGCGAGTGTGAGCACGACATCCTGGACGAGGACGTCGCCTGGGTCCCCGCTCAAGCACGCCAACCTCAACGTCCTGGGCCGCTACACCTTCCGCGCCTCTACCCCGGCGGTGGCACGTCGCGGCCCCTGAGTGAGGCAGAGGTGGATGGCTTGGGCGAGGACGACGAGGAGTAGGGAATGAAGCATCCGGCATTTCCCTCTGACCAGCCGGCTCATGGCTTCTCCGGGCCATTCGGCGGTTCTAGGCGCGCTGAGCCCACTTCGGTGTCCAGAACCCGCCGTCGGGGCGGCCGGGGTATGTAGAGGTGAGGTGGTTACGCAGTGCAGTGAGGGCAGGGTGCGGGTTGTCGGTGCGCCAGATCAGTGAGTGTGGGTAGACCGGGGTCGGGTCGTGCAGAGGGATGCGCCGCAGGTCGTGGCCGGCAGGCCAGACCAACGGAGTCCGCTCGCTGACGAAGGTCGCCAGCGTCGAGGAGTCCGCGATCGTGTCGAGGAGAGGCTCGATACCGAAGTTGGGGCCGACCGAGTCGATGGTGAGACCGAACGTGGCGGCGAGTTCGTCATAGTAGGCGGCCCACTCGGTGCCAGGCATGTTGCCGGGCATCCAGATCCGGCGCCCGGCGAGCTGGGCGGGAGCGATCGCGCGGGCGGCGGCGAACTCGTGAGCCGGTCCGGTGAACAGGTGCAGCGGTTCATCGAAGACCGGAGTGGCCTCGATCCCGTCGGGGAGTTGGCGGCCCGGCATGCTTACGGCGCGGAAGGTCGCGTCGATCGTCCCGGACCGGACGGCGGCGATGGCCGTCTCGGAGTCGAACAGGGTCACGACATCAAGATCGGTCTCGGGATACGCACGGTGGAAGTCGCGCAGCAGACCCGCCACTGAGAGCCGGCGGCCGATCACGTCGACGCGCAACGCCCGGCTCCCTGGCCGTACGGAGGCGGCTGCCCGTTCCTCGGCTTGGAGGAGAGCCCGGGCGTAAGGCAGGAACGCCTGTCCGTCGATGGTGAGCCGGGCTCCGCGGGCCGTACGGCTGAACAGCTGTACACCGAGGTCCTTCTCCAGCACGGCGATGCGCTTGGAGACGGCCTGTGGGGTGATCGACAAGTCGGTGGCGGCTTCTTGGAACTGTCCCGCGTCCACGGCGGTGACGAAGGTGCGCACGGCGGTGAGGTCCACGCTGACCATCCAGGTGGACAACCAATCGTTGAGTCTGATCGGCGAAATGGTTGTTTGATTCCCGTACCCCACGCTCGCTTTGATGTCTCTGGTCAACATGTGGTTTGGCAAGCAGTACGGCAGGAGGCGTGCTGCCCGGCGGCCAGATCTGCCGATGCCGGTGCGGTCGGCCACCGACAAGGCCACCATCGCGTCTCTGGCCGGGATGGGGCTTCCTACTCACCCCGGAGGCGACCCACACGTGCCGGATTCCTTCGTCCATGAGGTGGCCCGGCAGGGAATGCCTGCGATCGCGATGAGAGACCACGGCAACATGTTCGGCGCCTATGAGTTCGCGCAGGTCGCGAAGGCCTTCGAGGGGATCAGGCCGATCATCGGCATCGAAGCGTACGTGGCACCCTCCTCTCGGTTCGTCCGGACGCAGGAGTTCTGGGGGCCGGGAGGCCGTCGGAGCGCGGACGGTGAGGGGTCGAAGGATGTCTCCGGTGGCGGCCGTTTCTGGCTCAGCACGCAGGCCAGCTATGAAGGTCAGTTCCCTGCCGGAAAGCCGCGCATGGATCGGGAGCTGATCGCTGAACGACCGGACGGCACCACCGGCTGCCCCTCTGGCGAGATCCAGACCCGCCTGCGACTGAACCAGTACGACGAGGCGAAGGCTGCTGCCGCGGCCTACCAGGAGATCTTCGGCCGCGAGAACTACTTCCTGGAGCTGATGGACCACGGCTTGGACATCGAGCGTGAGGTCCGTGAGGGCCTGCTGCGTCTGGCCGAGGAACTGAACATTCCCCTCCTGGCCACCAACGACGCGCACTACGTCACCGAGGACCAGGCGGATGCCCACGACAGCCTGCTGTGCATCGGTGTCCGGCAAGAACAAGGACGACCCGGGCCGCTTCCGTTTCAACGGCTCCGGCTACTACCGTCGCCCTCGACCTCGCCCACCGGCCGAGCGGTTCGCCGTACGCTCGTCGTCACGGTCCGCCCGCTCAACGACCTCCGGCAATGGCACGATGCCCTGAGCACGGTGAGGAAGGCGGGGCCGGATGGGGCGTGCGGAGCGCGAGGCGGTCGGCCGGGGGGCGCGGCTGGCGGAGGCGGCGGGGCGGGTCGCCGAGGACTACGAGCGGGCCGTCGAGGGCGTGCGAGAGGCGCTGCGGCCGATTCACGACGGGCTGGCCGAGCAGGAGCTGAAGGGCATCCCCCTCGCGCGGCTGCGGGACGTCACCGAGGGCCGGCTGAGGTTCGGGGAGCTGGAGAAGGGCGGCTTCCGGACCGTTCAGGACGTGCTGGACGCCGGGACGTACCGGTTGCGGCAGACGCCCGGGGTCGGGCAGCGCACCGCGGACCAGGCGGTCGCGGCGGCTCGGCAGATAGCCGACGCCGTCCGGGAGTCCGTCGCCGTACGGATCGACGTGGACCGCCCCGAGCCGCGCACCACCGCGCTGGTCGTCGCCCTCCACCTGCTGGTGGAGGCCGGCCCGCGGGCGCGGCGCGCGGCCGAGGCGGGTACGGCGCTGGCGGCTCGGCTCCGGCCGCTGCTGGCGGACGCCCGGCCCGCCGCCGGGCGCTGGCGCATGCTGCTCGCCGGGCGAGAGGGGCGGGAGCGGGCGCTGGCGGCCGTCGACGGGCTCCGGCGGCTGACCGAGGAGGCCGAGCGGGACGGCGTACCGGAGCGGTTCGCCCAGGCCTCGGTCGACCTGCTGCGCCGGCCCGAGAACGAACTCGCCGCCTGGGTCGACTTCGAGCTGCGGTCGGCCGAGTACTACAGCCTCCTCGCGGAGATCTCCGGCCGCGGCCCCGACAGCGCGGCGGCCGAGGGATACCTGCCCGACGAGGTGGCCGAACGGGTACGGCGGCAGCGGCTGGACGACGCCCACTGCCGGGTCTCGCTACGCGGCTACCAGGCGTTCGGCGCCCGCTTCGCGCTCGCCCAGCGCCGGGTCCTGCTCGGCGACGAGATGGGGCTCGGCAAGACCGTGCAGGCCATCGCCGCCCTCGCGCACCTCGCGGCCGAGGGGCAGAGCCACTTCATGGTCGTCTGCCCGGCGAGCGTGCTGATCAACTGGACCCGGGAGATCGAGACGCGCAGCACCCTGCGGGCGATGCCGCTGCACGGCCCCGACCGGCAGGAGGCGTTCGCCGACTGGAAGGGACGGGGCGGCGTCGCGATCAGCACCTTCGACGCGCTGCGCGGCTTTCCCACGCCGGGCGGCGGCGAACTCGGCATGCTCGTCGTCGACGAGGCGCACTACGTGAAGAACCCGCAGACCCGACGGGCCGAGGCCGTGACCGCCTGGGCCGAACGCTGTGAGCGCGTCCTCTTCCTGACCGGCACCCCCATGGAGAACCGGGTCGCGGAGTTCCGCAACCTGGTGCGGATCCTCCGGCCGGACTTCGCCGACTCGGTCGACGACCAGGACTCGGTGGCCGGATCCAAGGCGTTCCGCAAGGCGGTCGCGCCCGTCTATCTGCGCCGCAACCAGCAGGACGTGCTCACCGAACTCCCCGTGCTCCAGCACACCGACGAGTGGGAGGAGCTGAGCGCCGCGGACGAGGAGGCCTACCGCGAGGCCGTACGGGCCGGCAACTTCATGGCGATGCGCCGCGCGGCGTACGCGCGTCCGCGGCGCTCGGCGAAGCTCGACCGGCTGCGCGAACTCGTCGAAGAGGCCGCCGAGAGCGAGCTGAAGGTGGTGATCTTCTCCGCCTTCCGCGATGTCCTCGACGTCGTACGAGATGCCCTCGGTGCCGGAAGCGGGCGGGTCTTCGGGCCGATCACCGGGAGCGTCCCGCCCGGGCGCCGGCAGCAGCTCGTGGACGAGTTCTCCGCCGCGCCCGGCCACGCGGCGCTGCTCGCCCAGATCGAGGCGGGCGGCGTCGGGCTCAACATGCAGGCCGCGTCCGTCGTCATCCTCTGCGAGCCGCAGATCAAGCCCACCATCGAGCACCAGGCCGTGGCCCGCGCCCACCGCATGGGGCAGGTCCGCCCGGTCCAAGTGCACCGGCTGCTCGCGACGGGCGGCGTGGACGAGCGCATGGTGCGGATGCTGGAGAACAAGACCCGCCTGTTCGACGCCTACGCGCGGCGCAGCGCCGTCGCCGAGTCGACGCCGGACGCGGTCGACGTCTCGGACGTCTCGCTGGCCCGCCGGATCGTGGAGGAGGAGCAGGCACGGCTGGGGGTGACGGAGGGGGCGAACGCCGGGGCGGAAGGGGACGCGTGAGGCGCCGTACCGCTCACCCCGCGCCCACCACTGCCCGGCACGCCTGCGCGTACGCCCCTACCAGCGGACGGCGTTCGTCCTCCCGGCGCCAGGCCAGGACGTAGCGGCTGGGGCTGACGCCGTGTACCGGGCGGGTGATCACGCCGCCCAGGGTGAGGAGCGGTACGTTGCCCGTGGCCACGAGGCAGATGCCGAGGCCGGCGACCAGGGCCTCGTACGTCTCCTCCGTGCTCGCGATCTCGGCGCCGATCCGGGCGGGGCGGCCGTCGCGGGCGTCCAGGGCGAGCCAGTAGTCGCGCAGCGGCCCGGTGCTCTCGGGCAGCGCGAGGAACGGCTCGTCGAGCAGGTCCGCGAAGTCGATCTCGGCGTGGGCGGCGAGGGGGTGCGTCTCGGGGAGGGCGACCTGGAGGGGTTCCTCGGCGATCACCGTCCAGGCGTAGCGGTCCTGGTCGGGCAGCGGCAGCCAGACGAAGGCGACGTCCGCGTCGCCGTCGGCGAGGCCCGCCGTCGGGTCCTCCCAGTTCACCTGCCGCAGCCGGACGGCGGTCTCCGGGTGCGCGGCCGTGAAGCGGGAGCGGATGGCGGGCAGGAGGCCGCCGCGGCCCGGGCTGGTGCTCATCCCGACGACCAGGGTGTTGCGCTGCGCCGCCCGGGCCGCCTCCACCGCCCCCGCCCCCTCCGCCCAGGCGGCCAGCACCCGCCGGGGCGTGCGGCAGCAGTGCCGTACCGGCGCCGGCGAGCGCCACACCCTGCTGGGGGCGATCGTGCAGATGAGCAGCGTGGGCGGGCAGGGCTCCTTCGCGGGCTTCTCGGCGTACAGCGCAACGAAGTTCGCCCTGGAGGGCATGTCCGAGGCGCTCGCGGACGAGGTCCAGGAGTTCGGCATCAAGGTGCTCATCGTCGAACCGGGGGCGTTCCGCACCGCGCTCTTCGACAGCAGCAGGGCGGGCGTCAGCGCGGACAGCGGGGTGTACGCCAAGGTGAGCGAGACCCGTGGGTTCGTGGCCGGTGGAGACGGCGCCCAGCCCGGCGACCCGGCGAAGGCGGCGGCCGTCATCCTGGCCGCGTTGAACGCCGAGCGGACGCCGCTGAGGCTGCCGCTCGGAGAAGACAGCGTCACCACCGTCCTCGGCCACCTCGACCAGGTCCGCGAGGAGGTGCTGGCCTGGGAGAAGCGGACCCGCGCCACGGCGTTCGACGACTGACGACCACTGGCTGACGACCGGCTGACGGATCGCCAGGGCCCTGCACATCCGTGCAGGGCCCTTGTGGAATTCCTTCGCAAGCCCCAATCTTTCGGCTGACGCACAGTTGCGGCACAGGAGTTTGACATGCCCCTGACCGCCTCGCGTCGGGCTCTGTTGCGCGTGCATCACCGCACCACCGCACCAACCCCCACCAGCGCACCACCAATGGAGGAGGACCCCTCACATGGCAGTGATGCGTCAAAACCGGCGAAGACTGGCAGCGATCAGCGCCATGGCCACCGCGGCGCTCGCCGCGGGCCTCGTCTCCGCCCTCCCCGCCGCGGCCGCCCCCGAGGGCCGTATCCAGTACGAGGGCGCCGCGAACGCCGTCGACGGCAGCTACATCGTCACCCTCAAGACCGCGAAGGCCGGTTCCGCCGCGGGCCGCGCCCTCGCCGCGAAGTACGGCGCCGGCATCGAGCGCACGTACACCAAGGCCCTCAACGGCTACGCCATCGAGGCCACCGAGACCGAGGCGAAACGTCTCTCCGCCGACCCGGCCGTCGCCTCCGTCGTGCAGAACCGCACCTTCGGCATCACCGCCACCCAGCCCAACCCGCCCTCCTGGGGCCTGGACCGCATCGACCAGAAGAACCTGCCGCTGAACAGCTCGTACACCTACCCGGACAGCGCCGGGCAGGGCGTGACGGCGTACGTCATCGACACCGGCGTCCGCATCACGCACAGCGATTTCGGCGGACGCGCCTTGGACGGCTACGACGCCATCGACAACGACAACACCGCCCAGGACGGCCACGGCCACGGCACGCACGTCGCCGGCACGGTCGCCGGAAGCGCCTACGGCGTAGCCAAGAAGGCCAAGATCGTCGGCGTCCGCGTGCTGAACAACTCCGGTCAGGGCACCACCGCCCAGGTCGTCGCCGGTATCGACTGGGTCGCCCGCAACGCCGTCAAGCCGGCCGTCGCCAACATGTCCCTCGGCGGCCCCGCCGACACCGCCCTCGACACCGCCGTCCGCAACGCCGTGGCCTCCGGCGTCACCTTCGCGGTCGCGGCGGGCAACGAGTCCACCAACGCCTCCACCAAGTCCCCGGCCCGCGTCGCCGAGGCGATCACGGTCGGCGCCACGACGTCCGGCGACGCCCGCGCCAGCTACTCCAACTACGGTTCGGCCCTGGACCTGTTCGCGCCGGGCTCGTCCATCACCTCGGCCTGGCGCACCAGCGACACGGCCACCAACACCATCTCCGGTACGTCCATGGCGAGTCCGCACGTCGCCGGAGCGGCCGCCCTCCACCTGGCCGACAACCCCACGGCCACCCCCGCCCAGGTCTCCTCCGCGCTGACGGCCGCCGCCACGACCGGCGTCGTCACCAGCCCGGGCACCGGCTCACCCAACCGGCTCCTGTACGTCGGCGGCGGTACGACCACCCCGCCCGGCCCGCGCTTCGAGAACACCGCGGACTACACGATCAGCGACAACTCCACGGTCGAGTCCCCGGTGACCGTCTCCGGCGTCTCCGGCAACGCGCCCTCGGCCCTGGCCGTCGAGGTGCACATCGTCCACACGTACATCGGCGACCTCCAGGTGCAGCTGATCGCCCCCGACGGCACGGCGTACACGCTCAAGGGGTACGGCACCGGCGGCAGTTCGGACGACATCAACACCACGTACTCGGTGAACGCCTCCGCCGAGGTCGCGAACGGCTCGTGGAAGCTGCGGGTCAGCGACAACGCGGCGCGGGACGTCGGTCGGATCGACGCCTGGGCGCTGCAGTTCTGACGACTCGTCAATGACTCGTCAATGACTCGTGAATGACGGTACTCGTCCTCGCGGAAGGGCGTCGGGTCGGTGACCCCGCCCGCCGCGAGGACGAGGCTCGTCTCCCGGTGGACGGCGAGGAAGCCGAAGGGGCGGTCGAAGGTGGCGCAGGCCGCGGTCGACTCGTACTCCGGCTCCCGCGGCTGTCCCAGCCCAGCCACGCGATGTCCATCGCGGTCACCGCCGCCGCCCGGAACCCGTCCGCGCCGAAGGCCGCCGTCGCCGACCGACCTCCCGCCGCGAGGCCCAGCGGACCCGCGCCGATGCCCGGGAAGTGACCGGGGTTTGCGTCGACCGCCGTACCGAGCCCGAACAGCTCCGGACGTTCCAGCAGGTCGTGGTCGGCGTCCAGCGTGAACTCCACGGTGTCGAGCGTCAGGCTCGGCGGCCAGGCCCTGCCGACTCCGGCCGCAGCGTCACCGGCATGCGCTCGACCAGCCCGCCCCTCCGCCGGGCCGCCCACGCGTCCAGGGCCCGCCGGTCGGCGTCGAGGTCACGGTGAGCACCCCGTGCGCCTCGGCCGGCAGCCCGGCCGCCCACTCCTTCCGCAACTCCACGGTCCGCACGGTCCACAGCCCCAGGGCGCAGTCCAGACCCGCCACGGACTCCATCACGGCCAGCGACTCCCGTTCGGCGTTGGCCGCTTGGTCCGCCGGCACCCCGATCGCCTCCGCCGGCTCCGCCCGAGCCGCCCCCGTCGCCCCGTCCGCGAGGAAGGGAGCAACGGCCACACCCCCGCGGCCGAGAACACCGTGCCGCCGGAGGATTCCTCCGCCCACCTCGCGGTCAACCCGTTCACTGCCCGGATCGTCGCATTTCCGACCGGCGTTCCGCCCCAACCAGCACCGCGCTTACCATGCGCTCTGTCGTACGTCAGTTCCGCACCGTCATCGTCACCGTAAGCGTCACTGTCGGCGTCACCGACATCGCCCCCGGCCCCGCCGCCCGAACCAGGAAGCACGGTACTCGTGTCCATACCTCCGCCCCCTGGGCCCTACCAGCCCCAGGAACCCCAAGGGCCGTACCCGCAGGGCCAGTACCCGCCGCCTCCGCCGGCCGCGCAGGGACCGTACAACCCCTACGCCCCCTACGGCCCGCCGCCCTACCAGGGCTGGGGCCAGGGCTACATGCCGTACAACCAGCCGACGCCGGTCAACGGGCTCGCCATCGCCGCCCTCGTCCTGGGGATCCTCTGCTGCCTGCCGGCCGTGGGGCTCGTGCTCGGGCTGATCGCGCTCGGTCAGATCAGGAAGAAGGGCGAGCGCGGCCGGGGCATGGCCATCGCCGGTTCCGTGCTGTCGTCCCTGGGGCTCGCCCTGTGGGTGCTGGTGCTCGCCACGAACGGTGTGTCGGACTTCTGGGACGGGTTCAAGGACGCGGCGAGCAGCAGCGCTTCGCTGAAGAAGGGCGAGTGCTTCGACTCGCCCACGGGCCTGGAGGGTTCGTTCTACGACCTCGACGAGGTGCCCTGCGCCGGCGAGCACGACGGTGAGGTGTTCGCCGTGGTCAGGCTGCCGGGCGGCGCCTTCCCGGGTGACGGCGAGGTCACGCGGATCGCCGAGGACAAGTGCTACACGCTCCAGACCTCGTACGCCATGGACACCTGGGCCGTACCGGACCACGTCGACGTGTACTACATCGTGCCGTCGGCCGACAGCTGGCGCACCGGCGACCGGGAGATCACCTGCGCGTACGGCAACACGGACGCGGACGCGAGCCTGAGCGGGGGCTCGCTGCGCAACGACGAGACGACGCTCGACGCGGACCAACTCGCCTACCTGAAGGCGGCCAACGTCCAGGATGCGGCGCTGGACACGATTCCCGAGGCCAGTGCCGAGGACGATCTGGCGGCCAGCCAGCAGTGGGCCGCACGGATGGTGGCCGCGCTCAACGCGGAGGCCGGGATGCTGCGCGACCACGCCTGGCCCGCCGACGCGAAGAAGCCGGTCGCGGCCGTCCTCAAGGAAGTGGAGGCACTGCGGGAGCCGTGGGAGAAGGCGGCCGGGGCGACCGACGTGGACGGCTTCTACCTGGCCTACGGCGAGGCGCTGGAGCTGGAGGACCGCGACCTGACCATCACCGCGCGCAAGGCTCTGGGGCTCGCCACGACCCCGCCGTCGTACGAGGAGGACGGCAGCGGCTCAGGCACCGGGGGCGGAGGCGGCGATCTTGAGGTGTGAGGACGGCCATAGCGGGGAGAAAGTGCCTGCGTAAAGCCCCTCGCGGGCACAAGTCATCACATCGAGTGATTCTCTGGCCTTTGCTTGCACGGCACAACCCACGGTTGCCACGCTGTAGCTGTCTGTACAACCTGATGGGAGCGGCCAGTGACATTCGGTGAGCAGCCGGCGTACCTGCGTGTCGCGGGTGATCTCCGCAAGAAGATCGTCGACGGTTCGCTGCCACCGCACACCCGCCTCCCGTCCCAGGCCAGGATCCGCGAGGAGTACGGCGTCTCGGACACGGTCGCCCTCGAGGCGCGCAAGGTGCTGATGGCCGAGGGGCTGGTCGAGGGCCGCTCCGGCTCCGGGACGTATGTGCGCGAGCGGCCCGAGCCCCGCCGTATCGCCCGCTCCGGCTACCGTCCGGCCAGCGGTGCCACGCCCTTCCGGCAGGAGCAGGCCGAGGGTGAGGGGCGCGGCACCTGGGAGTCCAGCAGCGAGCAGGCCGAGGCGAGCGCCACGGTCGCCGAGCGGCTCGCCATCCGGCCCGGCGACCGCGTGATGTGCACGAAGTACGTCTTCCGGGACGCCGGCGAGGTGATGATGCTCTCCACCTCCTGGGAGCCCCTCGCCGTCACCGGCCGTACGCCGGTGATGCTGCCCGAGGAGGGCCCGCTGGGCGGTATGGGCGTCGTCGAGCGCATGGCCGCCATCGACGTGATCGTGGACAACGTCACCGAGGAGGTCGGCGCCCGTCCCGGCCTCGCCGAGGAGCTGCTGGCCCTGGGTGGTGTTCCCGGCCATGTGGTCCTGGTCGTCCAGCGCACGTACTACGCCTCGGGCCGCCCGGTGGAGACGGCCGACGTGGTGATCCCGGCCGACCGGTACCGGGTGGCGTATCACCTGCCGGTGAAGTAGAGCCTCTTGTACGTGATGTAACGCCCCGTGCTCGTGAAGTGCCGCACTCCGCACGTGAGGTGGCACACACTCCCTCTGAAGCGGCGCACGCCCTCCTGGCAGTTGCCCCCGGCGAACGCCCAACCGGCGTCCCCCCGAACGGCGTTGGAATCCGGCCGTCTTCGCAGGTCGGCGCGGGCGTGCGCGCCGTCCCGCTGACAGGATGCATTGACGTGCGCCGGGGGCGCGTTCGATGATGTGCGCCCCCTGGCGCGCTGGTCTGGCTTGGCTGGTTGCGTACCTCTTTGTGAAAAGGCGTGTTCGCTGCGTAAAGGTTGGGCGTAGGCTCGGGCATATGCGGATTGCGGTTTCCTTAGCGGGCGGGGCACGGCGCAGGCCGTGGGCGGGAAGTGGAGGGGCGCGATGAACGACGACACGATCACTCTCCCTTGGCTCGTCATACGGCAGGACGACAACGGCAATCGCTACCGCGTGGGCCGGTACGCGACCCGGGCCGAGGCCCAGAAGATCGCGGACAGCCTCGACGGTCGCGGCCACAAACAGCTCTACTGGGTCGAGCGGATCGGGCAGAACGGCGCGAGCGCGGCCGACTGAGCGGGCCCGTGCCCGTTGTCTCACGCCTGCTCCCGTAGGCTCCGGCGCATGACGGAACGGATCGTGGTGGTGGGGGCCGCCCTGCTCGACGGCGACCGCCTGCTCGCCGCGCGCCGCAGCGCGCCCCCGGAGTTGGCCGGGCGCTGGGAGCTCCCCGGCGGCAAGGTCGAGGCGGGCGAGACACCCGAAGCGGCGCTCGTGCGCGAGCTGCGCGAGGAACTCGGCGTCGAGGTCGACCCCGTCGAGCGCGTCCCGGGGGAGTGGCCCCTGAAGCCGCCGTACGTCCTGAAGGTGTGGACCGCGCGGCTGCTGCCCGGCTCCGGCGAGCCCAAGCCCCTCCAGGACCACGACGCACTGCGCTGGCTCGCGCCCGCCGAGATCTGGCACGTGAACTGGCTGGACCAGGACGTGCCCGCCGTGCGCGAGGTGCTCGCGCGGCTGGGGCCTGTCTGACAGAGTCGCTGTCTGGCAGAGCCGCCCGACATTTCCCGCCCGCCCCGGCGCGCGCTGATCACTCCGTACGCCGTTCGCGCCACTGTGCGCCGGCGGGTGCGGTACTGGCCACGTGATATCGGGTATGTGCCCATTAACCCCACGAAACCGGACATGGGGTGAGCTGGCCGGCCTGGGATGTGATCGGCGTGATCGACACCGAAGGTGACCGCGCCGAGTGGACCTTCCCCGCGGACCCGGGCGCCGTACGCACGGCCCGCGCCGTCGTGCGCGGCCGGCTGCGCGACTGGAACCTCGACAGCCTCGCCGACCTGGCGGCGCTGTTGGTCAGCGAACTGGTGACCAACTCCCTGCGGCACGCCACGGGCCCCATCGGCGTACGGCTCGTACGCCCCGCGGGCCTGGGCGGCGTACTGCTGGTCGAGGTCTCCGACCCGCTGCCGGACCCGCCCCGCGAGCGCGTCGCCCGGCCCGACGACGAGGGCGGCCGCGGACTGCAACTGGTGGCCCATTCCTCGCGCCGCTGGGGTACCCGGCCGGACGAGGAGGGCAAGACGGTCTGGTTCGAACTCGCGGTACCGCCGTGATGCCAACTCGCGGAACGGGGAGATGCCAACTCGCGGTACGGGGAGATGCCAACTCGCGGTACGGGGGAGATTCCAACTCGCGGTACCGGGATGAACGATCCGTCCGCGAAAGGGCTGTACGTCCACGTCCGCGCTGTCCAGCGATTGGTTCAGGCCAGTGGCGGTTGTGCGCGGGAGTGATTCGACGACGTGTCCGCTGGTTAGAAGACTGTAGGTGTTGTCACGGTCCGGTCCAAAAACCATCGGGACCGTGCTGTGATCGTGAACACCGTGTTGTGCGGCGCCGTAGTGCTGGATACTGCGGGCAGCCGCCGCCGGTGACCGGTGCCGGACGCGGTGAGCTGGAGGGGACGGTTCGCGTGAGCGAGATACCAGCGAAGGCCACGGAGTCCGAGGACCCGTCGGACGGCGCGAGGGCAGGGGCCACGGGTGATGCCGTGGCGGAAGCCGCGTCGGGCGATGCGCCGCCCGCTGACGCCATCTGGCAGAGCAGTCCGCCCGGCTCCATCTACGACTACATCAAGGTCGCGTCCTTCTCCATCGGCCCCGACGGGCTGGTGGACCAGTGGAGCCTGCGCGCCGAACAGCTCTTCGGTATCTCCGCCGAGCACGCGGTCGGCATGGACCCCATCGAGGCGTTCATCGACCCCGACCTGCGCGAGCAGGGCCAGCGCAAGATGGCCGAGATCCTGGACGGCCGGGAGTGGACCGGAGTCGTCCCCTTCCGGGTGCCGGACACGGCGGACGGTGAGCGCGGCCGGCACGGCCTCGCCGAGGTCTACGTCATGCCGACGCGGACCGAGGGCGGCGAGAAGGCCGCCGTGTGCATAGTCGTCGACGTGCGCACTCTGCGCAGCATCGAGACCGACCTCGCCGCCTCGCAGTCCATTTTCGGCCAATCTCCCTTCGGCTTCCTGCTCATCGACACCGATCTGCGGGTACGACGCGCCAACCAGCAGTTCGCCAACACCTTCGGCGGCAGCCCCGACGACCACCGCGGCCGCGGTGTCTACGACTACCTGCAGCGCCCCGAGGCCGAGCGGGTCGCCGCGACCCTGCGCCGGGTGCTGGAAACCGGCAACTCCATCACGGACATGCACATCACGGGCTTCGTGCCGGGCTCCGAGGAGCGCCGCCACTGGTCCGTCAACCTCTATCGCGTGCACAGCGGTTCCGGCCGTCCCATCGGCATCGCCTGGCTCGGACTCGACATCACCTCCCGCCGCGCCGCCGCCCGCGAGGCCGCCGCCGCCCGGCGCAACCTCGCCCTCCTGAACGAGGCCGGTGCCCGCATCGGCAACTCCCTCGACCTGGAGACCACCGCGCGCGAACTCCTCGACGTCGTCGTGCCCGGATTCTGCGACCTGGCCACCGTCGACCTCTACCAGGGCCTCCTGGCCGGCGACGAGACCCCGCCGGGCCTGGCCGACGGCAGCGCCGAGCTGCGCCGCGTCGCCTTCGCCAGCGCCGTCTCCGACGCGCCCTTCACCGGCTCCGGCAAGCCCGTCGCGGTCGGCGCGGTCCACCACTACCCCTTCAACTCGCCCTGCTCGGACGCCCTGCGCACCGCCCGCCCGCGGTACGTCCCCGCCGAGGAGGGCGGCCTCGTCCAGTCCACGCTCGCCGTGCCGATGGTCGCCCACGACACGGTCGTAGGCCTTGCGCAGTTCTCCCGGACGAAGGGCAGCGAGCCGTTCGGCGACCGGGACCGGGACCTGGCGGTGGAGTTGGCGGCGCGGGCGGCGGTCTGCATCGACAACGCGCGCCTCTACCGGCGCGAGCACGAGCGCGCGCTGATACTGCAACGGTCCCTGCTCCCGCCCGGCGACCCGGTGGCCTCCGGCCTCGACATCGCCTGCCGCTACCTGCCCGGCAACTCCTCCGCCGACCGGCCCAGCGAGGTCGGCGGCGACTGGTTCGACGTCATCGAACTGCCGGGGCACCGCACGGCGTTGGTGGTGGGGGACGTGATGGGCCGGGGCCTTCGGGCAGCGGTCGCGATGGGCGAACTCCGCTCCGCGGTGCGAACGCTGGCGTTGCTGGACCTGGAACCGGCGGAGGTCCTCTCGGCGTTGGACGAGATCGCCCGCGGCCTGGGCGCCCCGGGCGGCGTCCAGCAGGCCACTCGCGCGGCCCGCCGCCCGCGCGAGGCCGACCTGTCCGAGGTGTACCTGGCGACGTGCGTGTACGCGGTCTACGACTCGGTGACGAGGCGCTGCACCTTCGCCAACGCGGGTCATCTGCCGCCGGTGCTGGTCGAGCCCGGCGAGACGGCGCTGATGCTCGACGTGCCGCCGGGCATGCCGCTGGGTGTGGGGGGCGAACCCTTCGAGGAGGTGGAGGTCGAACTCCCCGAGGGTGCTCTGCTCGCGCTCTACACGGATGGACTGGTCGAATCCCGCGACCATCCGCTGGACGAGGGCCTCCAGGCATTCGTGGGAGCGTTGACGGACCCCGCCCGCCCCCTGGAGGACGTCTGCGACCACGTCCTCAACACCCTCGACACCCACCACGGCGAGGACGACATCGCGTTGCTGATGGCACGTGTCCAGGGCCTGCCCGCCGACTCGGTCGGCGACTGGACACTGCCGCGCGAGCCGCGCAGCGTGGGCCGGGCGCGGGAGTACGCGCGGGGGCAGTTGCTGTCGTGGGACCTCGAACCGCTGGTCGACACGACAGAGTTGCTGGTCAGCGAGCTGGTGACGAACGCGTTGCGGTACGGCGAGGGTGAGATCAGGCTGCGGTTGCTGTTGGACCGCACGTTGGTGTGCGAGGTCTGGGACGCGGGCCTGGTCCAGCCGCGCCGACGCCGCGCCCGCGACACGGACGAGGGCGGCCGGGGCCTGCAACTGGTCGGGCTTCTCAGCGCGGCGTGGGGGTCGCGGCGGACGCCGCGGGGGAAGACGGTGTGGTTCGAACTGCCGTTGCCGGATGGGGAGAGGGGGATGGTGGATCCGGCGGAGGCGTTGTTGAGTTTGTTCTGACGGGGGTGTGTGCGGCGGGGCTCGGGGCTCTCAGGGCTTGGTGTTGGGGGTTTTCAGGGCTTCGACGAAGGTGGTGAAGGCTTCGGTTGGGATGGTGAGGATGCGGTCGGTCGGGGCCTTCGAGTCGCGTATCGCTATGCGGGTATGGCGGTTCGCGATCTCTACACAGTTGTTGCCGTCGCCGCTTCCCGAGTAGGACGACTTCTGCCAGTTGTCTGGGGTGGTCATGGTGCGCCTCACAACTCCTTCGCCAGCCTGTGCATGAAGTCACGCGACCGCTCTGGGCCAAGTGACGCGGCCTCCACTTTACGGAAGAGCGTTCGAAATGTACTGAGTTGGGCCTCGGAATCGACGAACGCCGCGCCTTGGGGCGCGTCGCGTACCGCTGTGTCCAGCTTGGGTACGGCACCGCCTGCGTACATCATGATGTTTGTTGCTCCGGCGAAGCCGTCCAGGTCGAAGGGGATGACGCGTACGGTGATGTGGGGCGCTTCGGAGCACTCCAGGATGCGGGTGAGCTGAGCACGTGCGGCGGGCCGGTCGCCGACCCTGATGCGCAGGGCCGCCTCGTGGATCACCGCTTCGTACGGCACAGGGACAGGCCTCTCGATGATCAGCTTGCGCTCCATGCGGTGGCGGACGCGTAGCTCAAGGTCGCCTTCGGGGAGTTCGGGAACTCGGTACGAGAAGATGGCGCGGGCGTAGTCTTCCGTCTGGAGCAGACCGGGTACGTGCAGGAACTCCATGTCGAGGCGGTATCTGGCGTGGTACTCCAACTCGGCGAGGTCTAGAAACGACGTGGGCAGCCGGCCTCGGTACTCCTCCCACCAGCCGCGGGTCCGATCGGTCGCCATCGTGACCAGGGCCTCGATGAGCTCGTCGTCCGTACAGGAGTACTGAGCGGCAAGTCGTCGTACGCGCTCCTCGCTCACGCCCGCCGTGCCGAACTCGATCTGGCTGATCTGAGCCGAATCCGTCCCGAGCAGTGCAGCGGCTTCGAGCCCGTTGAGTGTGGGCCCTGACCATTCGGCAGGAGATCCACCCCGACCAATTCGACAGCACTGCCGAACTCCTCACGTGGCTGTCCACCAAGGCGGACGACCGGCACAGCCTCAAGGCCGGGACAGTTCACCTGGGCTGGATCAGGTTCTGTGAATCGGACCGGTTCGAGCCGCTCGTCGTTCGAGATGGCGAGGTCGCGTGGCCGTAGATTACGGCCTCCGCAGGGAGAGTTGCGGATCCTCTGGGTGGTCGTCGGCTCAGTACTCGATCTTGCCGATCCAGGCGTACTCCAGGAGCGCCTTGGGCAGGTAGGCGGACTCGACTTCCACGGGGATGCCCTGTTGTGCGGTCCTCGTCGGCGGTCCAGTACGCCTTGTGTCGGCGCAGCGCGTCGGCCAGCGCCTGGTTGAACTCCGTGGGGGTCGCGGCGGATGACGCGGTAGAGCAGGATCATCGGCGGATAAAGGATCAGAGCGAGTTCTGCCTCTGTGTTCCGAACGACCTGAGCCGGCCGCGGCTTGAACGGGCACCGTTGGGCCGCCCGCTTCTTGGTCAGTGTCGTGCTTCCGCGAGCCGAGTCAAGGGCGCTCCACCTCGCTGCGCTGCGCTGCGTTCCGCGTCGCCTTCGGCGATCGGCCTGCGGCCGACCCTTGACTCGGCTCGCTCCAGCACGGGGGAGAAGCGAGCGGGCGGTCGGGAAAGCGGGGGCCGGGTTGGCGGCCCATTGGGGTTGGTTGAGGGGTGGGCCGGGGTTGGGGCGCGGTCGCGCCTCGCCTGCACGCCGGGCTGGTTCAGCGGCTTGCTGCCGGTGGGCGGTGGGGCAGGGGAACTGGAGAGTCGGGCCGCTCCCCCTCTGCCAGGTCGGCCTCGCGCGGCAGGTATCACGAAGCAATTGGAGGATTTGTTCCACCGGTGAGTCTTCTGAGCTGGGGTTTTCCGGTTGGAGGGTGGAACACTTCCTCCAATTGCTGGGGCGTGGTCCCCTCGGGGCGGCTCAGGTGGGGAATTCGCCGATCCAGGCGCGGTTCAGCAACTGGCTGGGGATGTAGTCGGATTCGACGTCGATCGGGAAGCTGGCGTCATAGGCGAGGCAGGCGATGGCAAGGGGACCGAGCGCGAGGTAGCCCTCGACGGTTTCTTCGCGTGCCTCGGATGCAGTCCAGAACGACTTGTGGAGTTCCAGAGCTTCGGTGAGGGCCTGATTGAAACCGTCGTGATCTTTGCGCAGAAATTGGTGGAAGAGGTTGATCGGCTGGTACAGAATCTTGTCCAAGACTTCTCGATCGGCAAACTGCGCTGCGTCCGGTGAGGACATCTGGATCGCGGTGACGAGTTTCTCGCCCAATCCCGGACGCTCCAACCAGTATGTTTGCAGGGCGTCGATCCAGTGGTACACATACTCGTCGTACTCCACCCCTGAAGAGCGCAGAAGGTCGAGCGGAATTTCGCACAGCTGTGTCATTCGAGTCTGTTCGCGGCACACGATCGAAAACCAGAACGCGGTGAGCCAGTTTCCTGCATTGGCGTAATATTGCGGGCCTGTTGCCGGGATGGTCCGCATCTGATCCGAAATGCGGCACTCAACAGCGCCCTCCCTCTGAACGGCCGCCGCGAACGCCGCGGAGCTCACCTGCATCGCGGTCACAGTGGCTTCCCAGGTGCGGAGGCGCGATGCGTTGGGGTTGACTGCCAGGCAGGCGCGAAGGTAGGTGTCTGCTCCTCCCATCGCCCCGTCGAACATGAGTGGCGAGCGCTCCAGGACGGCAATCGTTCGCGTGAGTCCCTCGCCCAGGGTTTGCGCGTATCCCTCGTCATCAGGCCCGGGGCTGCCATGCCGAGCTACCCTCACCGTCACAGAACTCTCCCGTCAGCCAATGTTGAACTGGTGCTTCTCGTAGCCAGCGTACCGACCTCCGTCGGCTTTCCCCTTTATGAGAACGTAGTCCACCTTGCCTTCGGCGAGAGCAATCTTCAGCTCGGCTGCCAGCCGGGGCTCACTGGGATGCTTTCGACCTCTGTTTTCCATTTGCTTGAGAATATCCATGAAGTACTCCCTTGATCCTTGCATGGCGCTTCTCTTGCCATCGAGGAAGGGGACGTCCCTTTTGCCCATCTTGGTGCCGACATTCGACTTGGCCTCGATGACGACGAACCCGCCGTCTTCGCGGCGCCACACCTGATCGAATTGGTCGTTGCCGTTGGCGGGCCCGTACAGCGTCTCCTTGGTGGAGTTCGGATAATGCTCGGGAATGAACTGATGTTCCGCGATCGCCTCACCGTACGACTCAGCCGCCTTCGTACGTTCGTTCATAGCGGCCTTGTACTCGTTGCCGGCATCGAGCAACGCCGAGTCCGAGTCGTCCATTCCTCCGAGGGTCCCCCGGTGTCGGTCGGCGCTCATGGAATAGTCAATTGAGCTCCTCCGGTGGGCTGCCGCCTCGTCCAGCTTCTGGAGTGTCTCCGGGCTCAGCACTTCGTGCCGGCCTCGGCCCAATTCGGCCCCGTCAACGTATTTTGCGGGGATGGGGGGCGGTGCATCGGACGCCGCGGACTTGACCTTCGTGACGGGATCCACGTCCAGTTGGACCGGCACGAGTCCGCTTTCGTCCGTAACCGTTGTGTCGAGTCGACGACCGTCGGCGTAGTAGTGGTCCTTGAAGTATCCCGGCTCGTGATTTGCGCGGTAAACCTGTATTTCCTTGATCTGCTCCGGGGTAAGCGAACCCGGCGGACCGTACGGGTTGTCGCCGTCCCGCATGAAGGGGGGTCGTTCAGGACTCGACGGGCGGTCAGGTGTTGGCGTGTCATCGCCGTGCCTGCCCGCATCACCGAGCGCGTCGTCGCCGGCCCCACCGAGGTCGTCCAGGCTGCTGCCGCCTGGAGGTATTTCGGGGCCGTGACCGGGCAGTCCGTCGGTGGTGCTGCCGCCGGGCAGGTCGTGGCCACCGGGACCGGTACCACCGGTGCCGAGGTCGTTGGTGTGGCTGGCGGGCCGATGGTCGGCTGTTCCGGCGCCGGGTACCTGGCTGTCCGGGATGGTGCTGGGCGTGTGGTGGTCGAGGCTGTTGGTCGGCAGGCTGTCGCCGACTCCGCCTCCGGGGAGATTGCCGGCGGTGCCGCCGGGGAGGTTGTCGCCCAGCCCGGTGCCGGGAAGGTCGCCGCCTGCGTGGACCGCTGGGGTGGTGGGGATGTCCGCGCCGACCCGGCCGACGTCGCCGAGGTTGTTGTCCACGCTGTCGCCGAGGCGGATGTGCTGGCCCGCCTGATCGGCGGTGTTGGTGGCCGCGCCGACCAGGGCCGGTTCCCTGACCGGGGAGTCCACGCGTGGCACGTCCGCGCCCGCAGGCGGGTCGCCGGCCGACGGCCGGTCCACGATGTCCGTGGGGCCGGGGGCCTTGGCGTCCATCTGGACGGTGCCTCGCTCGTCCAGGATGTTGCCCTCGCGGTCGACGAACAGCATCGGCTCGCCCTCGGGCGTGTTCAGCCGCTCTGCCCCCGCAGGCAGGACCGGGGTGTCGTCGGGCAGCTTGATGTTGCCGTCCGGGAGACGGGTCGCGCCGTCGGGGATCGTCGCGCCCTCGGGCAGGTTCACCGTGCCGTCGGGCAGTCGGACGGTGCCTTCAGGCAGGGTGATCGCGTTGTCGGGGAGGGCGGGGATGTCGATGTTCCCGACGCCCTTCAGGGCCGCACTGATGTCGCCGATCTTCGACAATCCGGCGCCCGCGCCCTTGGCGATGTAGGTCATCGGGTCGATGACGCGGCCCGCCTTGCCCGCCACGGACAGCGCCTTGGCCACCGCACCCGCCTTGCCCGCACCCGCCACACCGGCACCCGCCCCACCGGTGAAGACGGTGGTCAGGACGTTGAAGGTGACCGCTCCGGCCGCGCGGGCGGGGTTCTTGCCCCACTCGTCCCACGCCACCAGCGCCTTGCCCGTCTCCTTCATCGCTGTACGGGAGTCCCGCAGCCAGGAGGGCATCTTGTCGTCCGGCAGCGTCCAGAACAGCGCGCCCGCCCCCGGAATTGCGGTGATCGCCAGGCCGGTGGCCAGCTGGGCCAGGCCTTTCCAGGCCTGGCCCATGGCCTCCCAGCCGCCGAACCCGACCAGGGTGCCGAGGCCCTTGATGGTGCCCCAGATGCCGTCGACGATGAGGCCGTCCCAGACGAAGGACTTCACCCAGTGGCCGACCTCGTACCAGTGGTGCTTCTCCTCCACCGGGTCGCCCCAGGGCACCTGGGCGTTCTTCATGTCCTCGGCGGAGAAGCCGTACTGGTCCTTGCGGTCGGAGCCGTCCCCGGCGACCATCTGCGTCCCGCCCCACAAGGCGGTGATCTTGTTGTGGCAGGTCCGCTCCGCGGCCCAGAACGCCGCCACCGTCGCGGTGATCTCGTCTCGCAGCTGGTTGTGCTCGTCGACCTTGTCGCCGTCGTACTCCCACTCGTCGTCGTCCTTGACGGAGTCGACGAACGTGACGGCCTTGGCCTTGAGTTCCTTCAGCTTGGCGTCCAGCGGCCGGATCTCCGTCGCGTACGACTCCAGGGCCGACGACACCGTCTCCAGGTCCGTGGCGAAATCGTCCGCCCGCTCCTTCACCGGCTTCGTCGTCGCGAACAACTGCTCCGCCTCCGGAGCCGTGTAGTACGCCGACAATCCCTGGAACTGCGAATGCACATCCTCGCCGGTCTTACGGACATGACCGGCGTCCTTCTTCAAGTCCGCGTAGTCAATCTCCAGTTGCGGCAGGTTACCCGTGAACTGGGGTATCTGCTCCGGCTTGATCACGCTCAACCGCCCCCGCTCGTCCGCGCGTCAGCGGACCAACTCACACCAAGATCGGATCATCATACAAATGGGCTTGCGGGGCTGTCCAAGGCAGAAATGCCTTACCGCAGTAGGAAGTTGCGACGATTCCGTGTGCGCGGTCCGCCGAAGCTCGCGGGTCGGCCGCCGCTCAGCAGGACGCCGCCCGCGACAGCGCCACCGGCCCCGTTCGCGAGCGCATGCTCGGGCCGCCCGGCGATCGGCGTGCCGTGCACCCGCACGTCCTGCTCCGCGAGGTCGTGGGCGTGCCGGGCCAGGGTGTGGGCGCGTACCAGGTCGGTGAGGGTCGTGGCGTCCAGCAGGTCCTGGTTCGCTGCCGCGAACCGGATGCGGGCGTCGGCGCCCACCTCGCCCCGGTGCGTGGTGATGAAGGCGTCCGCGGCGGCGGTGGCGCTGCCCGCGGTGAGGCGGGCGGCCGCCGGGAGGGCCCCGGACCGGCCGGTGGTGGCCGGGGCGAGGGCCTCCACCACCCGGCTCAGGACGGCCAGCGGGTCGTACGGACGCCCGCCGGTCAGCTCCTGTCGTACGGAGGCCAGCACGGCGTCGGCGTGCAGGACCCGCGACCGCAGCTCTCCCACGGGGATGCCCAGCAGAGCGGAGTCCGGCACCGCACCCGGTCCGGCCTCCGGCACCGCACCAGCCACGGCGCCCATCCCCGCGTCCGCCGGCTGCGCCCACTCCTCGGCGGCCGGCAGCACCCCCCGCACCTCCCAAAGCTCCGCCTCCGCCCCCGTCAACGCGGCCGGCACCAGCTCCGCGGCGAATCTCAGCTCGGCGGCGAGTCGGTCGATGCCGTCCACGAAGACGGCGGCCTGGGCGATTCCGCCCTCGGCGGCGCGCAGGTGGCCGGCCGCCTCTTCCGCATCGTCCAAGTCGGCCTTCTGGCGGGCCTGGTTGAGGTGGACGGTGGCGAACAGCAGGCGGTCCTTGGCCTGTTCGAAGTATCCGGTGACCGGGGCGGTGGCGGAAGGTGCGTACAGCCTGGCGAGGTTGGTGAGCGTCGCCTCCGTGGTCGCCGTACGCCCGGTGAGGTCGCGGAAGCGTTCCTCCGCCACTGTCAGTGCCTCGTCGATCTCCCGCTCCAAGGCGCGGAGTTGGTCGAAGGCGGGTGCCTCGGCGTCCAGGCGTCGGCCCGACTCCTGGCATCGGCCCACGATTCCCGTGAGTGCCTGTCGCCGGGACGTCTCGTCCGTCGGGACGCCGGCCTCGTACTGCCGGCGTATCCGGAAGGCGGCCGTCAGTTCCGACTCCGCAGCCTGTACGGCCTGCGTGAAGGGGGCGGCGGCCTCCGCTCCGAAACGGGCCTCGGCGAAGCCGAGTTCCTCGCGGCTGGTGCGGATCCAGTCGTCGGCCTCGGTCAGAAAGGCGCGGGATTGGTCGTCCAGGTCGGTCAGGGGCGGGGTCCAGCCGGCGGGGGGTGCGGCGAGGGTGCCGCCGGGTGTCGTACGGGTTCTGGCCCGTCGGGTGCGGCGTATGTATCCGTAGCCCGCCAGGGCGACGGCCGCGGCCACCACGACGAGTGGCAGGACGAGGTCGGCGGCGGATGTCTCCTCGTCCTCCTGCGCGGCGGCGCTCGCGCTCGCGGTGGGTCCGGCCCCGTGGATCGCAACCGGAGTGTCCGTGCTGATCGTCATCCCCGGCAACACCAGCCACGCCACCCCGACCGCACCGCCCAGTACGGCGAGCGCCACCCGCACGCATATGTGCGAGGCGGCGCGCCGCGGCCGGCCCCGGATCGACGATGGCGTCACATTTCGGAGCGTATGGGGAGGAATGCGAGCTCGCGACCGGGGTGGGGTGGGTGGGGGTACGCCAGTGGTGGCCTAGTGGCCTATGGGGGAGGGGAACGCACAATGGAACGTTCTGGGGGGATGGGGATGGAAGCAGCGCAGGAGCAGGAACAGGATCAGGAGCAGGAACCGGATCAGGATCAGGATCAGGATCAGGAGAGCAGGGGAAACGACCCAGCCGCCGCCGACAGTGACGGCGAGCAGGCCCCACCGGAGCCCAGACCCAGCCGCCGCCCCTGGCTCCGCTGGGCCCGCCGTACCGCCCTCACCCTCGTCCTCGTCATCCTCCTCCCGCTCCTCGCCGCCGAGATCGCCCTCCGCGTGAACTACACCGGCGACCCGGCGGACGGCACCTACACGAGGAACAAGGACGCGATCTGGCTCGGCCACGCCTGGGTCGACGGCCGTAAGAAGGGCGCTGACGTCACCGCCCTCGCCCGCCGCCTGGAGACCACCGGAATCCGCGACCTGTACGTCCACTCCGGGCCCCTGGAGCACGACGGCACGCTGCCCGCGTCGGTCTATCCGCGGGCACGTTGGTTCATCGACGCAGTGCACCGCGAAGCACCCGGCATACGGGTCCAGGCCTGGCTCGGTGACGTGCTCGCCACCGAGAGCCCGGACGGGATGCGGCTGGAACGCCCCGCGACGCGCGCAGCCGTCGTCGCCTCCACCCGGCAGATCCTGGCCGTCGGCTTCGACGGCGTCCACTTCGACCTGGAGCCACTGCACTCCGGCGACCGCGACTACCTCACCCTTCTCGACTCCCTGCGCCGCGTCACCCGCGCGCAGGACGCGCAGCTGTCGATCGCCGCCCACCAGATCGACCCGGTTCCGGCCTTCCACTCCTTCTGGGGGACGTTCACCGGGCACCCGAAGTGGTGGTCGCAGGAGTTCTTCGGGCAGGTCGCCCGCCGTGTCGACCAGATCGCGGTGATGTCGTACGACACCATCCAGCCGTTGGAGAGCACGTACGGCGGTTACGTCGCCCAGCAGACCTCGCTGGCCCTGGAGGTCACCCCGCAGTCCACCGACCTGCTCATGGGGCTCCCCTTCTTCCACGAGAACCGGTTCGGCCACTGGAGCCACGCCGAGACCGTGCCCGCCGCCGTGCGAGGCGTCCGCCTCGGCCTGTCCCGCACGGACGCCGACCGCGCCAACTTCGGCGTCGCCCTGTACGTGGACTTCGCGGCGAAGGAGAAGGACTGGACGGCGTACCGGGAGGGCTGGGTGCGGTGAGGAACCAGCCGCGCTGAAAACCGGCTGCGGCCGACCGGGCCGGGTGTCACGATCCGACGCGTGACCGGCACCCGAAAGCCCCAGCCGCTACTTCGACGTGGAGTTGGAGCACGTGTTCCTGCGGCTGCGCTTCGGCCCGCACTACGACGCCCTGCGCGCACCGGACATGGACGAGGACCGCCTCCGCCTCTACCGCCTGTCCATGCACCTGGGTCTGGTGTCCGGCCCCCTCCGCCTCCTCGACGGCGACTTCCCCGACCCGGAGTTCATGCGCGCCATCGCCGAGCACAACCTGCGCAGGGCACTGGAACTGGTCGGGCGACACGGTTTGGCATCCCGTAGCCCAGACGTCATGCGTGCTTCGTCCGCAGGGGGACATCTGTTAGTTGTGAGCGATCTGTGCGCGCCCTACGGTCCACGGATGCGAGCGTTACTCACCAGCAAGGCTGCCCGGCGTGCTCTGCGCCCGATAGCCGACCTCATCGATCAGCGCATCGAGCGCCATGTTCGCCGCGCCCTCCAGAACGCCTCGGCCGCCGGAAAGACACCGGTCGCCACGAGCACTCCCGACGCCGCGTTGCAGCAGGAACTCAAGCAGCTGCGCAACCGCCAGCGGCCCCTGGAGCTGTTCTTCGACGGGACCGGGCGCGGCGCCTCCCGGCTGCCGTCCGGGCCCCACCTCAACCGCACGATCACCGAGCTGGCCCAGGTGACCGGGGACAAGGACGGTGCCGAGCGCAATGTCGCCCAGGCGTTCCGGCTGCTCATCGCGATGGAGGCGCTCGGGGTCGGCCGGATCGCCGGCGGCACCATGAACATCGTCGGCAAGCTGTCCGCCGTACCGCTGCTCAAGCCGCCGAACGACGACGTCCTGGAGATCGGCACGCTGTACGGGATGTTCGGCGCGTCCCTGATCCGGATGATGGAGCGCGCTGGGCGTGAGCCGCGGCTGACGATCGTCGACCCGCTCGCGGGCACGCAGTTGCAGCCCGGGACCTCCATCGGCGACGACGCGTCGGGCACGCCCGTGCAGGGTG
The DNA here is from genome assembly GCF_040295365.1 of Streptomyces sp. NPDC002838. Classification (NCBI taxonomy): domain Bacteria; kingdom Bacillati; phylum Actinomycetota; class Actinomycetes; order Kitasatosporales; family Streptomycetaceae; genus Streptomyces; species Streptomyces sp. NPDC002838. The sequence goes on along the minus strand of NZ_JBEOVF010000068.1, from coordinate 7,013 downwards.
CCGCGGTGCGCACCAACCTGGCCCTGGCGGGCGCGGCCGGTGCCGCGGCGCGGATCCAGCAGGGGTTCTCGGAGGACCCCGAGGTGCGTGCCCTGGTCTCCGACCGTGCCTACGGCGTGGTCATCGTCGACGGCGACCACTCCGCCGCCGGTGTCGCGGCGGACCTGAGGTGGGCCGAGCAGATCGTCGCGCCCGGCGGGATCGTCGTGCTGGACGACTTCGGGCACCCCAAGTGGCCCGGCATCAAGGAGGCCTTCGAGAAGCACATGGCCACCGACACCCGGTTCACCTTCCTCGGCCAGGTGGCGCACTCGGGATATCTGAGGGCCTCAGCATGACGAAGAGGGCCTCAGCCTGACGAGGACCGCCGCCGGATCTTGTTCCCGAGCCACACGAGCGGGTCGTACTTGCGGTCGACGGCCCGCTCCTTCAACGGGATCAGCGCGTTGTCCGTGATCTTGATGCCCTCGGGGCAGACCTCCGTGCAGCACTTGGTGATGTTGCAGTAACCGAGGCCGTGCTCGTCCTGGGCGGCCTTCTTGCGGTCGAGGCCGGTCTCGGCCGCCGCGTCCAGCGGATGCATGTCCAGTTCCGCGACCCGCATCAGGAAGCGCGGGCCGGCGAACGCCGTCTTGTTCTCCTCGTGGTCGCGGACCACATGGCAGGTGTCCTGGCACAGGAAGCACTCGATGCACTTGCGGAACTCCTGCGACCGGTCCACGTCCTCCTGCATCATCCGGTACTCGCCCGGGCCGAGCCCCTCCGGCGGCACGAAGGACGGCACCTCGCGCGCCTTGGTGTAGTTGAAGCCGACGTCCGTGACCAGATCCCGTACGACGGGGAAGGCGCGCAGGGGCGTGACGGTGATCGTCTCCTCGCGGGTGAACACCGACATGCGGGTCATGCACATCAGACGCGGGCGCCCGTTGATCTCCGCCGAGCACGAACCGCACTTGCCCGCCTTGCAGTTCCAGCGGACGGCGAGATCGGGGGCCTGGGTGGCCTGGAGGCGGTGGATGATGTCGAGGACGACCTCGCCGTCGTTCACCTCGACCTTGTAGTCCTCCAGGCCGCCTCCCTCGACGTCACCCCGCCACACCTTGAAGTGGGCGTCGTAGCTGCTCATTCGTACAGCTCCTCTTCGGCGAGGTACTTGACCAGCTCCTCCTTGTCGAAGAGGGCGAGCAGGTCGGGACGGATGGCTTCGGTGGTCTCCCGTACGAGGTCGATCTGGCCGCTGACCGGGTCCGTCGCCGCCAACCCGCCCGTCGGGTCGGTGAGTTGGCACAGCAGGTTGAGGCGGCGCCACTTGCGGTCCATCGTCGGGTGGTCCTCGCGGGTGTGGCCGCCGCGCGACTCCGTGCGCTCCAGCGCGGCCCGGGCCACGCACTCGCTGACCAGGAGCATGTTCCGCATGTCCAGGGCGAGGTGCCAGCCGGGGTTGAACTGGCGGTGGCCCTCCACGCCGGCCCGCCGGGCCCGTACGCGCAGGTCGGCCAGCTTCTCCAGGGCCTGCTTCATCTCGGTCTCGCGGCGGATGATGCCGACGAGGTCGTTCATCGTCTGCTGGAGTTCCTGGTGGAGGGTGTACGGGTTCTCCGGCGGGCCGGAGGCCGGCTCCTCGCTCTCGGCCGAGAAGGGGCGCAGGGCTTCGGCGGCGGCGGCGTCCACCTGGACGTCGTCCACCGACGGGCGGCCGGCCGCGAGCCCCGTCGCGTACTCGGCCGCGTGCCAGCCCGCCCGGCGTCCGAAGACCAGCAGGTCGGAGAGGGAATTGCCGCCGAGGCGGTTGGAGCCGTGCATGCCGCCCGCCACCTCACCGGCCGCGTACAGGCCCGGCACCCCGCGTGCGGCGGCGGTGTCGGACTCGACGGCGATACCGCCCATCACGTAGTGACAGGTGGGGCCGACCTCCATCGGCTCCGCGGTGATGTCGACGTCGGCCAGCTCCTTGAACTGGTGGTACATGGAGGGCAGGCGGCGGCGGATGACCTCGGCCGGCATACGGGTGGACACATCCAGGAAGACGCCGCCGTGCGGGGAACCGCGGCCCGCCTTGACCTCGGCGTTGATCGCCCGCGCCACCTCGTCGCGGGGGAGCAGCTCGGGGGGACGCCGGTTGTTGTCCGGGTCCTCGTACCAGCGGTCGCCCTCGTCCTCCGACTGGGCGTACTTCTCCTTGAAGACGTCGGGGATGTAGTCGAACATGAACCGCTTGCCCTCGGAGTTCCTCAGGACCCCGCCGTCGCCGCGCACCGACTCGGTGACCAGGATGCCCTTCACCGACGGCGGCCAGACCATGCCCGTCGGGTGGAACTGCACGAACTCCATGTTGAGGAGGGGTGCCCCGGCCAGCAGCGCCAGCGCGTGGCCGTCGCCCGTGTACTCCCACGAGTTCGACGTCACCTTGAAGGACTTGCCGATGCCGCCGGTCGCGATCACTACGGCGGGTGCTTCGAGGACGAAGAAACGGCCGGTTTCGCGGTCGTAGGCGAAGACCCCCGAGACACGGTTCCCGTCCTTGAGGACCCGGGTGACCGTGCACTCCTGGTACACCTTCAGCCGCGACTCGTAGTCGCCCGTCTCCCGGTGGTCCTCCTGCTGGAGCGAGACGATCTTCTGCTGGAGGGTGCGGATCAGCTCCAGGCCCGTACGGTCGCCGACATGGGCGAGCCGCGGGTACTCGTGGCCGCCGAAGTTGCGCTGCGAGATCCGGCCGTCCTTCGTACGGTCGAAGAGGGCGCCCCAGGTCTCCAGCTCCCACACCCGCTCCGGGGCCTCCTGTGCGTGCAGCTCGGCCATCCGCCACTGGTTGAGGAACTTGCCGCCGCGCATGGTGTCGCGGAAGTGGACCTGCCAGTTGTCGCCCGCGTTGACATTGCCCATCGCCGCCGCGATGCCGCCCTCGGCCATCACCGTGTGCGCCTTGCCGAACAGCGACTTGCAGATCACCGCCGTACGGGCGCCGCGCTCGCGCGCCTCGATGGCCGCGCGCAGCCCGGCACCGCCGGCGCCGACCACGACGACGTCCCACTCCTGTCGGTCGACCACGGACATCAGAAAAACCTCGGATCGTCGAAAGCACCGGACGCGACGAGATAGACGTAGAAGTCGGCGAGCGCGACGCTCACCAACGACGTCCAGGCCAGCAGCATGTGCCGGGCGTTCAGCTTCCCGATCCACTGCCACGTCCGGTAGCGCACCGGGTGCTTGGAGAAGTGCTTGAGCTTGCCGCCGACGATGTGCCGACACGAGTGGCAGGAGAGCGTGTACGCCCAGATCAGCACGATGTTGACCAGGAACACCAGGGTGCCGAGGCCCATGTGGCCCCACTCGTAGTTCTCGTCGCGGAAGGCGAGCACGGTGTCGTAGGTCAGGATCCCGGCGACGAGGATCGCGGCGTAGAAGAAGTACCGGTGGATGTTCTGCAGGACCAGCGGGAAGCGGGTCTCGCCGGTGTACTTCTTGTGCGGCTCGGCGACCGCGCAGGCCGGGGGCGACATCCAGAAGCCCCGGTAGTAGGCCTTGCGGTAGTAGTAGCAGGTCAGGCGGAAGCCGAGCGGGAAGATCAGGATGATGATCGCGGGGGACAGGCCCCACCAGCTTCCGAAGATCTCCCAGTTGGGCCCCGCGCGCATCGGCTCGCAGCGCTCCGCCAGGCATGGCGAGTAGAACGGCGAGACGTACGGCGCCGCGTAGTAGTCCGTGCCGGCGAAGGCCCGCCAGGTCGAGTAGACGACGAAGGCCAGCAGGCCGGCGGCGGTGGCGGCCGGGGCCAGCCACCAGCGGTCGGTCCGCAGATGCGGGGCGGCGATCGCGGCGCGCGTAGGTGTTCTTACGCCGCCGCTGGTCGGATGGGGTTCTGTGGCGGGGGGCTCCGTACCAGTGGCCAATTCATGACTCCGGTCGGTTCAGGACGGCTCGGGTCGGCTCAGGGGGCGTGGCGGTCGCGGGCGCCGAGTCCCTCGTCGTCCGAGTCGATCCACAGTGAGTCGTCGTACGGCGTGTCGGGGATGGTCACGAGATCGGGGCGCTTGGGCGCGGCGGGCGTGGAGGCCGCCTCACGCAGTAGCGCGACGCTCTCGCGCAGGTGCTCGGCGTCGGTGCGGACCCGGCGGATCTCCAGGCCGCCTCCGCCGATCTGCTGTTCCAGGCGCCGCACCGACCGGTTCAGGTCGTCGAGGCAACGCTGGACTGACGTCAGTTCGTCGTGCACGGACATGACTTGCCCTCACTTCCGCGGGTTCTCAGGCCCAAGGCAGCAACGTTCATGCGCCTGTGAGTGTTGCGCGTCACACCGGCCGGTGGGAAGCGGTGTGCATGGATTGGCTGGGGTGCGTTGGTGCGTGCGGCGTGTGGAGCGGTTGCCGTCTTCGGGGGCCGCGCCCCCTCGGACCCCGTCGCGTTGCGCCGTACGGGTGGGCTTCCCGGCTCTCGTCGTCGTGTCGCCTTCGGTTGGTGAACCCTTTCCTCTTCAGTGTGTGGCCGTAGATCTGATCAGCTCCATATACCCCCAAAAGGGACGATAACCCCTTTCTCCCGTGCCGCGGCTTCCGGAGGTACACACAGATGGCCCACGACGGCGTCGGACCTAGGCCCTCTCGCCAATCTCCCGCCTGCCGCGCGGGGTCTGGCACGAGAGGACCTGGCACAGTCATGCGCTCGGTCGCCTTCCTCACCGCGGGCGCGCTCGCGGTATCCGCGCTCGCCGGATGCAGCTCCGAGGACAAGGCGGGCAAGCCGCTCGCCGGGCAGGACATCGCACCCGCCGCCCGCGCCCGGGTCGCCGACGGCGGCACCCTGCGCTGGGCCGTGGACGCCGTACCGGAGACGCTGAACACCTTCCAGGCCGACGCCGACGCGGCCACCACCCGGATCGCCCAGGCCGTGCTGCCGTCGATGTTCCGGCTGGACGAGAACGGACGGCCGGAACGCAACCCCGACCACCTGGAGTCCGCCGAGGTCGTCGAGACCGAGCCGAAGCAGGTCGTGCTGTACAAGCTGAACCAGCAGGCCGTGTGGAGCGACGGCCGGGAGATCGGCGCCGCCGACTTCGCCGCCCAGTGGCGCGCCCTGTCCGGCAAGGACACCGCCTACTGGACCGCCCGCAACGCCGGCTACGACCGCATCGAGAAGATCGAGCGCGGGGCGAACGACCTGGAGGTCAGGGTCACCTTCGGGCGGCCGTACGCCGACTGGAAGTCGCTGTTCTCGCCGCTGTACCCGAAGGACGTCATGGGCACGCCGGACTCCTTCAACGACGGGGCCAGGCGGAAGCTGAAGGTCACCGCCGGTCCCTTCACCGTGAAGAAGGTCGACAGCAAGGACGACAAGGTCACCCTCACCCGCAATCCGCGTTGGTGGGGCCGCCCCGCCAGGCTCTCCGAGATCGAGCTGCGCGCCGTGCCCCGCGACAAGCGGGCCGCCGAGCTGGCCGCCGGGAAGCTCGACCTGGCCGAGATCGACCCCGAGGCCGCCGGGCGCATCACCCTCGCCGCCCGCTCCCGGGGCAAGGGCACGGCCACCCCGCTCCAGGGGCCGGGCGGCTCCGCCGAGAAGAAGCCCGGGAAGCAGGCCGGGAAGATCACCGAGTACGAGCGTCAGCAGGCGGCCCTCCTCGGCTACGAGGTCCGCAAGTCCCTGGAGCCCGCCTACACCCAGCTCGCCCTCAACGGCGCCGCCGGTCCGCTCGCCGACGAGCGCGTCCGCCGTGCCGTCGCCCGCGCCCTCGATCGCGAGGAACTGGCCAAGGCCGTACTCAAGCCCCTGGGGCTGCCCGCGGTGCCCGTCGGCAGCCACCTCGCGCTGTCCGGCCAGGCGGCCTACGCCGACAACAGCGGCGCGCTCGGCGACCAGGACACCGAGGAGGCGCAGGCGCTGCTCGCGGACGCGGGGTGGGTGCCCGGCGGGCCCCTCAAGAAGGAGAAGAAGAAGGGGGAGAACGCGGCCGGGGCGGAGGGCGAGAAGGGCGAGAAGGGCGAGAAGGACGAGGAGAAGAAGTCGGAAGGCGGCGACGAGGGGACGTACATCGTCGGCGAGAACGACGAGGGCGACGAGGGCAAGGAGATTAAGGAGAGCAAAGAGACCAAGGAGAGCAAGGAGGGTAAGGACAACGAGAGCAACGCGGACAACAAAGCCGACCACGACAAGAAGCACGAGGACGGCTCGACCCAGCTCGCTCAGGAAGGCAAGCAGTACGAGAACAACCTGAAGCCGGGCGGAGCCCCCGGCGCCTACGCCCCCATGGGCACCGCCGCCCCCGCGGGCGCCGCGGCCCGTCCGCTCGCCAAGGACGGCAAGCCGCTCACGCTCCGCTTCGTGCTCCCCTCGAGCCCCGGCTCGCAGACGCTGCGCACCGTCGCCGGCCGTATCAGCCGCATGCTGGAGAAGGTCGGCATCCGTACCGAGGTCTCCAAGGTCTCCGACGAGAGCTACTTCAAGGACCACATCGCGTCCGGCCAGTACGACCTCGCCCTGTACTCCTGGCCCACCTCCGCCTTCCCCGCGACCGACGCCCGCCCCATCTTCGCCAAGCCCGTCCCGGCCGCCGACGGCTCCCTGAACGTCGAGCAGAACTTCACCCGCGTCGGCACCGACCAGGTCGACCAGCTCTTCGACCAGGCCATCGGCACCCTCGACGAGGGCGAGAACCGGAGCCTGATCCGCAAGGCCGACTCCCGCATCTGGGCCGCCGCCGGGTCGATCCCCCTCTACCAGCGTCCCCAGCTGACGGCCGCGCGGAAGAACCTGGTGAACGCCGGAGCCTTCGGTTTCGAGACGCCGGTCTACGAGGACATGGGCTTCCTGAAGAAGGGCGCGAGGCCTTCGGCGAGCCCGACGTCCAAGGGCTGATGCCGTAAGCCGTCTCCAGCTGCCGAGCGGGACCACTCAAGGTAGAGCTGGCACGCCGGGCTAGAAGCGCGTGATTCCGACGGCCGTACGCCTGAGGTGGGGGGCCGGCCCGGGTGAGTGGCGGGGGGCCCCCCGCCGGGGGAACCCCCCCCGACCAGGGG
>NZ_JBEOVF010000067.1:0-45331 GCF_040295365.1 Streptomyces sp. NPDC002838 | reverse complement strand
GACCGCGGCGGCGACCTCCGGGTCGAGCTCGTGCAGGGACGTGTTCAGAACGGACATCAGGTACGACTCCTCAGCCGGCCGAAAAGGCGGTGTACAGGGACGCGGAACGGGTGCGTCAGCGGAAGACCACGGTGTGGTGGCCGTTGAGCAGGATGCGGCTCTCGGTGTGCCACTGCACGGCGCGCGCGAGGACCCGGGCCTCGACGTCCCGGCCCATGGTGACCAGCTCGTCGGGGTCGTGGGAGTGGGTCACGCGGAGGACGTCCTGCTCGATGATGGGCCCCTCGTCCAGGTCGGGGGTGACGTAGTGGGCGGTGGCCCCGACCAGCTTGACTCCCCGCTGGTGGGCCTGGAGGTAGGGGCGGGCCCCCTTGAAGCTGGGGAGGAAGGAGTGGTGGATGTTGATGGCCCGGCCCTCGAGTCGCTTGCACAGGTCGTCCGAGAGGATCTGCATATAGCGGGCGAGGACCACGAGGTCGATCTCGAACCGCTCCATCAACTCCAGCAGTTGCGCTTCCGCCTCCGCCTTGGTCTGCGGTGTGACGGGGATGTGGTGGAAGGGGATGCCGTGGCTCTGCGCGAGCGGCTCGAAGTCCCGGTGGTTGGAGACGATCGCCGGGACCTCGATGTTGAGGGCGCCGGTGCTCTTGCGGAACAGCAGGTCGTTGAGGCAGTGGCCGTACTTGGAGACCATGATCAGGGCGCGGGTGGGGGCGGCCGCGTCGTGCAGCCGCCAGTCGATCCGGTAGGCCTCGGCCAGCGGGGCGAAACCGGCGCGCAGGCGCTCGAGTGACGTCTCCGGGTCGGAGACGTCGAAGTGCACACGCATGAAGAAGCGGCCCTGCAAGCGGTCGTCGAACTGCTGGCTCTCCAGGATGTTCCCGGAGTGCTCGACCAGGAAGCCGCTGACGGCGTGGACCAGTCCGGCCTGGTCGGGACAGGAGAGGGTGAGGACGAACTCGCGGCCGGGGTGGGGGCGAGGGGGCATGGCATCCTCCAGCGGTGCGCAATGAGCAACAAGGCGAGCGATACGCAACATGGTCCAAGGGGGAGTGGGTCCGGTCAAGGGTGTGTCTTGACAGAAGTCGGCCACGCGGGCTCGGGTGGCGGGCCGGGTTCGGGCGGGCGGATCCGCGATGGCGGACGCGAGACCATGTGCGGGAGCGCTGGCGACGCTGGGTCGGAGGAACGGCTGGCCGGGTATGCGGGACACCGTGATCCCGCGGGGCTGTAGACCGGCAGAACGGGGCCCGGGAAGCGGACGCGGTCCGGGACGACCTGCGCGACTACGTCGCCGTACGCCTCGGTCCAGACGGTTTGCTGATCATCGATGACACCGGCTGCGCATGCGGACGGGCGCTACCCGAGGAGCGGGATCACCGCCTTCACGGCGATCGTGAGCGGCGTGTCCTGTCCGAGCAGAGCGGATCCGACTCCGCCCGTGATGTACGTGAGGGCCGTCATCGCGGTCCGCGGACGCGGGTAATTCTCGGTGAGCTCACTGTCCGGCACGTCCGCGACTTCGCCGCCCTCATGCACGAGCGGCGAGGCGACGGACTTCCGGGCTCGACCGTCAGGCCCGCATCCCGCGCCTGGTCAACGGCCTTCTGGCCGACACCGGTGACCTCGTCTTCGATCCGGCCACGCTGGTCGCGTACCTGTCCGAGATCGTCACGCTGGTGCCCGGCGACGTGATCGCCACCGGTACTCCGGGCGGGGTCGGGCCATGCCCGCAAGCCCGCCCGCTATCTGCGGGACGGTTCGGTCCTCGTCACCCGGATCGAGGGGATCGCCGAGTGCCGCACACCTGCCGCCGGGAGACGCGGTGAGCGCCCGGCCGGACGCGATGCTGGAGTGGGCGGCAAGGGCACGGCCGCCTTCGAGGCCGCCGTGCACCGGGTGACCGACTCAGGACCACCAGGCTCTCGCCCTTAGCGCCGCTGTCCCAGCACGCTGCCCGAGACGGCCAGCACGGACAGCAGAACCAGCGCACCGGCCGGCCCCAGCACGGTCCACGGCGCCAGCTCGACGTACGGCTGGTTCTCCGACAGCAGCCGCCCCCACTCCGGCGTGGGCGGCTGCTCGCCCAGTCCCAGGAAGCCCAGCGAGGCCAGCACCAGGACGGTGGTGGGCAGCCGCAGCAGGGCGTTGCGCAGGAGGGCCGGTCCGACCGCGGGCAGCAGATGGCGGCGCAGCAGGTGCAGGCGTCCGGCGCCCATCGTGACCGCCGCGGCGATGTGACCGCTCGCGCGTTCCTGTTCGACCAGCGCGCCGGTCTGGGCGGCGTACGGCGTCCAACCGACCACGCACACCGCGCACGCCGCCCCCCACACCGACGGACCGGTCACGCCCGCGATGAGCAGTCCCGCGAGCACGGCCGGCAGGGTCGTCACCACCTCTGTGAGACCGGCGCTCGCCCGGGGCACCATGCCGAGCAGCAGCCCGGTCACGGCGCTGACCGCCGTCACCGCGAGGGCCACGCCCGCCGTGCGGAGCGCCCCGTGCCCCAGCCGGGCCAGCAGATCGCGGCCCAGTGAGTCCGTGCCCAGGGGGTGCGCGGCGGAGGGTGGCAGCAGTCGTGCCGCCGTGTCCACCTCCAAGGGGTCGCGCAGCAGTCCGGCCACGACGAGGGCGAGCAGGGCGAGCGCACAGCCTCCGGCGACCCACCGCAGCGAGCGCGGTGGGGTGAGGCGGGGCCGGTGCAGGGTGGGCAGGGCACCGTCGCGCAGCGGCTTGCCGATGAGGGTGTGGCGCAGCGCCCGTACGGCGACACCGGCGGCCACACCGAGCAGCACCAGGGCCAGCGTCGCGGTCTGCAGTACCGGCAGGTCCTGGGCGATCGCGGCCTCCAGGGCGAGCCGGCCGAGCCCCGGAATGTTGAAGATCTTCTCCACCGCGACCGCGCCGCCGACGAGCGCCACGACGGTCGGCAGGAACTGGGGCAGGACGCCCGGCAGCGTGCGCCGCAACGCGTTCCGGGCGAGGTGACTCGGTGGCAGCCCGGAGGCGTACGCCGTTCGCGCCCACGGTTCGTGGAAGGCGGCCGGCAGCGACTGGTCGAGCAGCCCGCCGATCATCGCCCCGGACGGGATGCCGAGGGCGAGCGAGGGCAGCACCATCCACTGCGGCCCCTCCCAGCCGCTGGACGGGAACCAGCCCCACCACACCCCGCACACCGTCGCCAGCAGCGAGGCCAGCAGGAACTTCGGCAGCGCGGCCAGGACAGCGGCCCCCGTGCCCGTACGGTCCTGGCGCAGGCGTCGCCGGGAGCCGAGGACGATCGTACGGGCGCAGACCAGCGCGGCCACCACGAGCGTGACCACCAGCGCGCCCAGCATCAGCGTGAGCGAGACGGAGAGCCCGGTGGCGATCTGGGGCAGCACCTGCTCACCGGACACCCAGGAGACGCCCGCGTCGCCACGCGGCAGACCGCCGATCCAGTGCAGGAGGTGGGCGAAGGGTCCTTGATCCAGGTCCAGCTGTTCGCGTACGGCGGCCAGTTGCTCCGGAGTCGGATCCTGGTCGGCGGAACGGGCCCGCAGCACCGTCAGCGCGGGGTCGGTCCCGGACAGCCAGGGCAGCACGGCCACCGCGGTCAGCAGGCCGGCCCCGGCGGCGACGCGACCGAGCGCCGCCCGCCACAGGACAGGACGGGCGGCGCTGCCGTAAGTGGCGCTCATCCGGGGTTACTTCAGCTGCGTGTCGATGTCGACGAGGGAGCGCTCGCGCGGGTCGAGGAGCACGCCCTCCACGTCGGTGGCGATGCCCTGCACGACCTGCTCGTGGACCAGCGGCACCACGGCGTCGGTGCGCAGGATCTCCGCCTCGGCTTCCATGATCTTCTTCCGGCGCTGCTCCGTGTCGCCCTCCCCGGCCGCCGCCTTGACGGCCTTGTCCACGGCCGCGTCCTTCAGACCCGCGATGTTGTAGACGCCGTCGCTCATGTAGTCGCTGGCCAGGTACGCGACCGCGTCCCCGGTGTCGAGGAGCGTCACCCGGGAGAAGACGAGCGCGTCGTACTTGCCGGCGAGGAGGTCGGACTCCATCTGCGTGTACTCGCGCACGTCCTGCTTCACCGTGAACCCGGCCTTCTCCAGCTGCTGCTGGAGCACGCTGGCGGCCTCAGGAAGCTCGGCGCGGTTGGTGTAGGTGGCCAGCCGCAGGGTCTTGCCCTTCGTCTTGGACTTCACCTGAGCGGCGGTCGCGGCCTCGGCGCGGCCGGTCACCTCGACGCGGTCCTCGGCGGCCCAGGGAACAGCGGGCCCGAACAGGCCCTGCGCGGGATCGGCATACCCGCCGAAGACGGAGTCGACGAGCGCGGAGCCGTCCACGGCCGCACGGGCGGCGGCGCGCAGCGCGGCGTCGGCGAAGAGGCCGCCGCCGGTGTTGAGGACCAGGCTGTCGGTGCGCACGGACGGCACCTCGTGCCGGGTGTCCGCCTCGAGCAGCTTCGCCTGCGCGGTCGGGATCCACTCGGCGATGTCGACGTCGCCGCCGCGCAGGGCGTTGGCGCGGGCAGTACCGTCCGCGATCCAGGTGACGTCGATGCCGGAGGCCTTCGCCTTGCCGCCCCAGTAGCCGTCGTAGCGGCTGAGGGCGGCCTTGGTCTTGCCGTTCAGCCTGGTGATCTGGAAGGCGCCGGTGCCGGTGCCGACCGGGCTGACGGCGCCGTCCTTGCCGTAGGCCTTCGCGGAGAGGACGGCGAGGGCGGGGCTGGCCAGGCGCAGCGGCAGCACGGGGTCGGCCGTCTTGGTGGTGAGGGTGACGGTGTCGGCGTCGTCGGCCTTCGCGGTCAGCGTGACGTCGCTGAGGACACGCGGCTTGGTCTCGGCGGCGTTGGCATGGTCCAGCGCGTTGACCACCGATTCGGCGGTGACCTCGGTGCCGTCCTGGAACTTCGCCTCGCGCAGCTCGAAGGTCCAGGTGGTGGGGTTCTGCTGCTTCCAGGACTTCGCCAACGCCGGTACGGCGGTGCCGTCCTTGCTGAGCCCGGTCAGGCCCTCGGCGACGGACAGCTTGCTGAGCACGGTGGCGTCGTTGCTGTACGGGGACAGGGCCTGCACCGGCGGCACGGCCAGCGCGACCCGCAGCCGTCCGCCCGTCCCGTTGTCGGAGCCCGCGCCGCCGCCGCTGTCGCTCTGGGCGAAGCAGCCGGCCAGCAAGGGGGTGAGGGCGAGCGCCGCTATGAGACCGCGGGAGGTGGTGCGCATGTCTGTCCTGTCGTACGGAAGAGCGGGTACACCAACGGCCCGCCGTCCAACGGCGGGAAGAGGGCGGCGCCAGCATATAAGGGAAGCCTTACCAAAATTTCAGCAGGGTCGCTGAAATCTCAATCACTGGACAGGGGAGGCGAGAGTGGGAGGGGCGGGGACAGGGGGTGTCGAACTACCGTGCGGTCGTGACATCGTGTCCGCACGGACGCAGGCGGAGGTGGACCGCGATGAGCGAGGCCGACCCGGGGCTGTTCGGACCGGACTCGGTGACCTGGCAGATGCACGGTGACCCGATGATGTGGGTCGCGGGCGTCCGCGCGCTCTATCTCCAGGCACTGCACCCGCGCGCGGTGCGCGGCGTCATGCAGAACTCCGACTTCCGCAACGACGCCTGGGGCCGGCTGATGCGCACGGCCAACTTCGTCGGCACCACGACCTACGGCACCACCGAGGCCGCCGAGAAGGCCGGCGCCCGCGTCCGCAAGATCCACAGCATGCTGTCGGCGACCGACCCCGACACCGGCGAGCGCTACGGCGTCGACGAACCCGCACTGCTGCTGTGGGTGCACTGTGCCGAGATCGACTCGTATCTGCAGGTGGCGCGCCGCTCCGGCTTGCCGCTCACCGACGCCCAGGCCGACCGCTACATAGGTGAACACCGCGTCAGCGCCCGCCTGGTGGGCCTCGACCCTGACGCCGTACCGGCGAACCAGGAGGAGATGAACGCCTACTTCGAGAAGGTGCGGCCGGAACTCGCCGCCGGAGAAGAGGCACGCGCGGTGGACGACTTCCTGCTCCGCCCTCCGACGCACCCCCTCCTCATCCCGGCGCGCGAAGTGCTGTGGCGGCGTGTGGCACACCTGGCGTACGCCGCCCTGCCGCCATACGCCCACGAGCTGTACGGCAGACCGGCCCCCGAACCCACCACCGTCACCCGCCAGTTGCGCGCCACGGGCACCCTGCTGCGCTGCGTTCCCGCACGTCTGCGCTGGCAGCTCCCGCCCAAACACATTCTCCGCGCCATGGCCCGCCTCGGCCCGGGCTCCCGCCCGGCACCGTACAAACTCGGACCATAGCTCGCCATACTGGACCAGCCAGGGGAGGGCGGGGCGGTAACCGACGGGGGCGGTCGCAGGAGATGGGGGACAGCAGGCTGATCCAGGGCCGGTACCGGCTGCTCGATCTGATCGGGCGCGGCGGCATGGGCGAGGTGTGGCGGGCGCGCGACGAGTCGCTGGGCCGGCAGGTCGCCGTGAAGTGCCTCAAGCCGCTCGGTACGCACCACGACCAGTCCTTCACCCGCGTCCTGAGGGAACGCTTCCGGCGCGAGGCCCGCGTGGCCGCCGCTCTCCAGCACCGCGGCGTGACCGTCGTCCACGACTTCGGCGAGTCCGACGGCGTCCTCTACCTCGTCATGGAACTCCTCGAGGGCCGTAACCTCAGCCAGCTCCTGGAGGACAACAAGCAGCACCCGCTGCCCGTCCCCGACGTCGTCGACATCGCCGACCAGGTCGCCGCCGCCCTGGCGTACACGCACCGCCAGGGCATCGTGCACCGCGACCTGAAACCCGCGAACATCGTCCGCCTCACCGACGGCACGGTGAAGATCTGCGACTTCGGCATAGCCCGCCTCGGCCACGACATCGGCTTCACCTCCCGGCTGACCGGCACCGGCATCGCCATGGGCACCCCGCACTACATGTCGCCGGAGCAGATCAGCGGCACCGAGGTCGACCAGCGCAGCGACCTGTACTCGCTGGGCTGCGTGCTGTACGAGATCGCCACCGGGGCACCGCCCTTCGACCTCGACGACGCCTGGGCCATCCTCATCGGCCACCGCGACACGCCTCCCCGCCCGCCGCGCAGCCACCGCGCCGACCTGCCCGAGTACCTGGAGCAGGTCATCCTCGACCTGCTGGCCAAGCGTCCCGAGGAACGCCCGCCCGACGCCCGCGAGCTGGGCCGCCGGATCGGCGAGGGCCGGGTGACGCCGACGTACGTGCCGACCGTGGTGACCCCGCAGCCGGAACTCCGCCCGCCCGAGTCGGCGCCGTCCCGGGAGGCCCGCCTGCCGTCCTGGACCCGCGGCATGACCACCGGCCACAAGGCCACCGGCGCCGGCCTCGGCACCACAGCCCCGGACGCCGGAGCCGGACTCACCGGCGAGTGGATCCCGCGGCCGGTGACCGGCCGACCCGAAGAACCCGTGCCGGACACGCCGCCCACCCCTTCCCCGGAGGCGGTCACCGCACTCGCCGGACGGCACAACGCCGGCCTCAGCCTTGGGCGGCTGGGCCGCTGGGCGGAAGCCGGCGAGGTGCACCGCGCGGTCGCCGCCGAACGCGAGCACCTCCTCGGCCCCGACCACCCCGACACCCTCGCCAGCCGCTACGAGGTCGCCTTCACCCTCAGCCGCACGGGCCGCGCCGCAGACGCCCTGCGCGAGTACAAGCACGTCGCCCGCGCCCGGAGCCTCGCGCTCGGCCCCGACCACCCCGACACCCTCGCCGCCCGCCAGGAAATGGCCTACGTACTGGGCCAGTTGGGCCGCCATTTCGACGCGCACCAGGTGTACAACTCGGTGCTCACGGCCCGCCGGCGCACCATGGGCGCCGATCATCCCGACACCCTGCGCTGCCGCCACAACCTCGCCTTCAACCTCAGCAGACTCGGCCGCCTGGAGGACTCCTACCGCATGGCCTGCGACGTGGCGGCCGCCCGCGCCCGGGTACTCGGCCCGCACCACCCCGACACCCTGGTCACCCGCTACGAAGTCGCCTACGCCCTGGGCCAGTTGGGCCGCTGGCAGGAGGCATTGCAGACCTACCGCGAGGTCGCCGAGGCCCGCGCCCAGGCCCTCGGCCCCGACCACGCCGACACCCTCGCCGCCCGCTACGAGGTCGGCATCAGCCTCGGCCGCCTCGGCCGCAGCACGGAGGCGCTCCAGCTGTACCGCGACCTGATCGACGACCGCACCCGCGTCCACGGCCCCACCCACCCGGAGACCCTGCGCGCCCGCCACGGCCTCGGCGTCAACCTCGGCCGCCTCGGCCGCTGGGAGGAGGCCCTCGCCGAGTCCCGCGACGTGTGCGCGATCCGCGAGCGCGTCCTCGGCCCCGACCACCCGGACACCCTGGTCAGCCGCCGCGAGGTCGCCGTCGGTCTCGGCTGGCTCGGCCGCTGGACGGACGCGCTCACCGAGTACCGCCAGGTGGCCGCCGCCCGCGAGCGCGTCCTCGGCGCCGCCCACCCCGACACCCTCGCCAGCCGCAACGACGAGGCCCACTGCCTGGAACAGCTCGGGCGGGGCGCGGAGGCGGTGGAGCTGTACCGGAGGGTGGCGGTGCTGCGGCAGCAGCGGACGGGCGGCCCCTGACCTCGACGCGGCGCATCTCTGGCCGATGTGGATCACCCCGTGTTACGAAGAACCATGCCTGCACACGAGGGACACCGGACGTACGACGCCGTCGTGATCGGCGGCGGCCACAACGGCCTGGTCGCCGCCGCCTACCTGGCCCGGGCCGGACGCTCCGTGCTGGTGCTGGAGCGACTGGACCGCACCGGGGGCGCCGCCGTCTCCACCCGGCCCTTCGCCGGCGTGGACGCGCGGCTGTCGCGCTACTCCTACCTGGTCAGCCTGCTGCCGAAGAAGATCGTGCGGGACCTCGGCCTGGACTTCCGCGTCCGCACCCGCACCGTCTCGTCGTACACCCCCGTGGTACGCGACGGCCGGCCGGCCGGACTCCTGGTCGGCGGCGGCGAGCGGCGTACCCGGGAGGCCTTCGCGCGGCTGACCGGCGGCGGGCGCGAGTACGAGGCCTGGCAGCGCTTCTACGGCATGACCGGCCGCGTCGCCCAGCGGGTCTTCCCGACCCTCACCGAGCCGCTGCCCACACGCGACGAACTGCGCGGCCGCGTCGGCGACGAGGAGGCCTGGCGGACCCTCTTCGAGGAACCGATCGGGGCGGCGATCGAGGACCGCTTCGCCGACGACCTGGTACGGGGCGTGGTCCTCACCGACGCCCTCATCGGGACGTTCGCCGGCGCGCACGACCCCGCTCTGCGGCAGAACCGGTGCTTCCTGTACCACGTCATCGGCGGCGGCACGGGCGCCTGGGACGTGCCCGTCGGCGGCATGGGCGCCCTCACGGACGCCCTGGCCTCGGCGGCCCGCGCGGCGGGCGCCGTCCTCGCCACGGGGCACGAGGCCGTACGGATCGACACGGACGGCCGTACCACCGAGATCACGTACCGGACCGCTGACGGAGACGGCGTCGTCGCCGCCCGGCACGTCCTGGTGGGTGCCTCCCCGCAGGAACTGGCCGCCCTCACCGGCGACGAACCGCCGGCCCCCGCCGAGGGCGCCCAGCTGAAGGTGAACATGCTGCTCAAGCGCCTGCCGAGGCTGCGTGACGACTCCGTCGACCCCCGTGAGGCCTTCTCCGGCACCTTCCACATCGCCGAGGGCTACGAGCAGCTGGCCACCGCCCACGCCCAGGCCACGTCCGGTGAGCTGCCCACCGCCCCGCCCTCCGAGATCTACTGCCACTCGCTGACCGATCCGACGATCCTCGGCCCGGACCTCGTCGAACAGGGGTACCAGACGCTGACGCTGTTCGGCCTGCACACGCCCGCCCGGCTCTTCGCACGGGACAACGACGGCGTACGCGAGGAACTGCTGAAGTCGACGCTCGCCCAGCTCGACGCCCACCTCGCCGAGCCGCTCGCCGACTGCCTGGCGACCGACGCCGACGGGCGCCCGTGCATCGAGGCGAAGACGCCGCTGGACCTGGAGCGGGACCTGCGTCTGCCCGGCGGCAACATCTTCCACCGGGATCTGTCCTGGCCGTACGCCCAGGAGGACACGGGCCGCTGGGGCGTCGAGACCCGGCACCCGAACGTGCTGCTGTGCGGGGCGGGCGCGGTGCGCGGGGGAGGGGTGAGCGGGGTGCCGGGGCACAACGCGGCCATGGCGGTGCTGGAGGCGTCCGACGGCTGAACGGCTGCATGCGTCGGCGCGTGAGGGGTACCGCGACATAACGGAGATTCCGTACATCCAGAGGGAGGCTGCCATGGCGGACCTCAGCCCCATCGATCTGCAGAAGGCCCTCAGCGGCATGGACTACCCCACGGACAAGAAGCACCTGGTGGAACGTGCCCGCAAGAACAAGGCCGACGACAAGATCGTCAGCCGCCTCGACGGCCTGAAGGAGGACCGCTTCGACGGCCCGAACGAGGTGCAGAAGGCCGTCTTCAACGAGTAGCGGACCGGGCCCGTCCAGTGCGGGGCCCAACTAGTCGGCCGACGGCGTCCACCCCCTCCCCTCGATCCGCACCGCGTCCGCCGGGCGCGACTCGTCGAACAGGACGCCGTGGGCCGTGGCGACGCGCAACCTGTCGACGTACGCCCCGCGGCCGACGTACACCCGGTCGGTCGCGTACCGCCAGCGCAGCGTGAGTCCGCGGGCGGCCGGGAGGTCCGCCGTCAGCCGGTGCCAGACGCGGCCCGAGAAACCGGTGACCGAGCCCGCCGGGTGCTGGCGCGGCTCCTCGCCCCGGCGCGTGGTGGTGAACGGGACGGGCTGCCAAGTGGCGCCCGCGTCGGCCGAGGCCTCCAGGGCGAGCGTGTCCGACCGGGGCTCGGTGTCCCACCACAGCGCGCAGCGCAGCCGCGCGTCGCCGGACGACGTGTCCAGCGCGGGCAGCGTGAGCGTGGCGGTCGTGGCGCTCGCCATCCCGGAGAACCAGGCGGTACGTCCGTGCGCCGGGCGGACCGGTACGGCGCGCGCCAGGTGGTCGGCCGCGGCGACCCGGGGAGCCGAGCCCGAGCGCCAACTGCGCACGGGGTGGACCGAGTTGCCGAGCACGACGAGGAAGGAGTCGGTCGTCGGGTCCAGTACCAGCGAGGTGCCGGTGAAGCCGGTGTGCCCGGCCGTGCGCGGTGTGGCCATCGCGCCCATGTACCAGTGCTGGTAGAGCTCGAAGCCGAGACCGTGCTCGTCGCCGGGGAGGGCCGTGTTGAAGTCGGTGAACATCAGCTCCACCGACTCGGGTCGGAGGATGCGGGCCCGGCCGTGGACGCCGCCGTTGAGCAGCGTCCGGCCGAGTACCGCCAGGTCCCAGGCGCTCGAGAACACACCGGCGTGACCCGCGACCCCGCCGAGACTGAAGGCGTTCTCGTCGTGCACCTCGCCCCATACCAGCCCCCGGTCGAGACCGGACCAGGGCTTGCGCGCGTCCTCGGTGGCGGCGATCTTCGGCCTCCAGGAGGCGGGCGGGTTGTAGCGGGTGCGGCGCAGGCCGAGCGGAGCGGTGACCTCCTCGTGGAGGAGGGTGTCCAGGGTGCGGCCCGTGATCTTCTCCAGCACCAGCTGGAGCGAGATGAGGTTCAGGTCCGAGTAGAGGTAGGTGGAACCCGGCCGGTCGAGGGGTGCCTCCTCCCAGATGAGCTGCAGCTTCTCCTCGTACGTCGGCGCCTCGTACAGCGGGATCCACGCCCGGAACCCCGAGGTGTGGGTGAGGAGCTGACGGACGGTGATGTCCTGCTTGCCCGCGCCGCCGAAGTCCGGGAGATACGCGGCGACCTTTCCCTCCAGTTCCAGCGCACCCCGCTCGATCTGCTGCACGGCGAGGATCGACGTGAACAGCTTCGACACCGAGGCGAGGTCGAAGACGGTGTCCTCGGCCATGGGGATCTGCTGCTCGGCGGGGAACTCGACACCGGTGTCGGTCTTCTCGTCGTACGCCCGGTAGCGCACGGCCATGCCGATCGGCTGGTGCAGGGCCACGGTGCCGCCCCGCCCGGCGAGCAGGACGGCGCCCGCGTACCAGGGATGCCTGGGGGAGGGGGCGAGGAAAGCCTGTGCGTCGGTGACGAGTTGACGCAGGTGGGCCGGGAGCAGTCCGGCGCGTTCGGGGGAGCCGGGGCGCAGGGTGGGGTGCGCGGACGCCGGGCCGGCGGCCGCCGGCCCCGCCGGGAAGGGGGCGATGGCGAGGGCGCCGCCCAAAGCCAAGGTCCTGCGGCCCAGTTGGCGGCGTGTCAGCGCACGCCGCTTGTCCGTCTCTCTGCCCGCCGCGTCTTCCGTCATGGGTGAACCTCCCGCTGCCTGAAAGTATCTTTCCGGGATCACCTTGCGGTGTGAAACTTTCGTGTCGGGTGTGCGGCCTGTCAATGGAGCGTGCGGCTGACGTATCAACGACAGAATCTGACGGAGCATCAGAAAACCTCTTCCGTCGTCAGGAGGACTGCGGCATCCTGCGCCCATGCAGACGGAGCTGAGCAAGAAACTGGGACTCGAGCACGCCGTCTTCGGCTTCACGCCGTTCCCCGCCGTCGCCGCGGCCATCAGCCGGGCCGGCGGCTTCGGAGTGCTCGGCGCGGTCCGCTACACGGCCCCCGACGACCTCAAACGCGACCTCGACTGGATCGAGGCACACGTGGACGGACGGCCGTACGGCCTGGACGTCGTCATGCCCGCGAAGAAGGTCGAGGGCGTCAGTGAGGCCGACGTCGAGGCGATGATCCCCGAAGGGCACCGGCAGTTCGTCAAGGACACCCTCGCCAAGCACGGCGTGCCCGAACTCGCCGAGGGCGAGGCGTCCGGCTGGCGCATCACCGGATGGATGGAGCAGGTCGCCCGCACCCAACTCGACGTCGCCTTCGACTATCCGATCAAGCTGCTGGCCAACGCCCTCGGCTCCCCGCCCGCCGATGTGATCGCCCGCGCGCACGACCGCGGCGTCCTCGTCGCCGCGCTCGCGGGCAGCGCCCGGCACGCGCGCAAGCACAAGGAAGCCGGCATCGACATCGTCGTCGCCCAGGGGTACGAGGCCGGCGGTCACACCGGTGAGATCGCCTCCATGGTGCTCACCCCCGAGGTCGTCGACGCCGTCGGTCCGCTGCCCGTGCTGGCGGCCGGGGGGATCGGGAGCGGCCAGCAGGTGGCGGCAGCGCTGGCGCTCGGCGCCCAAGGGGTGTGGCTGGGCTCCATATGGCTGACCACCACAGAGGCCGACATGCACTCGCCCGCCCTGACCCGCAAACTGCTCGCCGCCGGCTCCGGCGACACCGTCCGCTCCCGTGCCCTGACCGGAAAACCCGCACGCCAGCTGCGCACCGAGTGGACCGACGCCTGGGACGACCCGGCGGGACCCGGCACCCTCCCGATGCCCCTGCAGGGCCTGCTCGTCGCCGAGGCCGTCTCGCGCATCCAGAAGTACGAGGTCGAGCCCCTGCTGGGCACGCCCGTCGGCCAGATCGTCGGCAGGATGACCAGCGAACGCAGCGTCCAGGCGGTCTTCGACGACCTCACCCGCGGCTTCGAGCGGGCCGTCGACCGCATCAACCGCATCGCCGGAAGGAGCGGCCAGTGACGAGCACACCTCCCGCGGGCTTCTGGGCCCAGGCCACCGCCGACCCCGACCGTACGGTCCTCGTCGCGCCGGACGGCGAGCAGTGGACCGCCGGCCGCCTGCACGCCGCCGCCAACCGGCTCGTGCACGGACTGCGCGCCGCCGGCCTCGAACGCGGTGACGCCTTCGCGGTCGTCCTGCCCAACGGACCCGAGTTCTTCACCGCGTACCTCGCCGCCACTCAGGCAGGGTTCTACCTCGTCCCCGTCAACCACCACCTCGTCGGCCCCGAGATCGCCTGGATCGTCGCCGACTCCGGCGCCAAGGTGCTCCTCGCCCACGAGCGCTTCGCCGGCCCCGCACGTCACGCCGCCGACGAGGCCGGCCTCCCGGCCGGCCACCGGTACGCGGTCGGCACGGTCGAGGGCTTCCGGCCGTACGCCGAACTCCTCGACGGGCAACCGGAGTCGGCGCCCGCCGACCGCACCCTCGGCTGGGTCATGAACTACACCTCGGGCACCACCGGCCGCCCGCGCGGCATCCGGCGCCCGCTGCCCGGCAAACCACCCGAGGAGGCCTACCTCGGCGGCTTCCTCGGTATCTTCGGCATCCGCCCCTTCGGCGACAACGTGCACCTCGTCTGCTCGCCGCTCTACCACACCGCCGTACTCCAGTTCGCGGGAGCGTCCCTGCACATCGGCCACCGCCTGGTCCTGATGGACAAGTGGACACCTCAGGAGATGCTCCGCCTCATCGACGCCCACCGGTGCACGCACACCCATATGGTCCCGACCCAGTTCCATCGTCTGCTGGCGCTCCCGGAGGAGGTCCGGGCCCGCTACGACGTCTCCTCCATGCGGCACGCCATCCACGGAGCCGCACCCTGCCCCGACCACGTGAAGCGGGCCATGATCGACTGGTGGGGCAACTGTGTGGAGGAGTACTACGCGGCCAGCGAGGGCGGCGGAGCCTTCGCGACCGCCGAGGACTGGCTGAAGAAGCCCGGCACCGTCGGCAAGGCCTGGCCCATCAGCGAACTCGCCATCTTCGACGACGACGGCAACCGGCTCCCGCCCGGCGAACTCGGCACCGTCTACCTGAAGATGAACACCGGCGGCTTCGCTTACCACAAGGACGAGGCCAAGACGAAGAAGAACCGCATCGGCGACTTCTTCACCGTCGGCGACCTCGGACTGCTAGACGAGGACGGCTATCTCTTCCTCCGCGACCGCAAGATCGACATGATCATCTCGGGCGGCGTCAACATCTATCCGGCGGAGATCGAGTCCGTCCTGCTCGCCCACCCCGCCGTCGCGGACGCCGCCGCCTTCGGCATCCCGCACGACGACTGGGGCGAGGAGGTCAAGGCCGTCGTCGAACCGGCCCCCGGCCACGAACCCGGCCCTGCCCTCAGCGCCGCGATCCTCGACCACTGCGCCGAACGACTCGCCGGCTACAAGCGGCCCAAGAGCGTCGACTTCATCGCCGAGATGCCCCGCGACCCCAACGGCAAGCTGTACAAGCGACGGCTGCGGGACCCGTACTGGGAGGGCCGGACTCGCCCGGTATGACGGGAGACATTCTCGATGTCCGTCAAGGGGGTCGCATGCCCGACGCCCGTGGCCCAGGAAGGTGCCCGCCGCGCTGACGCCGATTGGCGCGAGGGGTGCGCGACGGAGTTCACTGGTGCACGACCGCACACTGACAGTGAGCACCGCCCACCGAACGACTGGGAAGGACACGGGAATTGGAAACCCCGGCATCGGCGACCGAGCAGTTCGAGTCCCTCCGGCCCCTGCTGCTCGGGCTCGCCTACCGGCTGCTCGGCAACATGAGAGAAGCCGAGGGCGTCGTCCAGGACGCCCATCCGCGGTGGCAGGGTGCCGATCGCACCGGGGTCCGTGAACCCCGGGTCTTCCTCATCACCGTCGTCACCGGGCTCGCACTCGACCGGCTGCGAACGGCACGGGCGGCCCGCGAGGCGTACATCGGGCCCTGGCTGCCCGATCCCGTGGCCACCGACGTGCTCGGCCCGCTGGACAGGGCCGGGCTGCGGGACACCGTCGGCTACTGCGCCGTCCACCTGATGGAGCGTCTGTCACCCCCGGAACGCGCGGTCGTCGTGCTGCGGGAAGCCTTCGAGCTGTCGTACGGCGAGATCGCCCGCATCCTCGACACCACCGAGACGAACTGCCATCAGATGCACATCCGCTCCGGGCGTCGGCTCGCCGCCGGGCGTAACCGGTTCACTCTTTCGGAGGAAGACCACGCCAAACTGCTGAGCCGGTTCCTGGAGACGGCGCAGAGCGGCGATCTGGCCGGCCTGACCGAGCTCCTGGCCGAGGACGTCGTCGCCTGGAACGACGGCGGCGGCAAGGTCAGGGCCGCCCAGTGGCCGGTCGAGGGCCGAGACCACGTCGTGGCGTTCATCGCCGGCCAGGTCGCCGGCCACCCGTTGGGCGCGCCGCGCCGCGTGGACGTCAACGGCCGGCCCGCTGCCGCCCTCGCGATCGACGGCATCGACCAGGTCGTCACGATCGACGTGCGCGACGGCCGGATCGACGGCATCTACGCGGTGCTCAACCCGGACAAGCTCGGCCACATCCCGACCTGACGACGACTGTGGTCCCGCCACGGGTGACAGGACCACATGATCAGCGGTCGCGCACGCGGACGATCTTCAAGGTGCTTGACCTCCCTCTGCGCCCCACCGAGGATCATGTGTCATGACGCCTGGACACGGCAGCACGGTTGACGGGGTACTGCGACGCAGCGCCCGGCGCACCCCGGCGCGCGTCGCGGTGGAATACGCCGACCGCTCCTGGACGTACGAGGAACTCGACGATGCCGTCTCCCGCGCGGCCACCCTCCTGCTCGACCAGGGCCTCAGCTCCGGCGACCGCGTCGGCGCCTACGGCCACAACTCCGACGCCTACCTGATCGGCTTCCTCGCCTGCGCCCGCGCCGGCCTGGTGCACGTGCCGGTCAACCAGAACCTGACCGGCGACGACCTCGCCTACATCGTGGGCCAGTCCGGCAGCTCCCTGGTCCTCGCCGACCCGGACCTGGCCGGACGACTCCCCGACGGCATCCGTACGTTGCCCCTGCGCGACGCCGACGGCTCACTGCTGGCACGGCTGCCCGAAGCGCCCCCGTACGACGGCCCGGAGCCGCGGAGCGAGGACCTGGTCCAGCTGCTGTACACCTCCGGTACGACTGCCCTGCCGAAGGGCGCGATGATGACGCACCGCGCCCTGGTCCACGAATACCTGAGCGCGATCACCGCCCTCGACCTCAGCGCGGGCGACCGGCCGGTGCACTCACTGCCGCTGTACCACTCGGCGCAGATGCACGTGTTCCTGCTGCCGTACCTCGCCGTCGGGGCGACCAACGTCATCCTCGACGCGCCGGACGGCGACCGGCTCTTCGACCTGATCGGAACCGGCCGCGCGGACAGTCTGTTCGCCCCGCCCACGGTGTGGATCGGCCTGTCCAACCGCCCCGACTTCGCGACCCGCGACCTGAGCGGACTGCGCAAGGCGTATTACGGCGCGTCGATCATGCCGGTGCCCGTCCTGGAGCGCCTGCGGGAACGCCTCCCGAAGCTCGCCTTCTACAACTGCTTCGGCCAGAGCGAGATCGGCCCGCTGGCCACCGTCCTGGCCCCCGACGAGCACAAGGGGCGGATGGACTCCTGCGGCCGTCCCGTCCTCTTCGTGGACGCCCGCGTGGTCGACGAGGACGGAAAGGACGTGCCCGACGGCACACCCGGTGAAATCGTCTACCGCTCCCCGCAGTTGTGCGAGGGCTACTGGGACAAGCCCGAGGAGACGGCCGAGGCCTTCCGTGACGGCTGGTTCCACTCCGGGGACCTCGCGGTGCGCGACGCCCATGGCTACTTCACCATCGTCGACCGGGTGAAGGACGTCATCAACTCCGGTGGTGTCCTGGTCGCTTCACGGCAGGTCGAGGACGCGCTGTACACCCACGAGGCCGTCGCCGAGGTGGCCGTGATCGGCCTGCCCGACGAGCGGTGGATCGAGGCCGTCACGGCGGTCGTCGTCCCGCGCGGCGAGGTCACGGAAGGGGCCCTGGTCGCCCACGCCCGCGAGAAGCTCGCCCACTTCAAGGCGCCCAAGCGGGTGGTGTTCGTGGACGGGCTGCCGCGCAACGCGAGCGGGAAGATTCTCAAGCGGGAGCTCAGGGACCGCTTCGGTGGTTGATGTCTAGCGGGGACGCAGATCCACGATCCGCCGGATCTTGCCGACGGACCGTTCCAGCGACTCCGGTTCGACGATCTCGACGGCGACCGACACGCCGATGCCGTCCTTCACGGCCGCCGCGATGGCCCGCGCGGCGGCGTCCCGGGCCTCGGGTGTGGCATCGGGCCGGGCCTCCGCCCGCACGGTGAGCGCGTCGAGGCGGCCCTCGCGGGTGAGACGCAGCTGGAAATGGGGCGCGACGCCCGGTGTGCACAGCACGATCTCCTCGATCTGGGTGGGGAAGAGGTTCACTCCGCGCAGGATCACCATGTCGTCGCTGCGGCCGGTCACCTTCTCCATCCGGCGGAAGACACGGGCCGTGCCCGGCAGCAACCTCGTCAGGTCGCGCGTCCGGTAGCGGATGACGGGCATGGCCTGCTTGGTGAGCGAAGTGAAGACGAGCTCGCCCCGCTCGCCGTCCGGCAGTACCTCACCGGTGATCGGGTCGACGACCTCGGGGAAGAAGTGGTCTTCCCACACATGGAGCCCGTCTTTCGTCTCCACGCACTCCTGCGCGACCCCCGGACCGATCACCTCCGACAGCCCGTATATGTCGACCGCGTCGATCGCGAACCGCTCCTCGATCTCCTGCCGCATCCGCTCGGTCCAGGGCTCGGCGCCGAAGATCCCCACGCGCAGCGAGGTGCCGCGCGGGTCGACGCCCTGGCGTTCGAACTCGTCGAGGATCGTCAGCATGTACGAGGGCGTCACCATGATGACCTCGGGCCTGAGGTCCTGGATCAGCTGAACCTGGCGGACGGTCATACCGCCGGACGCGGGGATGACCGTACAGCCGAGTCGTTCGGCCCCGTAGTGGGCGCCCAGTCCACCCGTGAACAGCCCGTAGCCGTACGCCACATGTACTTTCTCGCCGGGCCGTGCGCCCGCCGCACGGAGGGAGCGGGCCACCATGTCGGCCCACAGGGACAGGTCGTCGTCGGTGTAGCCGACGACCGTGGGGCGTCCGGTGGTGCCGCTCGACGCGTGGATGCGGCGGATACGGTCCTGGGGCACGGCGAACATCCCGTACGGATAGTTCTCGCGCAGGTCCGCCTTGGTCGTGAACGGGAAACGGGCCAGGTCGGCCAGGGCCCGGCAGTCGTCCGGACGGACACCCGCCTTGTCGAAGGACTCGCGGTAGAAGGGCACGTTGTCGTACGCATGCCGCAGCGAGGCCCGCAGCCGCTCCAACTGCAACGCCCGCAGCGCCGCGCCGTCGAGCTGTTCGCCCGGGTCCAGCAGGTCCGTCGCATCCGCCATGGCGCCTCTCCTTCACCAACCGCACCGATCCGGGCGACCGATCATTCGGTCGAGTCGCTCGGGATCAGTAATCCAGTACCGGCTCTCTCAGGCAAGAGGGCGGGCCGGGAGAACCCCGTTGCGCAGGCGGACGTCGATCGCCAGGATCGGCGCCATGCCGGCCTTCACCCGTCCGACGGGACCGAACTCGCCTATCACCTGTGGGGCGAGGGCTCGCCGCTCGTCGTGCTGCCCGGAGGGCCGATGCGGGCCTCGGCCTGTCTCGGGAAGCTGGGCGGGCTGACCGCGTACCGGCGGCTCGTGCTGCTCGATCTGCGCGGGACCGGTGACTCCGCGGTGCCGGCTGATCCGGCGACGTACCGCTGTGACCGGCTCGTCGACGACGTAGAGGTGTTGCGGGCCCATATGGGGTGGGAGCACATGGACGTGCTCGGGCACTCGGCGGGCGGCAGTCTCGCGATGCTGTACGCGGCTCGGTACCCGGAGCGGGTGGGGCGGCTGGTGCTGGTCACCGCCACTCCCTGGGCGCTGGGCATGCCGGCGACGGCCGAGGACCGGCTGGCGGCGGCCCGGCTGCGGAAGGTGAGCCGTGGTTCGAGGGAGCGTTTTCGGCGTTCGCGGCCTGGCTGGCAGGGACGGGCCCCTTCGACCCGGCGTTCACACCCTTCTTCTACGGGCGATGGGACGAGGCGGCCCGGGAGCACGACGCGCGCGCAGACGAGGAGTACAACGACGAGGCCGCCGGTGTGTACGGCTCCGAGGGTGCCTACGACCCGCCCGCGACCCGGGCCGGCCTCGCCCGGCTGGGCGCGCCCGTCCTGGTCATCGCCGGGGAACTCGACGGAGGTCCGCGACCTGAACTGGCGTGACGCGCGGCCGAAGCGTTCCCGCACGCCGAGTTCGCCGTCCAGCCGGGCGCCGGCCACTAGCCGTGGCTGGACGACCCGGACTGGTTCGTACGCCGCCTCACCGCGTTCCTCGACGGCCCTCACCCGGGCCGGTAGCTCAGAGCCTGTGTCACATCCCCGGCCGGGCGCGCGGCGTCTGGCACGCACGCTCGCTGCGTTGCCGAAACGCCCACGTGGCTCCTCCCCCACGCTCGAACAACCTCGCGCGGGGGCACCCCCATCGAGGGCGCTCCGGCGCCTTGCGATCGCACGCACCAGACGCCGCGCGCTGATCCGACCGGAGATGTGACACAGGCTCTCACCGGTCCGCGGCCACCGCCACCTCCCGGGCCCAGCGGTAGTCGGCCTTGCCGCTCGGCGAGCGCCGGATGGTCTCCGTGACCACCAGCTGGCGCGGGATCTTGTACCCCGCGAGCCGGGCACGGCAGTGCGTCTGGATGTCCTCGAGGGACGGTCGCCCCGCGCCCTCGCGCAACTGCACGACGGCCGCCACATGGTGGCCCCACTTCGCGTCCGGCACGCCGGCCACCAGCGCGTCGTACACGTCCGGATGGGACTTCAGCGCCTGCTCGACCTCCTCCGGATACACCTTCTCGCCACCGGTGTTGATGCACTGCGAACCCCGGCCGAGGACGGTGACAACGCCCTCCTCGTCGACGGTGGCCATGTCGCCGAGCAGCACCCACCGCTCGCCGTCCCTCTCGAAGAAGGTCTCGGCGGTCTTCGCCGGGTCGTTGTAGTAGCCGAGCGGCACGTGGCCGCACTGCGCGACACGGCCCACCTCGCCCACGGCGACCGGCTCATGGGTGGCGGGATCGACCACCTGCGTACGGGAGTTGACGCGGACGCGGAAGCCCCGCTCGGGGCCCGAGTCCTCCGTCGCCGTGCCGTTGAAGCCGGACTCCGAGGAGCCGAAGTTGTTGAGCAGCATGACGTTCGGGACGAGCGCCTGGAACTGCCGGCGCACCGTATCCGACATGATCGCCCCCGACGAGGACACGCTGAACATCGACGACATGTCGGTGCCCTTCATCGGGCCTTCGAGCGCGTCGATCAGTGGGCGCAGCATCGCGTCGCCCACCAGGGACATGCTGGTCACCTTC
Organism: Streptomyces sp. NPDC002838; assembly: GCF_040295365.1. Lineage (NCBI taxonomy): Bacteria > Bacillati > Actinomycetota > Actinomycetes > Kitasatosporales > Streptomycetaceae > Streptomyces > Streptomyces sp. NPDC002838. The sequence goes on along the minus strand of NZ_JBEOVF010000067.1, from coordinate 24,233 downwards.
TCCTTCTCGATGGTCCGCAGCACCTCCTCGGGCACGAACTTGCGGTGCAGCACGACGCGTTGGCCGAAGTTGAAGCCGATGAAGGCCGTCAGTGTGGACGTGCCGTGCATCAGCGGGGGAGCGGGGAGGAAGGTGATGCCCGCGCCGCCGGCCGCGACCCGCTCGCCGAGTTCCTCCGGCTTCATGACCGGCTCCCCGGTCGGCGCGCCGCCGCCGAGCCCGGAGAAGAACAGGTCCTCCTGACGCCACATCACACCCTTGGGCATCCCCGTGGTGCCGCCGGTGTAGATGATGAACTGGTCGTCTCCCGAGCGCGGCGCGAACCCGCGCTCCGGGGAGCCCGCGGCCTCCGCGTCCGTGAAGGCCACGGCCGGCACCTCGGCCGCCCCCGCCGCCGGCACCCCGACCCGCACCAGGTGCCGTAACCCGTCCGCCCGCGGCAGTGCCGCCGCCACCCGATCGGTGAACTCCGCGTCGAAGACCAGGGCCGCCAGATCGGCGTCCCGGTAGAGGTACACCAACTCGTCTTCCACATAGCGGTAGTTGACGTTGACCGGCACGATCCGCGCCTTCAGGCATCCCAGCACGGTCTGCAGGTACTCGACGCCGTTGTAGAGATGGAGCCCGAGGTGCTCGCCGGGACGTATCCCGCGGTCGACCAGATGATGGCCGATGCGGTTGGCGGCGGCGTCCAGCTCCGCGTACGTCAGCCGTCGCTCGGCGCCCGTGCCGGGGATGTCGAGGTACACGAGCGCCTCGCGGTCCGGCACCACGTCGACGACCGACTCGAACAGGTCCGCAAGGTTGTACTCCACCGCTCCTCCTGACCCCGGGGCGTGCCTGGCATCCGTCGGTTCGCGGTCATCAGAGCAAAGGGGGGCACAACTGTGAAGGGTCCGCGTCGAAGAAATCTGACTCTCTGTCAGAAAACCCTTGAAGTGCTCAGGCGCCTCCTGCAACCTGTTCTCGTTCTTTCAGAGGGGAGATGGGCGATGGGTGGCACCGAACACCTCACCGTGCGGCGCGAGGGCGCCACACTGGTGCTCACGCTCAACCGGCCGGAGACGAAGAACGCGCTCTCGCTGTCGATGCTCGTCGGCCTCCACGACGGCTGGGTTCAGGCCGACGAGGACGACGAGGTGCGCTCGATCGTGCTGACCGGCGCGGGTGGCGCGTTCTGCGCCGGCATGGACCTCAAGGCCCTCGCCGGGAACGGCATGGAGGGCGAGCACCACCGTAGCCGCCTCAAGGCCGACCCGGACCTGCACTGGAAGGCGATGCTGCGCCACCACCGCCCCCGCAAACCGGTGATCGCCGCCGTCGAGGGGTACTGCGTCGCGGGCGGCACGGAGATCCTCCAGGGCACCGACATCCGGGTCGCGGGCGAGTCCGCGACCTTCGGTCTGTTCGAGGTCAAGCGCGGTCTCTTCCCGATCGGCGGCTCCACGGTCCGCCTCCAGCGGCAGATCCCGCGCACCCACGCCCTGGAGATGCTGCTCACCGGCCGCCCCTACAGCGCCCGCGAGGCCGCGGACATCGGCCTGATCGGCCATGTCGTCCCCGACGGCACCGCACTCGACCAGGCGCTGGAGATCGCCGGACAGATCAACGCCTGCGGCCCGCTGGCCGTCGAGGCCGTCAAGGCCTCGGTGTACGAGACCGCCGAGATGACCGAGGCCGACGGACTCGCCGCCGAACTGAAACGGGGCTGGCCGATCTTCGACACCGCCGACGCCAAGGAGGGCGCCCGTGCCTTCGCGGAGAAGCGACCGCCCGAGTACAAGCGCGCCTGACCCTGCCGCAGAAGGAGACATCCGGGATGCCCGAAGTCCTCAAAGCGCCGCTCGTCGTCGAGTTCCCCTTCACCCGCTCCCTCGGCCCCGTCCAGAGCGCCTTCCTCACCGGCCTGCGTGAACGCGTCGTCCTCGGCGTGCGCACCGGTGACGGCCGCGTCCTCGTCCCGCCCGTCGAGTACGACCCCGTCACCGCCGAGGAGATCCGCGACCTCGTCGAGGTCGCCCCCACCGGCACGGTCACCACCTGGGCCTGGAACCACGAACCCCGCCGCGGCCAGCCCCTCACCACCCCCTTCGCCTGGGCCCTGGTCCGCCTCGACGGCGCGGACACCGCCCTCCTGCACGCCCTGGACGCCCCCGGTCCCGACGCCGTGCACACCGGCATGCGCGTCCGCGTCCGCTGGGCCAAGGAACGCTCCGGCACTATCACGGACATCGCCTGCTTCGAGCCGTACGACGGCGATTCGGCCGAACCGGCGGGCCACACCGGCGAGTTCGCGGACACGGTCACCGGCATCGTCGCCCACGCCCGCCTCGACTACACCTACTCGCCCGGCCGCGCCCAGTCCGCCTACATCCACGCACTCGCCGACCGGCGCATGGTCGGCGAACGCTGTCCGTCCTGCCGCAAGGTGTACGTCCCGCCGAGGGGCGCCTGCCCCACATGTGGCCAGGCCACATCGCAACAGGTCGAAGTGGGTCCGCGAGGCACGGTCACCACCTTCTGCATCGTCAACATCAAGGCGAAGAACCTCGACATCGAGGTGCCGTACGTCTACGCCCACATCGCCCTCGACGGCGCCGACCTCGCCCTGCACGGCCGTATCGCCGGCATCCCCTACGACCAGGTGCGCATGGGCCTGCGCGTCGAAGCCGTCTGGACGGAAGGCGCCCGCCACCCCGACCACTACCGGCCCACCGGCGAACCGGACGCGGACTACGACACCTACAGGGAGCTGTTGTGACGCGAGAGATCGCCGTGGTGGCCTTCGCCCAGACCGACCACCGGCGCACCAGCGAGGAATTCTCCGAGGTCGAGATGCTCATGCCGGTCCTGCACGACGTGCTCGACCGGACCGGCCTGAAGACCGCGGACATCGGCTTCACCTGCTCCGGCTCCAGCGACTACCTGGCCGGCCGCGCCTTCTCCTTCACCCTCGCCCTCGACGGAGTGGGCGCCTGGCCGCCGATCTCCGAGTCGCACGTCGAGATGGACGGCGCGTGGGCGCTGTACGAGGCGTGGACCAAGCTGCTGACGGGCGACGCCGACACCGCCCTCGTGTACTCCTACGGCAAGTCGTCCCCCGGCTCCGTCCGCGATGTCCTCACACGACAGCTGGACCCGTACTACGTGGCCCCGCTGTGGCCCGACTCCGTAGCCCTCGCCGCCCTCCAGGCACAGGCGCTCATCGACGCGGGTGAGACGGACGAGCCGGCACTGGCGGCCGTCGCCACCCGCAGCCGTACGGCCGCGTCCGCCAACTCCCATGCGCAGCTGAGGGGTTCGGTGCCGCACGGGGAGTACGTCGTACGGCCCCTGCGCACCGGCGACTGCCCGCCCGTCGGCGACGGCGCCGCCGCCGTGATCCTCGCGGCCGGGGAGCGGGCCCGGGACCTGTGCGCGCGGCCCGCCTGGATCCGCGGCATCGACCACCGCATCGAGGCGCACGGCCTCGGCGTCCGCGACCTGACCGACTCGCCCTCCACCCGCCTGGCCGCCGAGAAGGCGGGCGCCTTCGAACGGCCCGTCGACACCGCCGAGCTGCACGCGCCCTTCAGCGCGCAGGAGGTCGTCCTGCGCAAGGCGCTCGGGCTGGACGACAGCGTCCGCGTCAACCCCTCCGGCGGCGCGCTCGCCGCCAACCCGGTCATGGCCGCCGGACTGATCCGCATCGGCGAGGCCGCCGCCCGCATCCACCAGGGTGAGTCCGGCCGGGCGCTCGCCCACGCCACGTCCGGCCCCTGTCTGCAACAGAACCTGGTCGCCGTACTCGAAGGGGATCCGCGATGAGCAAGGAGCCCGTGGCCGTCGTAGGGATCGGCCAGACCAAGCACGTCGCGGCGCGCCGGGACGTGTCGATCGCCGGACTGGTCCGGGAGGCGGCCCGACGGGCTCTCGACGACGCCGAGCTGACCTGGGCGGACATCGACGCCGTCGTCATCGGCAAAGCGCCCGACTTCTTCGAGGGCGTCATGATGCCGGAGCTGTACCTGGCCGACGCGCTGGGCGCGGTGGGCAAGCCCATGTTGCGGGTCCACACGGCGGGCTCCGTCGGCGGATCCACCGCGCTGGTCGCCGCGGGCCTGGTCGCGGCCCGCGTCCACGGCACCGTGCTCACCCTCGCCTTCGAAAAGCAGTCCGAGTCGAACGCCATGTGGGGCCTGTCCCTGCCGATCCCCTTCCAGCAGCCCCTGCTCGCCGGGGCGGGCGGCTTCTTCGCCCCGCACGTGCGCGCGTACATGCGCCGCAGCGGCGCGCCCGACACGGTCGGCTCCCTGGTCGCGTACAAGGACCGGCGCAACGCGCTGAAGAACCCCTACGCGCACCTCCACGAGCACGACATCACCCTGGAGAAGGTCCAGGCCTCGCCGATGCTCTGGGACCCGATCCGCTACTCGGAGACCTGTCCCTCCTCGGACGGCGCCTGCGCGATGGTCCTCACCGACCGGGCCGGCGCGGCCCGCTCGCCCCGCCCGCCCGCCTGGATGCACGGCGGCGCGATGCGCAGCGAACCCACCCTCTTCGCGGGCAAGGACGCCGTGTCCCCGCAGGCCGGCAAGGACTGCGCCGCCGACGTGTACCGGCAGGCCGGGATCGTCGACCCGCGCCGGGAGATCGACGCCGTCGAGATGTATGTGCCGTTCTCCTGGTACGAGCCCATGTGGCTGGAGAACCTGGGCTTCGCCGACGAGGGCGAGGGCTGGAAGCTCACCGAGTCCGGGGTGACGGAACTGGACGGGGACCTGCCCGTCGACATGTCGGGCGGCGTCCTGTCGACCAATCCCATCGGCGCGTCCGGCATGATCCGCTTCGCCGAGGCCGCGCTCCAGGTGCGTGGACAGGCCGGAGAACACCAGGTGGAGGGGGCGCGGCGGGTGCTCGGGCACGCCTACGGCGGCGGATCGCAGTTCTTCTCCATGTGGCTCGTGGGGTCGCAACCACCTGACTCCTGAAAGGTCCCCCTCACATGGCCTGTTGGGGGCACGAACCGATCGCTAGGCTGGCCGCGGACGACGAATCGGGAGGAGCACGGACGTGGCCGAGAGCACCATCCAGCAGCAGCCGCTCGCGGGCTGGGACAAGCCGGAGCTGGACCTCAGCAACGCCGAGTGGCACTCCAGCAGCCGTGGCCTGGGAGATGTCCAGATCGCCTTTGTCGAGGGATTCATCGCGATGCGCAACAGCGGCCGGCCCGAGAGCCCTTCCCTGATCTTCACACCCGCGGAGTGGGGCGCGTTCGTGTCGGGAGCGAGGGAAGGGGAGTTCGACCTGACCTGAACCTCATGTGATCCGACAGGCCGATCCGGCGGTGTTCCGCCCGTTTTTCCGGACACGCGACCTCCAGCGCCGTCCTGGAGCCGATGCCTGAGCAAGGCTGGCCCCAGGAAGCGCGAAGTCGTACTCCGGAGGTGAGGAACCCATGAACACCCTGCCGGTGATCGCGGCCGTCGACGGTTCGAACGACAGCCTGCGGGCCCTGGACTGGGCGTTCGACGCCGCCCGCAGGCGTGAGGCGCCGCTGCGGGCGGTCCATGTCCGGCAGTACGCCGCCTGGACACAGCCCGAGGCCCTGGACGCCGGGCCGCCCGATCAGGACGCGGACCCGGTGCTCGACCAGGTGCGCGCCTACCTGGAGGGCCGCGCCGACCGGCCGGTGACCGAGTACCTCGGTCTGGAGGGCGCGCCGGGTGTGCTCCTGCCCGAACTGGGCACCACCGCCCAGCTGCTGGTACTCGGCTCCCGGGGCCGCGGCGGCTTCGCCAGCCTGCTGCTCGGCTCCAACGGCATGGCCGCCGCCCGCGACGCCGAGTGCCCCGTGGTCGTCGTGCCCCGCCCCGGGCGCGAGGTGCACGGCGAGGCGCCGACCGAGCCCGGGCCGCGCGTGGTCGTCGGCCTGAAGGTGGACAGCCCCGACGAGGCCACGCTCGCCTTCGCCTTCACCGAGGCCGCCCTGCGCGGCGCGCGTCTCCAGGCCGTCGCCGCCTACCCCTGGCCGGTCCAGAGCTGGGCGGCCCCCGGCGAACTCGTTCCGCCGATGATCGACCAGGACGCCGTCGAGAGCGAGACGCGGGCCCTCGCCGAGGGCTTTCTCGCCCCGCACGGCGCCCGGCACCCCGACGTCCGGATCGAGCAGTACGTGGCCCCCGGCGACGCGGCCGGACACCTGGTCGCGGCTTCGAAGGACGCCGACCTGGTCGTCGTGGGCCGCCACCGGCGACGTCTGCTGGCCCCCGCCCGCCTGCTGGGCTCGGTCACCCACGCCGTCCTGCTGCACGCCGCGAGCCCGGTCGCGGTGGTGCCCCCGGCGCTGCCGGAGGAGTGAGACACCCGGACCTGATGGGTACCGGCGGCGCGGTCATCAGTCCCGGGCGGGACTGGGTGTCCGTCGTGCCGGAGGGTCAGGGCGGGGTCGAGGTCCGGTCGAGCGCCCCCGCGCACCCCGCCCCGACACCTGCCGGACGCCGACGACTCCGCCACCGATGAGGCGGCCGTCGCCGCCGTTCGCGCCCTGTTCAGCCGCGTCGGCGACCCGCCGGGCAGAGTTCACGGCGGCACTCGCACAGCCCGCGATCGCCTTACTGGACACTCCCGACCGGCAGCGAGACCGCGTGCGTGCCGGGCGCCGAGCTGTGCGCGCCAATTCCTCAAGGAGCACCCGCGACAGGAGTGGTGCGAGCCGTCCTGCGGCAACCGCGCCCGCGTCGCCCGCCACCAGGAACGGCACCGCCAGAACGCCTGAGCTCGAAGAGCCGCCCGCACGTCACGCACCCTGCCAGGGCACGTACCATTGGCCGCATGTCGTTCCTCCGCCGCCGCAGCGCCACCCCCGCCGGGCCCGACTTCGACGTACTGGCCATGGACCCGAGCGACTGGCCGGGCAATCTGGGCGCGGGCCTGCTGCCCGCCCCGGACGGCACCTGCCAGGGTGTGTACCTGCGGTACGACCTGTTCGGCGGCCGCGGCCCCGCCATGATCATCGGCAATCTGCCGGAGGGCTCCCCGGCGCGTGACGTCGCCGAGGGAGAGGTCCCGTTCGAGGTGGGCCAGCTGCTGCTGGCCCTGGAGAACGACGAGGAGGTCAGCGTTGTCGGCACCGAGGACATGCCGGTGATGCAGGGCGACAACCTCCTGATCGTGCGTCGGCTCAAGCTGTCGGAGAGCCGGATCTCCTGCGTGCAGTTCGACCGGAGCGACAACGTCCTGGTGACCATCGCCGCCTGGGACCGCCCCATCACCGACGACCTGTACGCGCTGCTGAAACCGCTCCCGGCGGAACTGTTCCAGCAGGGCTGACAGCCCTGCCTCACCGGCACCTTTCGGACGTTCCCCCGTCCGGGGGTGCCTTTGCTTTGTCATGACTCTTGTCGCCCGGGTGATCGGACCTTTAATGTCCCCAGCATGTCACACGAGTCGCAGGACGTCTCTCGTAGAACCACGCTCAAGGCGGCGGTAGTTGGAGCAGGAGGCATGGTCGTGAGCGGCTCGACCCTCGGTTCCGCCGGGGCCGCCACCGAAGATTCCTCGGATGTATCGGGCCGATCCCTCAAGCCTCTGGTGCTGTGGTACTCAGCGCCCGCCGCGGACTGGGAGCGTGAGGCGCTGCCCATCGGCAACGGCGCGCTCGGCGCCATGGTGTTCGGCACCCTCGCCTCCGAACGCCTGCAGTTCAACGAGAAGACCCTGTGGACCGGTGGCCCCGGCTCGGCACAGGGCTACGACCACGGCAACTGGCGCGCGCCGCGTCCCGGAGCCGTCGACGCCGTACAGGACGACCTCGACGCACAGCGGCGGCTCGACCCGGAGACCGTCGCCGACCGGCTGGGTCAGCCGCGCGTCGGCTTCGGCGCCTACCAGACCTTCGGCGACCTCCACCTGGACCTCCCCGCCGCACCGGCACCGGACGGATACCGCCGCGACCTGAACCTCGACGACGGCATCGCGTCGGTCGCCTACACCGACCAACAGGTCCGCCACCGACGGGAGTTCTTCGCCTCCCACCCGGACGGCGTGATCGTCGGACGGCTCACCGCCGACCGCCCGGGCAGCGTCGCCTTCACCCTGCGCTACACCTCACCCCGGAAGGACTTCGCGACCACCGCGACCGGCGGACGCCTGACCGTACGAGGCGCCCTCGCGGACAACAAGCTCCGCTTCGAGGCCCAGGTCCAGGTCCGCACCACCGGCGGAACCGTGGCCTCCAACGCCGACGGCACGATCACCGTCACCGGAGCCGACAGCGCCTGGCTCGTGCTGGCCGCCGGCACGGACTACGCCGACACCTACGCCGACTACCGCGGAGACGACCCGCACGCCGCCGTCACCCGCGCCGTCGACCGGGCGAAGGCCCGCACCTACGACTCCCTGCGCGCCCGGCACATCGCCGACCACCGCGCCCTGTTCCGCCGCGTCGCCCTGGACCTCGGCCAGCCGTTCCCGGAGGACGTTCCCACCGACCGGCTGCTCGCCTCGTACACGGCCGGCGCGAGCGCGGCGGACCGCGCCCTGGAGGCCCTCTACTTCCAGTACGGCCGCTACCTGCTCATCGCCTCCTCCCGCCCCGGCTCGCTGCCCGCCAACCTCCAGGGCGTCTGGAACCACAGCACCACGCCGCCCTGGAACGCCGACTACCACGTCAACATCAACCTGCAGATGAACTACTGGCCCGCCGAGGCCGCCCACCTCCCCGAGACCACCGCCCCGTACGACCACTTCGTCCAGGCCCTGCGCGCCCCCGGGCGGCGCACCGCTCGGGAGATGTTCGGCACGCGCGGCTGGGTCGTGCACAACGAGACCAACCCGTACGGCTTCACCGGCGTCCACGACTGGGCCACCGCGTTCTGGTTCCCGGAGGCGGCGGCCTGGCTCACCCAGCAGCTCTACGAGCACTACCGCTTCGGCGGTTCCACCGACTACCTGCGCACCACCGCCTACCCGGTGATGAAGGAGGCCACCGAGTTCTGGCTCGCCAACCTGCGCTCCGACCCCCGCGACGGCACCCTCGTCGTCACCCCCAGCTACTCGCCCGAGCACGGCGACTTCACCGCGGGCGCGGCCATGTCCCAGCAGATCGTGCACGACCTGTTCACCAACACCCTCGAAGCCGCCCGCGTCCTCGGCGACGCACCCGACTTCCGGCAGCGCGTCGAGCAGGCCCTGGCGGACCTGGACCCCGGCCTGCACATCGGCTCCTGGGGCCAGCTGCAGGAGTGGAAGGAGGACCTGGACGACCCGGCCGACGACCACCGGCACGTCTCGCACCTGTTCGCCCTGCACCCCGGACGGCAGATCGAGCCCGGCAGCAAGTGGGCCGAGGCCGCCAAGGTCTCCCTGAACGCCCGCGGCGACGGCGGCACCGGCTGGTCCAAGGCCTGGAAGATCAGCTTCTGGGCGCGGCTGCACGACGGCGACCACGCCCACAAGATGCTCGGCGAACAGCTCAAGTCGTCGACGCTGCCCAACCTCTGGGACACCCACCCGCCGTTCCAGATCGATGGCAACTTCGGCGCCACGTCCGGTGTTGTGGAGATACTCCTGCAGAGCCACCACGACGTGATCGAGATCCTCCCCGCCCTGCCCGCCGCCTGGCCGGACGGGTCGGTACGCGGGCTGCGCGCCCGCGGCGGCGCCGTCGTCGACATCGACTGGGCGGACGGAAAGCCCACGCGCGTCGCGCTCACCGCCACCCGGACGCGTCGGCTGACCGTACGCAGCGGCCTGCTGGAGGACGGCGAGACCACGCTCAGGGCCGTCGCCGGACGCCGCTACGAGTGGCGCTGACGTCCGCACGAAGGGCCGGGCCCGCACGGGGGAGCCCGGCCCTTCGGCTGGTGGAGACTACGACCGCGACGGCTCCGCCCGTACGTCCGCCGCCCGCACGAACGCCACCCGGTGGCCGAACTGGATCTCGTAGTACAGGTCCTTGCCGACCACGACCTTGTGCGAGGCCTCGTCGAGGGTCACCGCGTAGTAGTACTCACCCGGCACCTTGTCGCCGACCACGTACCTCTGGCCCTTGAGCAGCTTGTACGGCAGAGGCGACACCGACTGGGCGGGCACTCCCGCCGGGTAGGCGGAGGCCTCCGGGTAGGCGCGCCCGTAGACCGGGACGCTCGCCAGGCCGGCCTTGGGGGTCACCACCCGGCCGGTCGCGTGCACCGCGGTCGGGAACTTCTTCGGGTTCCTGAACCAGGCCTTCTGCCCGAGGAACCAGATCGCCGTCCAGTCGCCGTCCCGGTCGGCGACCGCGTACTGCTGGCCGGTGGACACCCGTGAGGACAGGTCGTTCACCCCGGTGGTCGGGGTCGTGCCCAGGCCGATGTCCTTGATCAGCGGGTAGGACTCGCCGGGCCCGGAACGAAGCCGCACGGCGCTCGACCCGTGGACCGCACAGGGCTCGCCCTTGGCGACGCAGCCCGTGTACTCCGGCCGGTTGGCGGTGTAGTCGGGCCGGACCGTCACCAGGCCGCCGCGCTCGTCGGCGGTGGCCTCGAAGGGGCGGCCCAGCAGGGCGAAGTAGTGACGCCAGTCCCAGTACGGGCCCGGGTCGGTGTGCATGCCGGCGATGGTCGCGGTGGTCGGGCCCGGAACGTTGTCGTGGCCGAGGACGTGCTGCCGGTCCAGCGGGATCCCGTACTTCTCCGCGAGGTACTTCACCAGCCGCGCCGACGACCGGTACATGGCCTCGGTGTACCAGGCGTCGGGGCTCGCCAGGAAGCCCTCGTGCTCCAGGCCGACCGACTTGGCGTTGACGTACCAGTTGCCCGCGTGCCACGCCACGTCCTTGGCCTTCACGTGCTGGGCGATGTGGCCGTCCGTGGAGCGCAGCGAGTAGTTCCACGACACGTAGGCCGGGTCCTGCACCATGGCGAGGACTCCTTCCCAGGGGCCCTCGGTGTCATGGATGACGATGTAGTCGATGCTCTGGGACGCCGGTCGGTCGCCCACGTCGTGGTTGCCGTAGTCGCCCTCCCCGAGATCTTTGTACGGAGCGGGGATCCACTCGCAGGACACCGTCTTCGGGCACTCCGTGCCGCCCGCGTCGAGCGTGCGCAGCCCCGTGCGGGCCAGCTGAGCGGTGTCTGGTACCAGGTTCGGCTGGGCGGCCAGGGCGATCCGCTGACCGGCGTCGGTGATGCGTTCCCCACCGGTGCGCAGCACGTCGTACACCTCGTTGGCGTATGCCGCCGCCGTCGCGCGGTCGCCCGCGCCGGAGAACCGGGCCACCGCCCCGTACCACTTCTCCGGGTCCTTGCTCAGCGGCTCGCCCAGGTCCTTCTGGGCGGCGGCCAGCAGGGCGGCACCGCCCGCCACGTTCGCGGCGGCATCGGTGCGCAGCCGCTCGGCGGAGAAGCCGGTGAGCTCGGCCGCCTTGGACAAGGTCCTGAGGCGGGCCGGGAGTTCGTGGTTCTTCGGGACCTTCGCTTTGGGAAGCAGCGGCGGGCGGGCACGGTCGCCGCGCGCGTCCTCCTTGCCCTCGCTGTGGTGCGGCGCGCCGGCGAGCGCGGTGCGGGCGTCGGTCAGATGCATGGGGCCGTATCCGCCGGTCACACTCGGCGCTCCGCCGTGCGCGTCCCAGCGGGACTGGAGGTAGGAGACGCCCAGGAGCACGCTCTGCGGCACGTGGTACTCGGCGGCCGCGAAGGCGAACGCCTGCCGCAGCCGGTCCGCGGAGGCCCGGCCGTCGGGCGGGGCCGCGCCGAGCAGCGGCAGCAGCAGGGCGGCGGAGGCCACCGTGCCGGCGGTTCTCCGTCGGTTGTGTCTGTGCCCGGCGGCTCTGCCGGTGCCGGTGGCGGATCCTCTCAATGCAGCCTCCTGGGACGGTCGGGCGATGAGCCGTGCGGGCCGGGGTCCGTCTGTGGTATTGGCCTGCCGACGATCCGTCAATCATGCCCAGGGACGAGTGATTTCTTCCGTTCATCAGGTTTTACGGGAGTTTCGTGGCGGACATACGACGGTCCGCGGTGCGCCAGCACAGCGGCGCACCGCGGACCGTCATCCCCGTCAGCGAGTGCCGACCGCCGCGCGCACGGCCCGGCGGGCCAGCTGGCAGTCGTCGTGCAGCCGCCTGAGCAGCAGCCGCTGTTCCTCGCCGGACGGCGCAGCACCCGGGTGGGCCGGTCCCGGTGCCGCCGGGGTCGTGTCGTGCATCGAACGCTGCACGGCCGTCTCGTAGGTACGGATCTCACGGGTCAGCACGAGCATCAGGTTCACCAGGAACGAGTCCCGCGAGGCGGGACCCGCCGACTGGGCGATCTGGCTGATCTGCCGCCGGGCCACGGGCGCGTCGCCGAGGACCGACCACAGCGTCGCCAGGTCGTAGCCCGGCAGGTACCAGCCCGCGTGCTCCCAGTCCACCAGCACTGGACCGGCCGGTGACAGGAGGATGTTCGACAACAGCGCGTCGCCGTGGCAGAACTGGCCCATGCCCTGCCGGCCCGCGGTCGCCGCGATGCCGTGCAGCAGTTTCTGCAGGTCGCCCATGTCCCGGTCGGTGAGCAACCCCAGCTCGTGGTACCGGGAGATGCGGGCCGCGTAGTCCAGCGGGGCGTCGAAGGTGCCCGCCGGCGGCCGCCAGGCGTTCAGCCGGCAGATCGCGCCGAGTGCCGCCCTGATGTCCGCGCGGGGCGGGGCCTCGGCCGGGTGCCGGAGCAGTGCCGCCACCCGGCCGGGCATCCGCTCGATGACGAGGGTGCAGTTGTCCGGGTCCGCCGCGATCAGTCTCGGCACGCGCACCGGAGGGCGGTGCCGGACGAACGAGCGGTATGCGGCTATCTCGTGGCGGATCCGCTCGGACCACACGGGGGAGTGGTCCAGTAAACACTTCGCGACGGCCGTGCTGCGTCCTGTCGTGCCGACCAGGAGCACGGAGCGTCCGCTGCGGCGCAGCACCTGCACCGGGGCGAACTCCGGACAGATCCGGTGCACCGACGCGATCGCCGTGCGCAGCTGGGCGCCCTGGGAGCCGGACAAGTCGAGTCTCCCGCTGAGCGGCTGGGTGCCGAGCCCCGGAACACGCCGGGTCATGCCCGCGCCGAGCACGGGGGCCGCCGGGCGTGCGGGGTCGAGGTAGGGGCCGCCACCCGCCGGACGGGGGTGCAGCGACCGGGGCGGAGCGGACACGGAGGACGATGCTGTGTACATGGGCGAAACAGATCCCTTCGTGTGCCTGCGACGTCAGTGCGCTACCCGGCCCGGCCCCCGGGGAGCACCCTGGGGAATGTCCCTCGGCGACCGGGTCGGGGTGGCGCTTTCCTACCTGACACCCGATGCCCAGTGGCACACCATCTGGCGTGCCCTGGCGAACCCTGGCGAATAGTCGCCCGGCAACTCTCACCGGGCTACTGTCAACTCAGCCGAGAACCTGGGGGCTTGACGTGAGCGGACAACCCAACTCCCGCCTTGCGGACCTGTTCGGCCTGGCCGGCTGGTCCAAGGGTGAACTCGCGAGGCTGGTCAACCGGCAGGCGGCGGCCATGGGCCACCCCCAGCTGGCGACCGACACCTCCCGGGTGCGGCGTTGGATCGACATGGGAGAGATCCCGCGCGATCCGGTGCCGCGGGTGCTGGCGGCTCTGTTCACCGAGCGTCTCGGCCGTGTCGTGACCATTGAGGACCTCGGTCTGGTCCGGCACGGGCGTGCGGGGAAGCGGCCACGCGGCGGGAGTGCGGAACATCCCGACGGAGTGCCGTGGGCGCCCGAACGGACCGCCGCGGTCCTCACCGAATTCACGGGAATGGACCTCATGCTCAACCGACGCGGCTTGGTGGGCGCGGGTGCCGTGCTCGCCGCGGGATCCGCACTCAGCAGTGCCATGTACGACTGGCTGCACACCGATCCGGCCCTGACCGCCGACGCTCCCCAGTTCGACGACCCCCTGCACGCCGACCCCGCTGGGTTCGACCGCTACGAGGCCGCCCCCATCGGATCGCAGGAGATCGAGGAACTGGAGCGCTCGGTCGAGGTGTTCCGGGCCTGGGACGCGGCCCGCGGAGGCGGGCTGCAGCGCAAGGCAGTCGTAGGCCAGCTCAACGAAGTGGGCGGCATGCTCGCCTACCGTCACCCCGACCATCTCCAGCGGCGCCTGTGGGGCGTCGCCGCCAACCTCGCCGTCCTCGCGGGCTGGATGTCGCACGACGTCGGCCTGGAGCCCACGGCTCAGAAGTACTTCGTCATCGCCGCCCATGCCGCGAGAGAGGGCGGCGACCGGCCCCGCGCCGGGGAGGCGCTCTCCCGAGCGGCTCGCCAGATGGTGCACCTGGGCCGGCCCGACGACGCGCTCGACCTGATGAAGCTCGCCCAGTCCGGCTCCGGTGACGAGGTGCTGCCACGCACCAAGGCGATGCTCCACACCATCGAGGCCTGGGCACAGGCCTCCATGGGCAAGGGTCAGGCCATGCGCCGCACCCTCGGCCAGGCGGAGGACCTCTTCGTCTCCGACCGGGGCGACGTGCCGCCGCCGAGCTGGATGCAGACCTTCAAGGAGGAGGACCTGTACGGCATGCAGGCCCTGGCCTATCGCACGCTGGCGGAGCACGAGCCGGGTGCGGCCGTGCACGCCCAGCACTACGCGGAGAAGGCCCTGTCCCTGCGCGTCGACGGCCGGGAGCGGTCGAAGATCTTCGACCATCTGTCCATGGCCTCGGCCTGCTTCATCGCCGACGACCCCGAACAGGCGGACCGGTACGCACGGCTGGCCCTGATGGCGATGGGATCGAACTCCTCCCGTCGTACCTGGGACCGGCTGGCCCAGATGTACCGGCTCACCGCCGAGTACGCCACCTACCCGAAGATCCAGGAGCTGCGGGAGGAGATCAGGCTGGCGCTGCCGAAGGGCAAGAAGCCAGGCGGCGGCAACAGCGCGCGGGCATAGGGAGAACAGTGCACAGGCACAGGGCGACTGTGCCGTCGTACTCTCATATCACCCTGGCGACGAGTACGCAGGCGTCGTCCTCGCGCTCTCTCTCGCCGAACTCCTCCACGACCGTCCGCACACAGTCCTGTGCGGTTCGGGCCTCGCCGAATCGGGGGGCCAGGTCGAGGAGACGGTGCACGGTGTCCGTCCGGGTGTCCGTCCGGTCGTGCAGGGGCACCAGCCCGTCCGTGTGCAGCAGAAGCAGATCGCCTGCTTCGAGGGTCTCTTCGGCCTGCTCGTAGGAGGCACCGGAGGTCGCGCCGAGCAGGACGCCGTCCGGTGCGTGCAGGGTGCGCCCCGTCCCGTCGCGGAACAGCAGCGGGGCGGGGTGTCCCGCCTGGGCCCACACCAGGGTGCGGGTCTCGGGGCGGTAGCGGCAGCAGACCGCGCTGCCGAGGGCCGGCTGCACGGTGGCGTCGAGCAGCTGGTTGAGCCAGGCCATCAGCTGACCGGGCTGAGTGCCGGCCATCGCCATGCCCCGTACGGCGCCCAGCAGCATCGCCATGCCCGAGGTGACCGCGACGCCGTGCCCGGTGAGGTCGCCGACGCTGAGCAGGGTCTCGCCGTCGGCCAGTTCGAGCGCGTCGTACCAGTCGCCGCCGATCAGCGCGCTGGTCGACGACGGCAGATAGTGGGCCGCCAGATCGAGCGTCTCCGGTCCCTGGTGCGGGAGCCGCAGGGAGCCGCGCCACGGCGGCAGCACGGCCTCCTGCAGCTCGACCGCGAGCCGGTGCTCGGTCTGCGCGCGGTGCCGGTGGCGTTGTAACGAGTCACGGGTCTCGTTCACCGCCCGCTGGCTGCGGCGCAGTTCGCTGACGTCCCGCAGCACCGCCCACATCGATGCGGTACTGCCGTCAGCGGCGAGCACCGGCTCGCCCATCATGTGCACGGTCCGTACGTCGCCGTCCGGGCGCACGACGCGGAACTCCCCGTCGATGGGCTTGGCGTCGACGAGGCAGTCGGTGACCATGGCGGTCAGCTTCGGCCGGTCCTCGTCGAGCACCAGGGACGGCAGTTCGTCGAGGGTGAGCGGGGGAGCTGCGGGGTCGCGGCCGAGGATCTGGTAGAGCTCTCCGGACCAACTGGCCTCGTCCGTCAGCAGGTTCCACTCCGCGCTGCCGACCCGGCTGAGCAGCGAGCCGCGCCGGGGGGCGGGCGGCGCGGCGGGGACGGAGGGTGCCGCCCCGGGGGGCGCGGGCACGGACGGCGGGCCGTCCCGCAACTGCGCCAAGTGCTCGTCCAGGTCGTTGAGTTGGTGCAGCGCGAGATCGCACAGCGCGCGCTGCCACCGTTCCTGCGGATCAGCACCGTCGCTCTGCGTGTCCCTCCGTACGGCGTCCACGTCGCCCTTGAGCCGTCGCGTCTGCGATATGAGCGCGTCGACCGAGCCGCGTCCTGGCGGCTGGGCGGCTGGGCGGTCCGCAGAGAGATGGGACGGCATGACGCACTCCGATGCGGGACGGTACGACCAAGGCGGACGGAAGGACCGTTACGACTCTTGCACAGCCCGCGACGCCCTGTAAGGGATTTGGCAACACACGATACGGTGGTGCTTCTGGCATATGCCACAGTCTTCACGGAGCGACTGTGGCGTGCGTCTGGTGTACGACACCGGGCGGATCAAGTCGTAGGCGACGTACGTGAATTGAGGGGTTGGCGGGGTGGCCGACGCGGTCTTCAGTTGTGTGTTCGACGGCCCTCTGTTCTAGGAGTCTGGCATATGTGGCTCGGGCCGTGCCAGACCGCGTCCAGAGGCGTCAGTACCGCAACACGCCCGCGATCCCGTCGGCGTCGCCCAGTGTGCCGTCCGGTACGAACCGGACGTCGGCGCCGGTCTCCAGGCACTGTTCGACGATCTCGTCCACGATGTCCTCGCGGGCGTCCAGGTCACCGCTCTCGGCCGGGATCAGGTGGGCGCCGCCGTCGTCGCGCACCGTCACCCGGTAGTTCTCCTCGACGGCCAGCAGCCCCACCCGGCCCTCCCGGGCGTTCTGCCAGACCTCGTCGACACCGGCCGCGAACGCCCGGCGCCCGCGTGCCGATTCGAGTTCCCGCGCCACGGTGTCGGTGCTGTTGCGGGCCTCGGCGGCGACCAGCGGCTGGACCGCCTGCCACACGGCCTCGTGCGTACCGTGCGCCAGACCCCCGTGCGGCACGTGGGCGGCGTCCTTGGTGACGCTGCCGATCTCGTCCAGGCAGGACAGCGCGGCCGGCTCGCCGGTGACGTACAGCGGCCTGGTGTCCTCGCGCAGGACCGCGCTCATCATGGTGTCCGCCTCGCGCAGGAAGTGGCGGGTGTCCTCGTCCCGGAAGGCGCTGGGCAGGTCACCGATCCGCTCCTGGCGTTCGGCGTCGAAGTTCTCGCGGCTCCTGGTCAGCGGGAAGCCGCCGGTGCGGGCCTCGGTGACCCGGTCCGTGCCGCCGCTCCAGAGGGTGACGCGGTCGGCGGAGACCGAGAGCACCCAGAAGGGGTGTTCGGCGGCCTGCGCGGAGACCAGGTTGCGGGTCAGGAAGGTGTCCGCGAGCACCACACGCTCGGGCACGGAGCGGGCCAGCGACCACACCTGGTGCTCACCCGGAGCGGCGAAGATCACCAGGCCGTCCTCGGCGTGCGTCAGGTCCACTTCGGTGAGCGCCTGGTCGAGCTGCCGCGCCACGTCGGCGCGCCGCTCCCGGGGAACGGCGGGATCGGCCTCGAGCTGCCTCTTGGCCTCGGCCACGACATTGCGCAGTCGGACCCGGTCCTGTGCGCTCCCGGGCTCGCGGCGGTGCGTGGGTGTCAGCACGGACACCGCGGGATACGGGCGCGGGCGGCGCAGGTCGGTGAGGGTCGCGGGGCTGAGTGCGTGCTCCATAGCAGCACCATAGGTCTGATTCCGGGATGGGGCATTTGGGGCAATCGGTTGCGGGCGTCGCTGGGGCGCCGCCGGAGGACGTCCGGCCGTATCGCTGATTCACGACGGTGCGATGCCCCGACGGCCTCCCGGCTCACGCCGATGGCTGTCCGGTCCCGTTCACGGCGATCGTGCCCTGGGCCACCGCACACAGGGTCGGGGTGCCGTCGCCCTCGACGGTGGACAGGTCGCAGCGGCAGACCACGCGGGTGCGGCCGGCCCGGACCACCCGGGCTTCGGCGCGCAGGACGTCGCCCCTGGCCGGCCGCAGGTAGTCGATGGTGAAACCGGCGGTGATCAGCCGGGCACCGACGGCGGAGCCCGCGGCGAAGGTCAGCGCGTTGTCCGCCGCGTAGCCGAGCACTCCGCCGTGCACGAAGCCGTACTGCTGGAGCAGCTCGTCACGGATGTCCAGTTCGAGGGTGGCGGCACCGTCGCCGAAGGTCACCAGCCGCGTGCCGAGCAGCACGCTGAAGGGCTGAGCGGCCAGGACCTTCCGGGCGAGCGCCAGATCCAGGGAGTCGTTCACGTCATCCGGGGAGTCGTTCACATCGACCTCACTTCACTGGTGAAGTGAGGGTGGCGCGGGTCTGTCGCCTCTGTCAAGATCGGCCCAT
Source organism: Streptomyces sp. NPDC002838 (assembly GCF_040295365.1). Lineage (NCBI taxonomy): Bacteria > Bacillati > Actinomycetota > Actinomycetes > Kitasatosporales > Streptomycetaceae > Streptomyces > Streptomyces sp. NPDC002838. Next base: position 5,792 of record NZ_JBEOVF010000067.1, on the reverse strand, counting down.
GTCCGAGCCCGATCAGCGCCTGTTCTTCCTGTTGCAGCAGGCCGCGCACCGGCTGCGTACCGTCGCGGACCGGCGCTGTCTGGCCGCCGCCGGGATCACCACGGCCCAACTCGGCGCGCTGTTCGCGGTGCGGGACCAGCCGGGCATCACCCAGCGGCACCTCGCCCACACGCTCGGCCTGCGCGAATCCGCCATCACTGGACTGGTCGGACGGCTCACCGCGGCCAGTCTCCTCGCCAAACGGACACACCCGAGCGAACACCGGGCCGTGGTCCTGGAGTTGACCGAGGCGGGCGCTGCGGCGCTGCGGGCGGCGCAGCCGGAGATCGACCGCTGCAACGCCGAGTTGCGCGCGCTGCTCGGCGACGACGGCTTCACTCAGACGGCCCGCGCGATGGGCCGCCTCGCCGGCTGGGAACCCGGAGTGACCGACGCGGGCCCACCCTGAGGCAACCCGCCCTTGTCGGCCGTACGTCAGTCGCGGTCGTCCTCGGGTCCGCAGGAGCTGCCGTCGGGCGGCAGGGAGCCGTACAGCAGGAAGGCGTCGACCTTCCGGTGCACGCACTTGGAAGACGCGTAACCGGTGTGGCCCTCGCCCTTGTTGTCGAGCACCACCGCCGAGTCGCCGAGCCGCCGCGCCGTCTCCACGGTCCAGCGGTACGGCGTCGCCGGATCGCCGCGGGTGCCGACCAGGAGCATCTTCGGCGTGCGGACGTCACGCACGCGCTCGCGGATGAAGTCGGTGCCCTTGGGGCGGCCGTAGCACATCAGGTACTCGGCGAGCCGGTAGCGGCCGAAGACCGGGGAGGCCTGGTCGTACTCGGCGCGCAGCCGGCCGAGGTCCCGGGTGATCCGGTCGGCTGCGGGGCGATCGGGATCGTCCGCACAGTTGATCGCCATCAGCGCCGACTGAAGATTGTCGAGGGGCACGTCCTCCTGATCGACCAGGCCGCCGTCGGTCGCCGTCCCGGCGCGGAAGCCGGCCCCTCCGCCGGAGAACCCGAGGAGCGGATTCGTGTCACCCTCCTCGACCAGCGCGGCGAGCGCCCGCTCCAACGACGGCCACATCTCCTTGCTGTAGAGGGCATGACCGATGGCGCCCACGAGGTCCTGTCCGGTGAACTCGTCGCCGAAGTCGGTCGGCACCGGATCCTGGTCGAGCGATTCGACGAGCCGTACGACCTCCTCCCGGGCCGTGCGGGCGTCCGTACCGAGCGGACAGGCGATGTCCTTCACGCACCAGTCGACGAAGTCCTCCAGCGCCGTCTGCTGCCCCGCTGCGCCCGCCACGCCCTGCTCGGACAGCGGCTCGGTGAGCGTGTCCACGCCGTCGAGCACCAACCGGCCGACCTTCTTGGGGAACTGCGCCGCATACACCGCGCCCAGCCGGGTTCCGTAGGAGAAACCGAGGTAGTTGAGCTTCTCGTCGCCGAGGGCCTGGCGCATCACGTCCAGGTCGCGTGAGGCGTTCACCGTGCCGATGTGCGGCAGGACGGGCCCGGAGTGCTTCGCGCACGTGTCGGCCGCCTTCCGCAGCCGCCCCAGGACGGCCTGCGGGTCGCCGCCGAGATCCGTGTCCTCGTCCAGCACCGCCGCGGCCCCGTCTGAGCCGTTGCCGCAGCTGACCGGAGAGGACCTGCCGACGCCCCGGGGATCGAAGGCCACCACGTCGTAGCCGTTCGTCAGGTCCATGAAGTCCTTGGACCCGGCGGCGAGTTCACTGACGCCCGCGCTGCCCGGCCCGCCGAAGTTCAGCAGCACCGAGCCCCGGGACTTCCCCGTCGCCCGGTAGCGGGCGAGCGCCAGCTCGAGGGTGCCCGCCTCCGGTTTCGCGTAGTCGAGGGGGACGGTGACCTTCCCGCACTGGAGGTCCTCGGGCATCTCCACGCCCTCGCACTTCGACCACGTGACCTTCTGCCGGTAGAACCGCGACAGATCGGGCTCGGAGTCATCCGCGGTCATGACCGGCAGCCCCACGCCGAGCAGGGCCAGTCCCACGCCCGAGGAGAGCGCGCAGCGCCGGAACGTGGGCCGCGTCGACAGCTTGGCCAGCATGAATGCCTCCAGGGACGCCTGCCGCGGTCCGGAAATCGGCGTCCTCGATCACGATAAGGGGACCTCGGAAGGCACGCCTCCGCACGAGCGGGACCCTGGGATGCGCCTTACCCTGCGCTCCCGCGATCAGCTCATGACGGTTTTGCCATCAGTTCGACAACCATGCCACTCGATGGGGTGAAAGGCCGATTAGCCATAACTCGGATTGGTTCACTCACGTTCTATGCGATGCGGGCGAGTGCCCGCGTCCATGTCTGGAAGGCAGGGAACCTATGAGACGGGTTACCCGAAACGGTGTGATCACCGTCGCCGCCGCCTCCGGGGCGATGGCCATGGCTGTCCCGGGGTACGCCGATTCCGCGGCGGACGGCGCCGCGGCAGGCTCGCCCGGGGTGATCTCCGGCAACACCGTGCAGCTCCCGGTGCACATCCCGGTGAACGTGTGCGGGAACACCGTGAACGTGGTGGGGGTCCTCAACCCCGCGGCGGGCAACAGCTGCGCCAACGTCGACGAGGGCGGCGGCGACCGGCGCAAGGCGTCCGGCGGAGCGGTGGCGAAAGGCGGCGGAAAGGATTCACCGGGCGTGCTCTCCGGCAACGGCGTGCAGCTCCCGGTCGACCTCCCCGTGAACGTCAGCGGCAACACGGTGAACGTGGTCGGCGTGGGCAACGCGGCCGTCGGCAACGAGTCCGTGAACAACCCCGGGGACCGGCCCGACGGTCCCGGGCGCCCCGTCCGGCCGACACCGAAGCCGACCCCGCCGACCAAGGCGAGTCCGGGTACGGGGTCCGCCCCACACACCCACGGGCGCCACTCCACGGGAGCCCTCGCCGCCACGGGGGCGGACCTGGCCCTGCCCGCCGTCGCTGGCAGCGCGGCGCTGGTCATGGGCGGGGCCGCGGTGTACCGGCGCTTCCGCCCCCGGGCGGAGCGCTGACCGACCGGGAAGACGGAAGGCTCCACCGGCGGTGACCGGTGGAGCCTTCGCCGTACGGCGGCACGGCCACGGTGGCCGACGCCCGTCAGCCAACGGCTAGATCGCACCGTGACGCCCTCCCGGAAGATCGGCAAGGATGCTCGTACGGCCGATCGCCGCCCGCTACGCCCCCACAAAAATGGAGCGCACCATGACCTCACCGGCCCCCGAAGGTCTCGTCGTCACGCAGGCACGCCTCGACGACTGGCCGGTCGTCAGCGGATGGGCGGCGGACGAGGGATGGAACCCGGGACTCGCCGACGGGCCGGCGTTCTTCGCCCAGGATCCGGACGGCTTCTTCCTCGGCCGGATCGACGGCGAGCCCGTGTCGTCGATCTCCGTCGTCAACTACGGCGCCGACTACGCCTTCCTGGGCTTCTACCTCGTACGGCCCGACCTGCGCGGCCTCGGCCACGGCCTCACCACGTGGAAGACCGCGATCGCCCACGCCGGAAACCGCACCATCGGACTCGACGGAGTCGTGGCGCAGCAGGCCAACTACCGCCGGTCCGGCTTCGAACCCGCCTACCGCACCGTCCGGTTCACCGGCACCGCGCCCGCGACCGAGAACCCGGCCGACGTCCGTGCCGTGCGGCCGGCCGACCTGGCGGACATCACCGCGTACGACAGCGCGTGCGCCCCGGCCGACCGTCCGCTCTTCGTGGCCGCCTGGCTGACCGCCGACGGCCACCGTGCCGTCGTCCGCCGCACCGGCGACCGCGTCACCGGCTACGGAGTGATCCGCCCCGGCCGCGACGCGCTGCGCATCGGGCCACTGTTCGCCGACACCGCCGAGGACGCCAGGTCCCTGTTCGCCGCCCTGACCGCCGACGCGGCCGGGAGTGAGATCGCCGTCGACGTCCCCGAGACGAACCGGGCGGGCATCGCCCTCGCCGAGGCGGCGGGCCTCACGCCCTCCTTCGAGACGGCGCGCATGTACACCGGACCGGTACGGCCGTACGCCCAGGACCGCGTCTTCGGCGTGACGACGCTCGAACTCGGCTAGGGCCCTCTGATGGATCTCCGGGGGAGAAGGAGCGGCGTCCGGTGCGTGCTCTCGGCGTGCCGCGCAAAAGCCCTCGATAGGGGTCCCCCCCACGCGAGCGAAGCCGAGCGTGGGGGAGGCGCTGCTTGGGCTTTCGCGCGGTGCGGCGAGTGGGGGCACCGCCCACGCCCTTAAGGCAGTGGGGGAGCGTGCCGGGCGTCGCGACGCCGCGGAGATCCATCGAAGGGCCCTAGTGCCGGCCCACCCGCGCCGGCCGCCGCGGCCGCTCAGCCCTCGCCGCGATGGAAGCGGCGGTGCAACGCTCGGACCTCCTCGGTCAGTTCGGGCACCGGGCCCTCCACGGTCACGCCGGGCGCCACCTCGTGGACCGGCAAGGTCCGCACCGGCGGGGCGGGTACCGCCAACTCGCCGAGCCAGGACGCCAGTTGCTCCGACGAGGCGACGTACACGATGCGTCCGAGGCCCACCCAGGCGTGCGCGGCCGCGCACATCGGGCAGTGCTCGCCGGACGTGTAGACGGTCGCGGCCACCCGCTCCTCGGGGGTCAGGTGGGCCGCGGACCAGCGCGCCAGCTCGAACTCGGGGTGCCGGGTGCGATCGCCGGAGGCCACCCGGTTGTGGTCCTCGGCGAGCACCGTGCCGTCCCCGCCCACCAGCACGGAACCGAACGGCTCGTCCCCGGCCTCCAGGGCCTCGGCCGCCAGCTCGACGCAGCGACGCAGGTACGGCAGTTCGGCGTCCTTCACGACCATGACGTACGGCCCTCCTCGTGACGTGGTGGTGGTCTCCGCAGCGCAGACTACGCGGCGCCGCGCGTCCGGTGAGGGGTGCGTACGGCGGTCGTAAACGACGTTGCCGCGGGGGCGTCCGAATGGTGGACTGAGCGCATGGATCAAGCCGCGGTACTCGCACTCTTCGACCGGGACCTGCGCGAAGGCGCCCAGCCCGACGGCCCCGACGCCCGCATCGAGCGGGTGGGGAAGGTGATCCGCCAGGTGGCCCCGGCGCAGGGCTGGAACGGCGTCGTCTGGTCCGACCTGGACGAGGCGGGCGCCGACGCGGCGATCGCCGACCAGGTCGCCCACTACACCGGGCTCGGCCACGAGTTCGAATGGAAGCTCTACCGGCACGACCGGCCGGTGGACCTCGGACAGCGCCTGAGGGCCGCCGGGTTCACGCCCGAGCCCGAGGAGACGCTGATGATCGGCGAGGTCGCCGACCTGATCCTGGACGCCGAGCCGCCGGAGGGCATTCGCGTCCTGCCCGTCACCGACCGGGCGGGCGTCGATCTCGTGGCGGACGTGCACGAGAAGGCGTTCGGCACCGATGCCTCCCGGCTGCGCCACCAGCTGCTCGCCCGGCTGACGGGCGACCCGGACACCGTCGTCGCCGTCGTCGCCCTTGCCGGAGACACGCCGGTCAGCGCCGCTCGCATGGAGCTCGTGCCCGGCACCCGCTTCGCCGGGCTGTGGGGCGGCGGCACCGTCGAGGACTGGCGCGGCCGGGGCATCTACCGCGCGCTCGTCGCCCACCGGGCCCGGGCCGCCATGGACCGCGGCTACCGCTATCTCCAGGTCGACGCCTCCAGCCAGAGCCGCCCCATCCTGGAACGCCTCGGCTTCCACGCCCTGACCACGACCACGCCGTACGTGTACGTGCCCTAGTACTGCAACGGTGCTTGCCGTGACTGGTGGCCAGGTTGGTCGTTGGTGTGCTTGTGGGTGGGGACCTTGCTGATGTCAGGTTGTGGGCGA
>NZ_JBEOVF010000066.1:0-45403 GCF_040295365.1 Streptomyces sp. NPDC002838 | reverse complement strand
CAGACGATCTTGGGAACAGGCAACCGCCCACGACCAGTACGAGGGCAAGAACGCCGACTCACACCAGCCCCGGTGACCTGCAGATTCGAAGTTGGCCGATCTTCATTGGTGTTCCGTCTTGTCGACAAGACACGCCGGGAAAGCGTTTTCGATCTGCTATTGACTGGCTGAACAGCCTACGAGAGCGTGAAGTCGCTTGGGTTACGGGAGTGGGCGCCGGGTCACCTGGGGACAACGGTGTCAGACCGTGGATCGCAACCCGGGTGCGGCCGGACGAGGTCAGTCGTCGACATTGAGGGGAAGGAGGCCGAACTGTGGGTTTATCCCGATCTGGGAGGAAGATGGCAAGTCTGTCCGGACTGCGGCTCATCATGGAAGACATCGCCACCACCGTCGGATCGGCGACGGGGAAGAAGTGGACCAATCTCGGCATAGGAAATCCCGCGGCCATACCAGAAGTCCAGGACACCTGGCGGCGCATGGCCACCCGAGCCATCAACTCCTCCTTCAGCGAAGTCAGTTGCGGATACGGATCGTCGCGGGGACTGCCGGATCTCATCGACGCGATCGCCGAGTACTTCAACGGACGCTACGGCTGGGACGTGACCCCGCGCAACATTGTGGTGGGCCCCGGCAGCCAGATGCTGTGCTTCGCCGCGGCGGCACTGTTCACCGGGCTGGGAGCGGACCGGGACACCCGACTCGTCCTGCCGATGACCCCGGACTACACGGGTTATCAAGGCCTTTCCCTGGTGCCGGACGGAGTCGGCGGAATCGCCCCCGTCGTGCAGTCGGTGGGCGAGCGGTCCTTCCGCTACCTGTTCGACGAGCCAGCGCTCGATGAGCTGACGGACGTGGGGCTCCTGCTCCTGTCCAGCCCGAGCAACCCCGCCGGCCGCAGCGTCTCGCCCGACGAGACCGAGCTCCTCCTCGCTGCCGCCGTACGGCACGACGTACCGCTCGTGATCGACAATGCCTACGGTGCCCCGTTCCCGGCCATCGGTGGGCTGGCCGCGGCTCCCGTGTGGGACGAGCGCGTCGTCAACGTCTTCTCCGTCTCGAAGGCCGGACTTCCGGGCGAGCGCCTGGGCTTCGCCGTCGCCGATGAGCGGCTGATCGAGCCGATGGTCTCCTTCATGGCCAACTCGACGCTCCATGCTCCCCAGTTGGTTCAGTCCACACTGGCTCACGCTTTACGCACCGACGCCCTCGACACGCTGGTCGCATCGGTCATCAGCCCCTTCTACGCCGAGCGCAGGAAGTACGCCGAGACCCTCCTGGCGGAGACCCTGCCTGAGGACATCGCCTGGCGTCTGTATGCCTCGGACGGAGGCATGTTCTGCTGGGTGTGGGTGGACGAGGAGTGGTTCGACGACCTGTGTCTGTACGAGACCCTCAAGGGCAGGGGCGTCTTCGTCGTACCGGGGCGGTACTTCTTCGTCGATGCCCCGGACGGCGAGGGCCGGGAACGTCACTCCCGGCAGTGCTTCCGCGTCAGCATCACCGCCGAGCGGGACGCGATCGCCGTCGGCGTCGAGGTGATTTCCGCCGTGCTGCGGGACATGCGAGCCGAGAGCGTCCAGTCGACACGGTAGCCGGTCACCTCCCGTCGGGCGCAGCCCGTGCTGGCCGCTGACATTGTCCTGGCTGGAATGTGCACATGGTTTTCCCTTTGTTTTTGCTCGACTTGTTGTGCTTAGTGGCGGTCCTGTTAGGTTTTAACCAGTTTTCTCTGCAGGTGCCCCCACGTAACGCTCACTGCCTAAGGAGACTGCATGCTTGGGGACGCGTTACCCCGTGCCAAACCGGTCTTGGCGAAAGGAGAAACTCATCCGCGAGCGCAATCCGACACCTCGGCCCTGGTCACCAGGCGGGGATTGCTTCTCCCTAAGCGGATGGCGTTCGAAAAGTGGGTCGGAGTCGGCAGCTACCTGTCCAACATAATGTCGGCCTCGTCCTGGTGCCTGGGAGACTGGCTGGTGTATGGCGAGGCCTCGTTCAATGGCAGGTACCGCGATGCGATCGAGCTGACGTCATTAGATTATCAAACGCTGAGGAATCATGCGTGGGTAGCGCGATGCTATCCAATGTCTCGGCGAAGAGAAAAGCTGAGCTTCACCCATCACGCGGAGGTGGCGTCTCTTTCGGACCCCGAGCAGGACTTCTGGTTGGGCAAGGCGGAAGAGCACGGGTGGTCTGCGAAGAGGCTCCGTCGCGAGGTCAAGGACAGTCTTGCGGAGCGCGGGGGCCGTAAGAACGAGAAGCACCAGAGCGGCCGAGAGCTGAACGATGGGCAGAAATCCGGAGAAGAGACAGCAGCCTCGACCGACGGGGCCGTGTCGCTCAAGATATCGGTTCCGGCTGACCGTCTTGAATTCTGCCGGGCGACAGCAAAAAAACTTGGACTCGATCTGGAGGCGTGGGCCGCGCAAACTCTTATGGCAGCCGCAGAGGCATCGGTCGGGCGCGAGGTTCCGCAGCAGCGCCAACCGGAGCTGGTGCCCAGTCACAATCGGGTCGACGGCAGCCTCGCTCGCCGGGGAATTTCCTGCGAAGCGCCGGACGGTGCCGCTTCTCGAACAGAAATTTCGGGAAACTATTCCTTTGCGTCGGGTCAGAGCGTTGGCACGGGGTGAATTGTGCAATCAAGAATGCGGCATGACTTCGGGGCGCGCAGACCTTCAATCATGAGGTGAGAAACTGATGGCCGAACCTATGCACACCGTGACGGAAATGCCGATGGCGCGACGGCCCGGGTGCCCCTTCGATCCACCGGAGGAAATGCTCGAGGCCCGTCGGCACGGGCCGATGAGCCGCTACACCTTCCCCGGGGGGCAACCCGGCTGGCTCATCACCGGGTACGACCTGATCAGGACCGTCCTGGAGGACTCGAGGTTCAGCGCACGCAAGGAGCTCCTGCTCCATCCGACCATCGACATCACTGGTATGGAGATACCGCCGGCGGCGCCCGGCGAGTTCCTGCTCACGGACGACCCGCAGCACAGCCGCTACCGGAAACTGCTGGCGGGGAAGTTCACCGTGCGGCGGATGCGCATGATCACCGAGCGGATCGAGCGGATCACCGCCGAGCAGTTGGACTTCATGGAGAAGGTCGGGCCTCCGGTGGATCTGGTGAGCGTCTTCGCCAAGCCCATCCCCGCCATCGTGATCTGTGAGCTGTTGGGGGTCCCCTACGAGGATCGGGCCCGTTTCCAGGAGCAGATCGGTCTGTTCCTCAGCGGTGAGACCAGCGACGAAGACATGATCGCGGCGGTGACGGCGGTCCATGAGTTCGTCGCGGAGGTGGTGGCCGCCAAGCGCGCGAATCCCGGCAACGACGTGCTCAGCGATCTCCTCGACACAGACCTGACCGACGAGGAGTTGCGGGGGATCGGCCTGGTCCTGCTCTCGGCCGGACTCGACAGCGCGACGAACGTGCTGGGTCTCGGCACATGGGCGCTGCTGGAAAATCCCGAGCAGGCCGCGGCCCTGCGCGCCGATCCCGGGATCGCCGATTCGGCGGTGGAGGAGCTGCTGCGTTACGTGAGTGTCGGCAAGACCTTCATGCGGACGGCGCTGGAGGACGTGGAGCTCGGCGGTCAGACGGTCAAGGCCGGTACCACGGTGGTCCTGTCGTACAACACCGCGAACCGTGACCCCGAGCGCTTCGCCGACCCGCATGCGCTCGACCTGCGCAGGAACGACGGCAGCAGCCTGGCCTTCGGACATGGCGTCCACATGTGCTTGGGAAGCCAACTCGCCCGCATCGAACTGCGCGTCGCCTTCACCGCGCTCTTCGAACGCTTCCCCACCCTGCGCCTGGCCGTCCCGGCCGACGAGGTCCCCCTGCGCCCGGAGACCGCCGACGTGCACGGGGTCAAGACCCTCATGGCCACCTGGGACGTGTGACCGGCCCGGGGCCCTGTGACGGAACAAGTCCGCGTCCTGCCCCCACGGATGACTGATCCGTGGGGACACGACGTTTGACGTGCCCGACGTCATCGGGCCGGTGCGGACATCCTCATCGGAGTTCCAGGGTGCAGCACTTGACGCTGCCGCCGGCCTTAAGCAGTTCGGACAGCTCAAGCCCAGTTGATCAGCCACGCCAATGGGGGCAGTCTGACCTCCGACTGATGTTCCCCGGGTCTGCCCGGCGTGCTTGGCGTGGGACAAGCCCGTAACCTCACTGCTGTCCCACCTACTCACTTCTCGGCTCTCGCTCTGATCCGATCTCATCCGGACGTGATCAGTCGATGTCCGGATCATCGGCCTCTTCGAGGAGACGGGCCCCGAGGGCGTCGGCCCACTCCACGGCCCAGGAGCGGAGTGCGGTGATGGTGGCGTCATCGAGCCCGTAGGCGGCGAAGGCTTCGTCGTCGGTCCACTCGGCGCCCGTGAGGTTCGACTGCAGATCCTCGCGCTCGAAGCGGCCGCGGGCGTGTCGGCGGCCGAACTCCTCGAGCTCCGCGTTCGTCCAGCGGCGGGAGGCCGCGAACACGTCGATCAGGTCGCGGGGCGCTCCGCGGTCGGCGAGGGCGCGGACCTTGGTCCCGATCACGTCCTCCTCCGCGAGGACGGGGCCGTACGGACTCTGGGCGACCGGCCGCTAGAAGATTTCCTTGAGGATGTCGACTTCGCATTCCTGCTCGGTGGCCGGGTCGGCCACGGTGAAGCGGGCGGACAGCGGGGCGGTCTCCAGCGCGTGCACCTTCCAGCCGCGGGCTCCCAGGCCGGCGCCGAGCGTGGCGGCGATGTCGGCCATGGGGGTCGGGTTCTCGGTGGCGACGTCGAGGTCCTGGCTGGGGCGGTTCACGAGGCGGTGGGCCCGCACGGCGTATCCACCGGTGAGAACCAGTGGATACGGGGAACCGAGTGCTATTACATCCGCCAGGAACCGCGTGTGCAGCTCCGGCATGTCCGTCACGCAGCTGCCCGGGTGCGGGAGGCGAGCTGGGGGAAGGCGTCCTCCCATACGGTGCGCACGGTGCGACCGACGAGGGTGCGCAGCACTGGCCACAGCTGGAAGAGCAGGTCCCGGTCGAGGTAGCGGGGCAGATCGTCGTGCAGGCCCTCGTGCAGGACGGTGCGGTACAGGCCCATGCGCTGGCGAGGCTTGCCTAGGTCGTACGAGGTCATCCCGGACCAGGCCATGTGCAGCGGCAGCTCCACGACCCCCTGGGTCGGGCCGTGCAACTCGTCCAGCGACTTCGGCAGGCGCCGCCAGAACTTCTCCCGGTGCAACGCGAGGTCCTCGGCCTCGGCCCCCGAGAGGTTCTTCGGCATGGGTGCGCGGTGTTGTGGGCTGGAGGGCATGCCTCCATTCTGGCGCCGGAGTAGTGGCGCGGGTCGTGCTGAGCCGGCTGGCCTCTGGAGTGAGCGGGACGGAGCCTGCCGGGGCAGCTGGTCGTGGCAGCTCGGGCTGGCCCGAGTGGGCGGGACGGGTTATCGACCGTGACGCTCGTTTGACGCTCTGGGCGCACTCACGCTGCGCGGCGAGCCGACAAAGCTGCTCTGACCTGGCCTTTTCCGTGACTCGCTCAGGCCGACACCTTTCCGATGACTCATCATGTGGAGTGCGTGGCCATTCTGGAGCCTGCCGAGAAGGGCGTCTGACCTTGTCTTCGCTCGCGGAATGCGTCGGCTGAGGTTCGTTTGCGCAGAGCGGTCTGAGCTGCAGCTTCTTTCAAAAGGACTCCGGTTCGGGCGTCTTACTGCGCCTCCCCAGCGGCGGCGGGAGCTGCTACTCGGTCGCACGCACCTTGGAGCCGAGAGCGGCGGCCCGACCGGGCCACAAAGGACGGCGCCGTGGTCCGAGGTCTCGAGTGGCTGGTATCACCTCGCCACCTAGATACCAGTCCGGTATCATCGCTGTATGGCAATGACACTCCGACTCCCCGACGACCTTGACGCGAAGCTCACCGAGCGTGCTCGTCGGGAGCGCCGCAGCAAGCAGGAACTTGCCATTGAGGCCATCCGTGACGCCCAGAATCGGGCCGAGCTGAAGGTCGATGACGTCCTGGCCGAGCTCATGGACAGCGATGCGGAGATCCTGGACTACCTGAAGTGACCGAAGTGCGCCACATCCAGATCGACGAGATCCTGGCCATCGCTCGCACGGTCAACGGTACCGAGCACAGCGTGCGTGACATGGGACTCTTGGTGTCAGCGATCGAACGGCCCCGGACCAACGTGTTCGGAGCCGATCTCTATCCCACGCTGCACGAGAAGGCGGCGGCACTGCTGCACTCCGTTGCCCGCAATCACGCGCTGATCGACGGCAACAAGCGCACCGCCTGGCTCGCCATGCGCGTCTTCCTGCGGTTCAACGGCGTCAGCGCCAGTACCGTCCCGCCGCCCGTCTCCATTGCCGGCCCGTTCGTCGAGGAAGTCGCGCAGGACAACATCGATGTACCGGTCATTGCCAAGCGCCTGTCGGTCTGGTTCCCCGTTTCCTGACGTTCGACGTCGTGAGGTCCGGGGCGGAACGAGGTTCCATGAGCGGTGCTGACTCCTGGCAGTCCGCCGGGCGTGCTGGTCCCGTCTTGTGGGACCTGTCCGTTCAGCGGGTTGATTCGTATGGCGGCAGGCATCTGTACGGACTAGGGAGTCCAGCACGTCGGTAGTACATCGGAAATGGCGTCCCGAGAGCCCCTTCCCGCCTGAGGCGGCGGGCAAGGTCCACGTCGGCTGTGGCGTTCACTTCCCGACCAACACCCGCCCCTGATTTCCCACCGGCCACGGAACGCGCCGTCCGTGCCCCTCGCGCGCCCCCCGTGCGCACTGAGCCGGTCCTTTCGCCTCCAACAAGCTGTGTCTGCGGTGATCCACCGTCCGTCCACAGCTTGCAGGGAGCGTCTGCGGGGCAGCGACACGGAGGCGTCCATCAGCCTGCCGGTGGCGAAGCTGGTGGAGACTTTCGGGCGCGCTGAGTCCTCGCCTTCATCCTGAGCATCCCCTGCCCGAGGCCCTGGTGCGTCCGGACTAGGCGGTGGAGACATCGTCAACCGATGGACAAGACCCCGATCACCTCTTCGCCGACCGCTGCACCCAGACGATCGCCTTCGCCCTGCCGCTGCCGTATCGAGAACGTACCGCTCGCCGGCCGTGACTTCGTCGACGTTGCACGAGAGTTGAAGGCCGAGAACACGGTCATGGGTCGAGCCCCGCGGTTGCTGACGGAGATGGTGGACGCTGAGTTCGCCCACCGAATCGACACGCTCGTGCAGGTCATCGACGCTGTCGACTGGGAGGCGATCCGAGCCCGGACGCCCGACGCCCACGTTCATCTCTACGAGGATTTCCTCCAGGAATACGAGGCGAGCTGCGTAAACGTTCCGGCACGTACTACACCCCGCCCCATCTGGTGAAGGAGATGGTCCGCTTCACCGACGCCGTCCTGCGCACCCGCCTGGGCTGGAGGGCTTCGCGGACGAGCAGGTGACGATCGTCGACCCCGCCATGGGCACCGGCCCATTCCTCAGCGAGATCATCGACAGGGTCGCCGAAGAACGCTCCCGCCGCGGGGAAGGCTTCCGCGGCGAAGCGGTGGAACAGCTGGCGGGCCGGCTGATCGGCTGCACGAGAACAAGCTCAAGAGGTCTTCGTCGGCGTGGACGCGGTCAACCGCGGACACTGTCACCAGCGCCCGTTTCGTCTGGAACGGCACCGACCTGGAGGCGGGATGACCCACACGGAACAGGCCCCGGGTGAACGCACCCTGGGCCGTCCCGAACTCCGCCCGCTCTGGCACACGGGTGCGCCTCGGCCCGCTCGACGAAGCCCAGCGCGAGGCTCTTGCCGACCTTCTCGGCCTGGACCGCCTGCCGGACCCTCGCCCCTCCGTCACTCTCGCGCTTGGCCTCCCCATGCGACTGCGTGATCCGACAAGATGTGTTCATGCCTGAGTTTCTTGAAGTCGAGCTCGCCGGAGCGGTGTTGCGGTTGGAGCTGTCGGACGCCGGGGAGTCGGAGCCTGCTGGAAGCGTGGCGGGAGAGGACGGTGATTTCCGGGATCTTCCCGAGGGTTTCGGCACGGTGACGAAGGTGGGCGCCAGGCGCGATCGCGCCGTCGTGGTCGCCACTGAGGGGTTGCGGACCATGCTGAGTCCGCTGGGGCCGCTGCTCCAGGAGGTACACCGTTCGGTCACCAGCGTTCCGGAGCCGCCTCAGGAAATCTCGGTCACGTTTGGGGTACAGGTGGGCCAGGACCTCAAGTTGGGGATTATGGGAGTGAACGGCCAGGCGACGATGACGGTTTCCGCCACCTGGCATGCCGGCGATGCCCGAAGGGACTGACGGTGGGGTGGTTCCGCCCGTCCGACGACACGGCGCCGACCTTGGTGTCGGTGCTGCACAAGGGCTCCTCTTCAGCCGCAGGCGCCGGGGCGCTGCTGTCCTCGCGCTACGTTCTCACCTGCGCGCATGTGGTCAGCCTGGCTCTCGGCAAGGACAGGGAGAACACGGAGCAGCCGAGGTCTTCCGACCGCCTTTCCCTTGAGCTGCACGACGAGGCGGTGACACACCGGCGCATGGCACGGCTGGCGGTGTGGGTGCCTCCTCGCCCGAGTCCCAGGGGTGCCTTGGGGGAGGGGGATCTGGCGGTGCTGGAACTCGACGAGCCGGCCGGAGCCTCGACTCGCCCCGTGGCATGGCAGCCCATGACAGAGAGGGCAAAGGTACGGGCGTGGCACGCCAGTGGTGCACGCATCACCGGTGCCGACACCACCATCGAGATCTCCGACACCTGGTACTACTACGCCGATGCCGATCTCTCCGGCGCCTCCATCCAGGAGGGTTACAGCGGCAGTCCGCTGTTCAAGAAGGACACCCCCGCGGTTGCCGTCGGTCTTGTGATCGAGCACGTCGTCAACCATGGGCCGTTATCGGACAGACACACCTCGCGGCGCACCCTGGCGCTGCCATGGCAGCGAATTCGCGAGGAGTTGGCCCGGAAGGAAGCGCGCCGTGTGCTCGACGCGTGTCTGCCCCCGGCCTCCCCCGACCTGGGGGCCGTGCCGGACAACGCCGTCGACCTTCTGCTGGAGCTGTTCGAGGGCGCGGAACTGAAGCGCCACGCACGCCTGCTGGCGCCGAAACTGGGCTATCGGATGCTCTCCGAGGAGCCGGATCCGGCCGCTCTCTCGTTGGAAGAGGAGCTGGCCGTCCTTCTGTTCACCGAAAAACGCGCGCTCGCCACGCTCGTCGCGTCGCTGACGAAAGCGGTGCGTGAGGACCGGCGGAAGACGCTCAACAAACTGCTGGCGCTCGGGTGTCTGGTGGAGGGCGTCCGGCTCCTGTCGGTCGGGGAGCACGAGGAGCTTCGAAAGATACTGCGGCGCGTGAACTCCGCTCACCCCGGGCTCTTTTGCCGGGCGGCCCGTCGCGTGCTGGAGTTCGACAGCCGGACGCCCGATTGGCTGGACAGCACCGACATGACGGAGTCGGAACTGGCGGCTGCCGCCGAAGACCTTGATGGGTACTACGACTATTCGCTGGAAGACGGTGACGTTCCGCGGATGCCGCGGTTGCTGCGGCTGGCCGTCTTCCTCTCCGCCGCCGTCGCCGACAAGGGAACCAGGGACGAGCTCAATACCTGGTGTGAGAACGTCCACAAGCGTCTGGGCGTCGATCGGTCCCTCCTGATCGATTGCCGTGTGCTTGCCTCCTCATGGGCGACGTTCCGGCGGCGGCCGGCGGCGCGGATCTCCGTCGCGCTGTCCCGGAGCGACTCGGACCGGGAGCGCTATGACTGCCGGATCTGGCTGGTACGCAAGGGTCGCGTACCGCACCGGGTGGCGGTGGGCGACGGGCCCTTCACCGCGGAGGAGATCGGCCGGAAAATCGACGGGGCGGCCAGGGAGCATCGCAACGGCGGCGACGAGCCCGCTCCCTGGATCGAGGTAGTGGTCGGGCGAGAGGATCTCCACGTGCCCGTCGATGCCTGGACGGCCTGCAGTGTGCTGGACCGACTCGCCCACCTCGGTGTTCCCCCTCCTCCAGGGCAGCACGAGAAGAGCCGGGTGCTGGGGGCGGAGTACCGAGTGGCCTTGCGGTTGCGCGAATACGCGGACAGGGCGGACAGGGAGGACGAGCGGTGCCGCAGCCTCCGGCGGCGCTGGGAGGCCGGGCGCGCGGCCCCCATCGTCATCAGGGACAAGGCCACCGACGTGGACGCCGTGGACAAGGCGGTGTCCGCACTGGAAGGCGTACACCGGGACACGGCGTGGGCCGTCCTGCACGGTGATCCGAAGGACCGCCATTACTTCCTGGAGGTCTGCCTGGCCCTGGGGGTCCCGGTGGTGCTCTGGGACCGCGAGGCCACAGGCCTTGAACACGCGCAGCGGCTCGAGGACATCGTCGGCGGCGTGTCGTTGTCCGACGTGCCGGACGTGGTCCAAGGCTTCCGGAAAGCCGTGCACCACGACGGGGAGCCGTTCGCGGCACGCCCGGCCATGGTTTGGGACGACCCCGACATGCCGCTCCCACCGTTGCCCGACTACTGCGATCCTCCTGACGCCCCGAGGAACTTGGAAAGGCTGGCTGCCAGGTGACAGCGGAGAACTCCGGGAACGGCTGGCGCCTGTTCCAGGGCGACGGCCTGGTACGCGAGGTCGACTTCCCCGAAGCACCGCCATGGCGCCGGTTCGGCGGCACCCCGGGAGGGGCCGGCCGACGGCGCGATCGTCCGTATCTCATCGGATCCGAAGAGGCGGACGTGGTCAGTGCGGCGCTGTTGCTGCGGCGGCCCCTGCTGGTCACCGGGCAGCCCGGGACCGGAAAGTCGTCGCTCGCGCACGCCATAGCCCATGAGCTGTCCCTGGGCCGGGTGCTGAACTGGCCGGTCAACAGCCGGACCACGCTGCAGGACGGCCTGTACCACTACGACGCGATCGGCCGGCTGCGCGATGCGGGCCTGCGACGTGACCGGGACGGGGAACAGGACCTGGCGCCGCAGGAACCGGACATCGGCTCCTACGTGCGCCTCGGGCCGCTGGGGACGGCGCTTCTCCCGGTGACGAGGCCGCGGGTCCTGCTGATCGACGAACTGGACAAGGGAGACATCGACCTGCCCAACGACTTGCTGACCATCTTCGAGGACGGCGAGTTCGAGATCCCCGAGCTGGCCCGCCTGACCGGGGAGCAGGACCGGGCGCGGGTGGTGACCGCGGATCCAGGAGGCCGGGCGGACGTCGACCGTGGCTGGGTGCGCTGCTCGGAGTTTCCGGTCGTCGTCATCACCAGCAACGGCGAACGCGACTTCCCCCCGGCGTTCCTGCGCCGCTGCGTCCGGCTCGACCTGCCCGAACCCGACGAGGAGCGCCTGCGGGCGATCGTACGTGCCCACCTGGGCGACAGCGACGGATCCGGCGTCGACGGAATCGAGGGGATCGAGGAACTCGTGCGCTCGTTCCTCTCCCGGCGCGCGAGCGGCGAGCTGGCCACCGACCAGCTCCTCAACGCCGTCTTCCTGCGCCGTGGCGGGGTCGGCCTCGATGCCGACGGTCTGTTGGACGCCGTACTGCATCGCCTCGGTGGGACGGTGTAGCCGCGGATGTTCGAGCGGGTGCTGGACGTCTTCGCGGACTGCGGGGTCGGCCTGTCGAGCGAGGAGTTCCTCGACGCCCTCTGGCTCGCCGGCCGGCTGCCGTCGGCCGCCACCGGTGCCGTGGCGAGGGCGGGGGCCGCGAATCCGCCGGACGACGGCGTCTCCGCGGACGACCAGGTCCACGCCGAGCCCGCGGACGCCGGTGGCACGGACCAGCCCGCATGGCCGCCGGGCGCCCTCCGGCGCCCGCGGCGCGGCCGAGGCGCCCTGCACGGCGGCGCGGCCTCCGCCTCGGTGAGGGACCGAGGGTTCGCCGTCCCCCCGCCGGCCCCGGCCGTATCCGTCCGGCCCCCCGGTGAGAAGGCCCTCGGCACGGCGGAACTGGCCCTCGGCCGCGCACTGCGACAACTCCGTCTGCACCGGCCGGATCCGCGCCGGACCGAGCTGGACGTTCCCAGGACCGTCACGGCCATGGCCGAGACCGGGCTGCCCGACGCCGTGCTGCGCCCGGCCAAGGCGCACTGGCTGGACCTGGCCATCCTGGTCGACGACGGGGTGTCCATGCTCCCCTGGCAGCGCCTGGCCACCGAAGTACGACTCCTCATGGAACGCGGCGGCGCTTTCCGGTTCGTCCACGCGTTCAGCCTGGACACCCGTGCCCCGGACGGACCACTGCTGGGCTACCGCCCGTTCGGCACCACCCCCGCGACGCTCCCGCCCTCCACCGTCGTCGACCCTTCAGGTCACACGCTGGTGCTGGTGGTCAGCGACGGCGTGGGCCAGGCATGGCGGGACGGACGGATGCACGACCTGCTCGACCGGCTGGCCCAGGCGGGCCCGGTCGCCGTGCTGCAGACGCTCCCGCCACGCATGTGGCCCGGCACCGGTATCCGGGCGGAGCGCTGGCGGGTCACCACACGGCGCCCGGCGGCGGCCAACGGGACCTGGCGCGTCACGGACCCGGTGCTGCCGCCCGGGCTACGGCCGTTCGACGGTCTGCCCGTCCCCGTCCTCGCGCCCACCCCCGGCGTGGTGGCCACTTGGGCCCGGCTGGTCGGCTCGGCGGGGACCAGCGCGCTGCTGCCGCTGCTGGCGCCCGCGCCGTCGCGCGCCCGGCCCGACGCGCCGGGCGCCGCGCGGCCCGGCCTCGACAGGGAACCGTCCGCCGAGGTGTCGAGGTTCCGTTCCGTCGCCTCGGCGGAGGCCTACCGGCTCGCGGCGCACCTGGCCGCGGTCGCGCCGCTGCCCGTGCCCGCGATGCAACTCGTACGGCAGGCCCTCGGCGGGCCGGTGGACGCGGGCCACGTGGCGGAGGTCTTCCTCAGCGGGCTGCTGCGCCGCGTCGGTGACACCGAGCGGCCGCCACAGCAGTGGCAGTTCGACTTCGCCGAGGGAACGCGCCGGATTCTCCTCGGCGCGGTGCCCCCGCCCGCACTGCTGCGCACCACCCGCGCGATCACCGGCCGCCTGGCCGAACTCAGCGGTACCTCGCCCACGTTCCTCGCCTGGCTGCCCCACCCGGACGGCCAGGATCAGGTGTCGAGTGGCCGACGGGCGTTCAGCTGGGTGGACGAGCGAGTCATGCGCCGACTGGGCGTGCCGCTGCCCGCCACCTCGGCGCGGACCGTCGCGCGGCCGCGCTACGACCTCGCGATCAGGACGACGCACGCGCCACCGGCACCGGGCGACATGGCGGCGCAGGAATTGGTCATCCCATGGGCGTTCGGGAAGGACGCCGACCCGAAGTCCGCGACGGTCGAAGCGTTGCGGGCCAGCAGCCTGAACCTGGGCCACGCGGCCGCGAAGGTCGTCTTCGTCGCCCCACCCGGGGCCACAGGGCTGCCGGCGTACGCCGCGGTGATCGGATTCGCCCACCGGTGGGTGGACGTCTACGCGGACGGCGGCGTGCTCGAACTGGCCGACTCCGAGCCGGACATCGCGAGCATGGACGACGTGCCGAAACCTGACGGGTTCCTGCGCTGGGCACAGGTGGGTGGCCCGCAGGCGGACGGCATGCCGACCGTGGCTTTCCCGTCCGACCCAGACGGGCCACTCGACGAGCGCACGGTGCAGGCGGTGCATCACGCGGCACGGCTGCGCATGGTTCCACCGGACTCCGCGTCGGCGGCCCTGCGCATGCTGGCCAGGGTCGCGGCTCTGCGAGCCAAGGGGAGCGCCAGGTGGCGCCTGCCGGTGCTGTCCACCGGCACCGAGCCGCTTCCGGTGGACAAGTCGACCCAAGGGCAGGGCATCGACCTGGAGCTGATCAGGCAGACGGCGGACCGGTACCGCAAGGAGATGGTGAAGGGAAGCGAGATGACCGAGGCTGTCCCCGCGCCCTCGGTGTCGCCGCTCAACCAGCGCATCGCACAGGCCGACACGACGGATCCCGCCACCCTGCTGCGCCGCCTCGGCGCCGCTTCGTCGGACGGGCTGCGCTGGACCTGCCCCCGGGACCGGGGCGACCACGCGGACATCGTCCTGAAGGTCGGCTCCGGTGGCCGCGTCTCCTGCAGACGCTGCTTTCCGCGCGAGGTCGGGCTGGTCCGGCTCACCGAGGAAACGCTGCTCCTGACGCCCGACGAGGCCGCCGCATTCGTCCTGAACGACCACAGCGCCGGCTTTCCAGCACCCGGTACGGCGGTCACCGCGCGCGTCACCGGCTCCGTGCCGGAGGGGTACCGATGCGCTGTCCGCGACCCCGTCACCGGCCGGACACGCGAGGCGGTTCTGCCGGCACGAGAGCTCCGGGAACTCCAAAAAGCCCGCACCGGCCTCCGCCTGGCGCAAGGGGACACCGTCGTCGCGCTGGTCCTCGGGGCAGGGGCCGGCGGGCAGCCGGACGGTCCACAGACCGGCGAGGACGGTGCCCTCGTCCTGTCCCTCACCGCCGCGGCCCTGGTCGAGCGCATCCTGGCCGGATTCGTGCCCGAGTTGACGACCGGCGAGGTGGCGATCACGGGCATCGCCCGGGTCGCCGGAGCCCGGACAAAAGTCGTCGCGGCACGCACCAGGTCGGCGAACAGCGTCAGAGGAGCCTTCATAGGAAAGGGCGCCGAGCGGATACAGGGCGCCCAACGCATGCTCTCCGGATGGCTGACCAACGAAAAGATCGAAATCATCGCCTATTCCAGCGATCAGCGGAACCTGCTGGTCAACGCCCTGGTCTACGCGCAGCCGACGGGCATTCTCATCGACGGACAGCGAGCAGTCGTCGCCGTCCCCGACCACCAGGTCGGCGGCGTCACGGGAGAAGGCGGCCTGAACGCCCAGCTCGCCGGACAGCTCACAGGTCTGTACGTCAAGATCGTTCCTTCGGGAACCAACCTCAGGTCAGAGATGGACTCGGCATTCGACGGCGAATAGGCACGGCGCGACGGGTCACCGCCGGACGACTGTCCCCGGGGGAGCGTCTCCCCAGCCCCGAGGCCTATGACCTGGCGTTTCCGGGCGACTCTCGCCGCGACACCTTCCCGATGACCTCGCACGTGGAGTGTGGGGCGATTCTTGAGCCGGGCAAGAAGGGCCCCCGACCTGCTTTGACCCCCTGAGCGTCACGAGGGGACGGGTTCCGGCTTGCAGCGGAAATGGCGCGGGAGCGAAGGCTGCTCGACCAGGCGGTAGCCAGGGATCCGTTCGGTCCTGCGGGGAAGCGCGAGCCGGACCAGTTCGTAGGGTGCCGTGGTGACCGGGGCGCCGTTCTCGTCCTCCTGGCCGAGGTAGAGCGAACCCAGTTCCACGGAGCGGATGCCGCCTTCGAGGTAGAGCTGGCAGGCGAGCGCATGGCCGGGGAAGCGATGCGCGGCGATGTGCGAAAGCAGACGGCCGGCGTTGAGGTAGAGGGCGTGCAGCCCCGGCGGCTCGATGATGCTGATGCCGGCGTCCCGGGTCAGACGGGCTAGGTGCTGGGCGGCCTCGGCGCGGGATCGGAGGTACCGCGGGTCGGTGACCTCGGTCAGCCCCTGGGCGATCATGTCCAGGTCCCGGCCGGCCAGGCCGCCGGTAGGTGGGGAAGCCTTCCGTGGCGATGAGCAGCAGCTCGCACCGCTCAGCGAGGGCGCGGTCGCGCAGGCCGAGGTAGCCACCGATGTGGGCGATGCCGTCCTTCTTCGCGCTCATCAGGCAACCGTCGGCCAGCCCAAATGCCTGCTCGGCGACCTGTGCGGGGACCGCGCCCGCGGCTCGTGGGCGACGCCCACGAGGAACAGCACCAGACCGGCGTGCCCGAGGTCGCGCAGCGGCCCCGGCACGCCGTCCGGTAAACAGGACGGACTGCGCCTTCGGCCAGGCCAGGCGGAGCACCGCCGGCCCGAGCAGCACGCCGAACGCGATCTCGCCGACGACGCCGGGCTGCCCGATCCGGTGAGCGAGCCGGCGTCCCAAGGAATCCGACGACCAGGAAGGCACCGAGTGCGGCGGTCGCGTGCGCGGCCTCGGGGAGCGTCACCGGCCGGCCGCTCCATCGACCGCCGCGCCGTCCGCCGCCAGGAAGCCGACGACACGGCGGACCACGGCGTCGTCGCGCAGCACCTTGGTGTGGCCCAGGTCCCGCACCCGCATCAGCTCGGCCTGCCCCCAGGCCGTCACCAGCGCCTCGCTGTCGGCGATGGGCGACTCCGGATCGTTCTCGTCGTGGACGACGAGCAACCGGCTGGTGAAGTCCCGTGCCGCGAGAGCCGGTTCGATGGCGTCGAAGGAGATGCCGAGCCACTCCTCCGCACGCGAGCGGACCAGCCCGATGGCCTCCGGCGATACCTGCATCACCTCGCCGGAACGGCGCCAAAGGCTGGTGTAGCTGCTGATGGGGTTGACGAACACGGCCCGCTCCAGCGTGACCCCGCGCGACATGGCGTAGGTCGTGGCCGCGGCGCCCAGCGAGTGGGCGACGACGGCGTGGAAGGGGCCGAACCGCTCGTCGGCCGCCTCGACCGCCTTGGCGAAGTGGATGACGGAGGACTCAGCGCCCTCCGACTCGCCGTGGCCGGGGAGATCCGCGACGACCACCGCGCAGCCCGCCCGGGCGAGCGCGTCCGCCAGGACGGTCAGGTGCCCGGCGTTGCCGGCCCAGCCGTGGACCAGCAGGATCCGCCGCTCGCCCTCGCCCCAGAGGTAGTGGACCACCTTGCCGCCGTCGACGACCTCGACCTCCTTGGCAGCCAGTTCCAGGACCGGCCGGGTGGCGTTCGGGGGCTGCGTCCGCATCGGCGTGAAGGCCAGCCGGCGCAGCTTTTCGGTGATGTCGGTGCCCAATTGGTCGCCCCTTATCTTGTTTCTTCCACGCTCCGCAGGTGCGCGGAGATGATCTTTCGGACCTCGGGTGATTCCACGATGTCGAAGTGGCCGGCGCCCTCGACGAGTTCCACGGTGGAGTTCCGCCAGCTCGCGTGCAGTTCCCCGGCGTGCACCGGCGGCACGTAGTCGTCGGCCGTGCCGTGGACGACCAGCCCGGGAACGTCGATCGCCCGGGCGGCCTCAAGCGCCGAGAACTCGTCCCACACCGCCTTGCCGAACCTTCTCTCGATCTCCCCGACCACCCCCCGGACCCGGTCGTCGTCGAGAGCGTTCATCTCGGCGAACCTCTCGACCAGAAACATCTTGGCGGGCGGGGAGGAGATCGAGACCACGGTCCGGGCGGCCACCCCGGCGTGCCACGCGGTGAGGGCCCACAGGCCGCCCATGGAGTGGCAGATCACCGCGTGCAGGCCGGTGAGCCTGTCGTACAGTGCGCGCAGCAGGGCGCGGATCTCGGTGGGATCGCCCCTGGTGCCCAGTGCCTCCCCGTGCGGCGGCACGTCGAACAGCACCACCCGGTAGCCCTGCGCGAGGAGTTCCTCGGCGATGGACACCATGCTGCCCAGATTGGTGTTCAGGCCGTGGACGAGGAGGACGGTCGGGCCGCTGCCGCTCTGGAAGTACTTGTAGAAGCGGCCGTTCACCTTGACGGTGTGCGAACGGCACCGATTGAGGAACGCCTTCGCGAACGGATCGTGCGGCAGCTTCACGACCGTGTAGAAGCGCTCCACGAGGTCGTCCACGGATTCGGTTCGGCTCACAGCGCATTCCTCGATCGGTGTCGGTGGTTCAGTTCGACCGCGTCCTTTCCGGACCTCAGTTGCCGGGCTGCTCGCTCAGCGCCGCGAGGCACTGCCTGGCTCGCTCTGGCAGGACGTACTCCCCCTCCTTCGCGATGCGGTCGTACAGGGCCTCGACCCGCTCGTAGTGGTCGTCGAGGTTCTGGTCGAGCAGGTGGTATTCGGACTTGTTGTAGATGCCGAACTGGAGGTCGGTCATCAGGCCGAACGGATCGATGTCCGTCGCGCGCCGGGTCCCGCCGAACACCAGGCGCAGGAACTCGTCGACGCTCTCGTAGCCGAGCGTGGCGAGGAGGAACTCGATCGACGCCCACTTGCGCCTGACCTGGTAGGCGCGCTCGTCCGGATCGACGATGAAGTCCAGGCCGCTGGTCATGCCCTTCGGGTAGTGCACCTTGTTGAAGCAGCGCAGGTCGATGGTGAGGCGGTCCTTGGTGGTCCGGGGCAGGGTGCTGTCGGCGTGTGCCCGGTAGTTGTCGAAGACCAGCGCGTCGCCCACCCGGCTGTCGCAGTAGTAGCCGGGAGACGGCTTGTCGGCGTAGGTCTTCGCCCAGTACATCGCCATGAGGTAGTCCCGCACCGAGGGCAGGTCGATCTCGGACAGCTTCCCTTCCAGGAAGAGGTACAGCGCCTTGTCGACGGAGTCCTTCTCCTCGCCCTCCAGGCCGCACTCGAGCATCTTCTCGTAGACGTACGGGAGGTTCGGGGCCTCCACCTCGGCCTCCTCGAAAATCACGAAGGGCTGCCGGCTCAACGGCGTCGGGGTCAGCGCGGTGTGGAAGCTGCGGTACTCGGTGGGGAAACCGAGCTGCTTCTTCACCAGCGACGGGATCTGAAGGGCGATCGAGCTGGCCGCGTGGGTGCCGTACGGCCGCTTCTCGGCCGGCACGATGAAGGCGTTCACCACCGCGGTCTCGACCTCGGGGAAGTGCTCCTGGACGATGTCCTGGTTCAGGTCGTAGAAGCGCTTCGCCGAGGGCACGAACAGCACGCAGTTCTCGAACATGGTGGAGACCGGGAAGTAGCTGCCGATCGAGGCGGCGGCGAAGCTCTCCTGGATCACCGCCTGGCAGCGCAGCTGGCGTGCCAGGTTGTCCGCCAGGTCGTCGTCCAGGTTCATCCGGACGACCTGGGTGGGGTGCACCTCGGGGTGGAAGCAGCTCGGGTTCAGCGTCCGGTGCGGAGGCAGCCGGGACTCCATCTCCTCCTTGTCCACCTGGTACTTGTCCAGCACCGGGGACAGCTGCTCGGCGTGCGCCGCCGCCGAGGAGTGCAGGAAGGTGCCGGTTTTCCGGTAGGTGCCCGTGACCGTGGCGTCGTCGTCCACCGTCGCGTCTGCCGCCTGGGTCGCGTCGCTCATGACGTCGTGTTCTCCGCTCGGTCCGAAGTGTTGATGCGGTCCACATAGGTGCGGACGAAGTCCTCGTCGATGGGCGGGGACGGGTAGTCCTCCGCGCCGAAGACGGCGCCTCCCACGGGGAGCGCGGCGAACATGTCCGCCAGGCCCTGTGCCGTCAGGCCGTCCACCAGGGCGGCGATCCGGGCCAGGGGGCTTGCCGGATGCCCGGCGGCGAACGCCAGCGCCCGCTGCCGCCATTCGTCGAAGGGCACGATCTGCGCCCCGCCGCCGGCGGCGGCACCGACCATCTCGAAGAAGCGGTCGAAGGACGGGGCCGCGGAGTTGACGAAGTCGTAGTCCCTGCCGATGCGCGCCAGGTCGCTGGTCATCGCCTCGGCGATCGTCCGGCACAGGTGGTCGACCGGCAGCACCGCCGTGAGATCAGCGGCCAGCGACGGGAAGCTCCCCATCTCGAGGCCGCCGGTGATCAGGTTGTGCAGGAAGTCGCCGCGGTCGAGCCGGAAGTGCCCGGTGCGCATCGAGGCGCCCACGAACGGCAGCCGGTACGTCGACGCCTTCGCGCCGCGCCAGCGGGCGGCGGCCACCATCTGTTCCGCCTGCCACTTGGAAGTCAGGTAGCCGTACTCGCGGTCGTCCTCGGTGACCTCGTACCCCAGGTACTTGGGCAGCGTGGCGAAGGTGGAGACGAAGTGGAACGCCTTGCCGCGACCGCGCGAGGCCAGGCGCAGCGCCTCGTGCGTACCGACCACGTTGGGGCCGATGTAGTCCTCCAGCGGCCGCATCCAGTCCACCAGGGCACCGGAGTGGCAGATGGCGTCCACCTGGTCGGCCAGTTCGTCGAAGCCCTCCTCATCCAGGCCGAACAGCGGTTGAGTGAGGTCGCCCACCACCGGGTTCAGCAGCGGCGCGAACTCCTCCTTCCACAGGCCGTAGCCGTCGAGGGTGCCGACCAGGCGCTCCATGGCCCGGCCGACGCCGTCCGCCCGCACCAGGCAGTAGGCGACCACTTCGGAGGCGAGCAGCTCGTGCAGCAGGTAGGCGCCGACGAATCCGGTGGCGCCGGTGACGAAGACGGCCTCCGGGCGTACCGGCGCCGCGGTGGCGTTGCCGAAGCGGAGGTCGGGGTGCAGGCAGCCCTTCCGGGCCGTGGACAGGTCCGCGCCCGCGGCATCGGCCACCTCGGCCACCTCGGTGGCCGCCGTGCCCGTGGCGGCCTGGGGCGCCGCGTCCAGCCCTGTCTCCAGCAGCTTCGCCAGCAGGAAGTCGCCCAGCGAAGTGAGGTTGGGATGATCGAAGGCGATCTTCGCGGGCAGGGCGAGTCCGGTCAGGTCCGCGAGCTGGTTGCGCATCAGCACCGCGGTCAGCGAGTCGATGCCGATGTCCTGGAGCGGCACGTCGACGTCCACGGCATCCGGCGAGGCGAAGCCCAGGGTCTTTGCCATCTCCTCGCGGACCACGCCCAGCACCACGGCCGGGTACTCCTCCGGCGCGGCCTCGCCCAGCAGCTTGCGCAGGTCCGTTCCGCCGCCGGCCCGGGAGCGTCCGCCGGCGTTACCGCTGAGCAGCGCGCGGAACAGCGGCGGTATGCCGCCGCGGTTCTCGAAGTAGTGCTGCACGCGGTTCAGGTCCAGCGCGGCGGCCATGGTGAGCGCGCGGCCGCTCCTGACGGCGAGCTCGAAGAGCTCCAGGCCCTCGTCCGGTGCCAGCCGGTCCAGGCCGAGCTGGGCGAAGCGGGCCCGGTCGAACTCGCTGAGCCCGGCGGCCATGCCGTCGCCCTCCCAGGGGCCGAAGGCCACCGAGGTGGCCGGCAGGCCCTTGGCCCGGCGCAGGTGGGCGAGCGCGTCCAGGAAGGCGTTGGCGGCGGCGTAGTTGCCCTGGCCGGGTGCTCCCATGACGCTTGCGATGGAGGAGAACATCATGAAGAAGTCCAGCTCCGTGTCCTGGGTCAGCTCGTGGAGATGCCACAGGCCGTCCACCTTGGGCAGGAAGACCGCGTCGAACCGCTCCGGCGTCAGGGCCGTCAGGGCGCCGTCGTCCAGCACACCTGCCGCGTGAACCACGCCGCGCAGCGGGCGCTCCTCACCGAACAGGGCCATCACCGCGGTGACGGCGTCGCGATCGGCCACGTCGCAGGCCACCACGGTGGCCGTGGCGCCCAGCTCGGACAGCTCGTCCACCAGGGACCGCGCCCCGGGGGTCTCCATCCCGCGGCGGGAGGTCAGCACCAGGTCGCGTACGCCGTGGGTGCCGGCCAGCCACTTGGCCACCCGCCGGCCGAGGTCGCCGGCGCCGCCCGAGACGAGCACCGCGCCGTCCGGCCGGACGAACTGCCGCTGCTGGGCCGGGACCAGCACCACCTTGCCCACGTGCCGCGCCTGGGCGATGAAGCGCAGGCCGTCGGAGGTGTGGGTCATGGGGAAGGCCCGCAGCGGCAGCGGCGCCAGCTTGCCCTGAGTGAACAGCTCGGCGATGGAGACCAGCATCCGCTGGATGAGGTCCGGCCCCGCCTCGGGCAGGTTGTAGACGGTGTAGGTCACGCCCGGATGGCTCTGGTCGATGGCCGCTTGCTCGCGCACATCGATCTTGCCCATCTCCAGGAACCGTCCGCCGTTGCCCAGCAGGCCCAGGCTCGCGTCGATGAACTCGGTCGCCAGGGAGTTCAGCACCACGTCGAAGCTTCCGCCGGACTCGCCGCCGGGAGCGTTCTTGCCGAAGTGCTCGACGAAGCCCAGATCGCGCGAGGACGCGAGATGGGCGTCGTCCAGGCCGAGTTCCCGCAGCGCGGGCCACTTGGGCTCGCTGGCGGTGCCGTAGACCTCGGCGCCGTGGAGCCGCGCCAGCTGCACCGCCGCCATGCCCACGCCACCGGCCGCGGCGTGGATCAGCACCCGCTCGCCCGGTCGCAGGGCGCCCAGTTCGTGCAGGCCGTACCAGGCGGTGAGGAAGGTCATCGGGATGGTGGCGGCCTCCTCGAAGCCGAGGTGCTCCGGCATGCGCACCACCTGGCGCGCGTCCGTGACGACCTCGGAGGCGAAGGAGCCTCGGGCCAGGCCCAGCACGGCGTCGCCCACCTTCACCTGGTCGACGCTGCCGCCGACCTCGGTGACCACACCGGCGAACTCCAGGCCGAACGCGGGGATCTCCACCATGCCCAGGGCGTTGAGCACGTCGAGGAAGTTCACCCCGGCGGCCCTCACCTCGGCGCGGATCTCGCCCGGTGCGAGGGCCCTCTCCGGCAGGGACTTGACCGTCAGCGGCTCGTCCAGGCGGCCCTTGGCGGCGATCTCCAGCTGCCAGCGGCCCCCGGCCGGGATCTGAAGATCCTGGGCCGAGCCCACCCGCAGCAGTTGCGGCACCAGCACCTCGCCGTGGCGGAGGGCGCACTCCGGTTCGGCCTCCAGCATCAACGCGGCGGGGAGGGCCTCGCGGTCCGCCTCCTCCTCGCCGAGGTCGATCAGGCGCAGGCTCAGTTCGGGGTGCTCGTTGCGGGCGGTCCGCATCAGGCCCCACAGCGGGCCGGCGCCCAGCCCCGAGACCATGTCGTCGGCGCCGGTACCCACCGCGTGGCGGGTGACCCAGACCAGCGGGGTGCGGAGCTGAGCGCCGACCGCTTCCTGGAGCTGCTCCAGTGCCGTGGCGGCGAACGCGTGGGCCTGGGACGGCACCTGAGCGTCGGAGTCCCACAGGCAGACCAGGCCGTCCAGGTCCTCGGCGTCCTTCAGCTCCCGGACCTTGATCACCTGGATACCGGCCCGAGCCAGGAGGGTCTTGACCTCCCGCGCCCACGGCACGTCCCCGGCCGGGGTCATCATGCCCCAGGAGCCCCCCAGTTCGATGTTCCCGGTGTCGACGTGGCGCCAGTTGACGTCGAACTGGAAGCGGTCCACCCCGGCCGCCGCCAGGCGGCGCAGCACCGCCCGGTCCACCCGCCGTGCGTGGAGGCGGTGCAGCCGGCCGACATGGGCGCCGTCGCTGTCGTGGATGTCGAGCGAGGCCCAGAACTCGCCGTCACCCAGCTCGAAGTCGGCGACCCGGACCCAGATCTCCGCCAGGCCCTTCACCCGCAGCGACAGGCGCTCGGCCTCGAACGGCACGAAGAGGTCGTCGCCGGTCCGGTTCTGCAGCCGCTGGGTCAGCAGCAGTGAGTGCATGGCCGAGTCCAGCAGGGCCGGGTGCAGGACGTAGCCGGTGGCGGACTGCTCCGCGCTCTCCGGCAGCGCGGCCCTGGCCCACACCTCCCCGCCCACGTGCCAGGCCTCCTTGATGCCCTGGAAGGTCGGCCCGTAGCCGTAGCCGAGGGCGTCCAGGTCGCGGTAGAGGGCGGACGCGTCGAGGGGCTCGGCGCCCCGGGGCGGTACCGTCACCGCGCTGCCGGTACCGGCTCCCTCCGCGGGCGTGATGCGGCCCTCGGCGTGCAGCTGCCAGGCGCCGTTCTCACCCTCGGGCGCGCTGTGGACCTGGACGGGACGGGTCTCACCGATCGCCGGACCCACGGTGACCTGCACGCGCACCGGCACCCCGGAGGCGAGCACCAGCGGTGAGGCGATGACCACGTCCGACAGGTCCCACTCGCCCTCGTGGGCGGCGTCGCCCGCCGCCCGCATGGCCTCGAAGAACGCCGTGCCCGGCATCAGGACGGCGTCCATCACCCGGTGCTCCCGCACCCACACCGGCTCGTCCGCCGCCACCACGTTGGTGAACAGCGACAGCTCGGTGCCGGCGATCTCCACACCGCCGCCGAGGAGCGCGTGGCCGGTGGGGTTCAGACCGGCGCCGACCTCGCGGGAGAGCGGCGGCTCGAACCAGAACCGCTCCCGCTGGAAGGCGTACGTCGGCAGGGCCACCCGGCCGCCGCCGAAGGGCGCGAAGTAGCCGTCCCAGTCGACCGGGACGCCCCGCACGTGCAGCTCGGCCAGGCTCCGCTGGATGACCGAGGCGCCGTTCTTGCCCTGGGTGCAGGACGGCACCCAGGACACCGGTCCCTCGTCGGCCAGGCAGGACGCCCCCAGGCCGGACAGCACCGGCTGCGGGCCGAGCTCCAGGAAGGTGTTCGCGCCCTCGCGGCGCAGGCTGCGCATGCCGTCGCTGAAGCGGACCGCGTGGCGCACCTGGCGGACCCAGTAGCCGGACTGCTCCAGTTCGCCCGGCGCGGCGAGCTCGCCGGTGAGGCTGCTGACGAGGGGGATCATCGGAGGGCGGAAGCGGACCGACTCCGCCACGGCCCGGAATTCGGCGAGCATGCCGTCCATGTGGTGCGAGTGGAAGGCGTGGGACACCGTCAGCCGCTTGGCCTTGCGGCCCTGCTCCGTGAAGTGGGCGGCGATCGTCTCGACGGCGTCGGTGTCACCGGACAGCACGGTCTGAGTGGGCGTGTTGAGTCCGGCGACGTCCAACGTGCCCCGCAGCCCGAGGGCGTCGATGGCGGCTTCCGCCTCCTCACCGCCGGCTTCCAGCGACACCATGGCACCGCGGGCGGGCAGGGCCTGCATCAGCCGGCCGCGGGCCGCGACCAGCCGGCAGGCGTCGTCCAGGTCGAACACCCCCGCCACGTGGGCGGCGGCGAATTCGCCGATGCTGTGGCCGAGCAGCAGCTCCGGCCGCACACCCCAGCTCTCCCACAGCCGCCACAACGCCACCTCCAGGGCGAACAGGGCGGGCTGGGTGAAGTCGGTGCGGTGCAGCAGGGCTGTGCCCTCGCTGTCTTCGCTGTCCGGATCGGCCCACATCACCTCCAGGAGAGGCCTCTCCAGCCCGGTGAAGCGGGCGGCGACCTCGTCCAGCGCCTCGCGGAAGACGGGGTGGACGTCGTAGACGTCCTTGCCCATGCCCGGAAGCTGGCTGCCCTGGCCGGTGAAGAGCAGGGCCGGCCGGGGTTCCTCGGTGTGATTCCCGGTGCGCACCGACTCCGCGGGCAGTTCCCCGGTGCGGGCGAAGGAGGCCAGCTTGTCGAGGAGTTCGGCCTTGTCCTTGACCAGGAGCACCAGCCGGCGGCGGAAGTGGCTGCGGGTGGTCGCCAGGGAGCGGGCCACGTCACCCAGGCGGTCCTGGATGTTCATGCCCAGGTGCAGGTGCAGGTTCTCCACCTGCCGGCGCAGGGCGGCGTCGGTGTGGCCGGACACCACGAACGGCCCCGTGGGCGGCAGCGGCGGGGGCGCGCCCTCCTCGGCGTCCTTCGCGGCGGGCCGCGGCGGCTCCTCGACGATCACGTGGGCGTTGGTGCCGCCGATGCCGAACGAGCTGACGCCCGCGCGGCGCGGCACGTCCTTCGCCGGCCACGGGTGCTGTTCCTGGACCAGCGCCAGGCCGGCGCCCTCCCAGTCCACGGTGGGGGTGGGCTCGGCGACGTGCAGGGTCCGGGGAAGCGTGTCGTGGCGCATGGCCAGCACGACCTTCATCACGCCGGCCAGACCGGCGGCGGCCTGGGTGTGGCCGAGGTTGGACTTGGCCGAACCGACCCACAGCGGCACCTCGTTCGAGTGGCTGCCGCCGAAGACCTCCGCCAGCGCGGTGCCCTCGATGGGGTCGCCCAGCTTGGTGCCGGTGCCGTGCGCCTCCAGGTAGTCGATGTCGTCCGGCTGGAGTCCGGAGGCGGCCAGGGCGGCGCGGATGACCCGCTGCTGGGCGGGGCCGCTGGGCGTGGTCAGGCTGGCGCTGTGGCCGTCGTGGTTGACGGCGGTGCCGCGCAGCACGGCCAGGATGGGGTCGCCGTCGCGCTGGGCGTCGGACAACCGCTTGAGGACGGCCACGGCGGAGCCCTCGCTCCAGCCGGTGCCGTCGGTGTCGGAGGAGAACGACCGGCAGCGGCCGTCCGCCGACATGCCGCGCAGGCGGCTGAACTCGACGTGCAGTTCGGGGGTGAGCATCAGGCTCACACCGGCCGACACCGCCAGATCGCATTCGCCGTTGCGCAGCGCGTTGCAGGCCAGGTGGGTGGTGACCAGGGAGGAGGAGCACGCTGTGTCCAGGGTGAGGGTCGGGCCCTGCAGACCGAACACGTACGACACCCGGCCGGACATGGTGCCGCCCGCGGAACCCGGGCCCACGTAGCCGTCGAGGTCGGTCAGCCCGCCCGCCATGGTGAGGCCGTACTCGTGGTACGCCGAGCTCTTGCCGACACCGATGAACGTGCCGGTCTGACTGCCGCGCAGCCGGTCCATGGTGTAGCCGGCGCGTTCGAACGCCTCCCAGGTGGTCTCCAGCACCATGCGCTGCATGGGGTCGAGCGAGCGGGCCTCGCGCGGGGAGATGCCGAAGAAGGCGGGGTCGAAGAGGTCGATGGGGGTGACGAACCCGCCTCGGCTGCAGTATGAGGTGCCGGGCACCTCCGGGTCGGGGTTGTACAGGGCCTCCGCGTCCCAGCGGTCCTTCGGGACCTCGACGATCCCGTCTCCGCCGCGCTCCAGCAGCTCCCAGTACTCCTCCGGGGTGTTGGCGTCGCCGGGGAGGCGGCAGGCCATGCCGATGATGGCGATGGGCTCGTCGTGGACGGCGCGGCGGCGGTCGGGCACGACCTCCCGGCTGGTCCTGGTGCCGTCGGCCAGGTAGGCGGCCAGGGTCTTGACGGTGAAGTGCTCGAAGAGCTTGGCCCCCAGGACGGGGCGGCCCAGCAGTTCCTCCAGCCGCGTCTGGACCCGGACGACCCGTAGCGAGTTGCCGCCGATCTCGAAGAAGTTCTCGTTGACGCCGATCCGGTCGTGGCCGAGCACGTCCGACCAGATGGCCATGATGTCCCGCTCCAGCTCGGTGGCGGGCTTGGCGGTGGCGTCGACCTCCACCACGGGGTCCGGCAGCGCGTTCTCGTCGATCTTGCCGTTCGGGGTCAGCGGAAGCTCGTCCAGCTCCACGATGAACGCCGGCACCATGTACTCCGGCAGCCGCTCGGCCAGCCAGGGGCGCAGCACGCGGTGCAGCGGGGTCCTGGGCGGTTCGCCGACCGCGGGCGTGTTGGCGTACCCGGTGAGGGCGGCGCGGGCCGGCGCTTCGGCGGGGTGCGGGCTGAGGTCGGGGGTCTGCCCGGGCCGCCAGAACAGGGCGTCGCACCGCCAGGTGCCGCCGGAGCGGCTGGGCAGCAGAGCCAGTTCCAGGCCCGCCTCACCGGCGAGATCGGCGAGGCCGGCGGGGTCGATCCAGGACGTGGGCACCACCGAGGTGCTCGCGCCCATGGTCTCCAGGGCTGCGGCGACCCGGCCGCACACCTCGCCCAGCCGGCCGTTGGGGATGCCGTTCAGGCGGAGCGGGCGGTCGGCGACGGAACCCAGCTCGACGCGGAGCGCGGCCAGGTCGAGGCCGTCGGCCTGCCAGTCCTTCTCCGCTGCCGGGGTGGGGGGCCCGGCGCCCTCGCCGATGTACAGGGTGACGTCGTAGCGGTAGCGCGTCATCTCGTTGACGTAGCGACCGTCGCGCAGGGTGATGTCGACGCGGGTGATCTGCGGGAACAGGTGCGGCAGGTTGGCGAAGTAGTCCCGGCTGAGCACCAGTTCGCGCTCCGCGCGCATTCCGCGCTCGGCTCGGCGCGCCAGTTCCTCGGCGGAGATCCCGCCGGCCTCCCCGTTCGCGCGGAAGTGCGCCACGTCGGCGTGGAAGACGTCCAGCAGCGACAGGTCACGTACGTCACCGAGGAACACCCGCCCCCTGGTGACGGCCCTGGTCGCCCACTCCAGCACCGAGGTCAGGTAGTCGACGCCGGGGAAGTACTGGGCCACCGAGTTGATGACCACGGTGTCGAAGGCGCCCTCGGCCACCTCGGGGAGCGCGTGGGCGGTGCGTTGCTCGCAGGTCACGTGCGGCAGCGAGGCCAGGTGCCGCCGGGTCATCTCGACGGCTGCGGCGGAGGCGTCCACGGCGTGGTAGGTGCGGCAGTGCGGTGCCAGGCCGAACAGCATCAGGCCGCTGCCGGAGCCGATCTCGAAGACGTTCTCCGGTGCGTGGGAGAGGATGCGCCGGACGGAACTCCGCTGCCAGTCGCGCATCTCCCCGCCCGAGAAGGGGAGGCCGTCGTAGCTGTTGCGCCAGCCTGCCAGGTTGAAGGTGGCGTCGACGGTGACGGGATCGGAGCCGGGGTCGGAGGGAGCGGTGCCGGCACTGGCTTCGTAGGCGCGGTCCCAGGC
This sequence comes from Streptomyces sp. NPDC002838, assembly GCF_040295365.1. Lineage (NCBI taxonomy): Bacteria > Bacillati > Actinomycetota > Actinomycetes > Kitasatosporales > Streptomycetaceae > Streptomyces > Streptomyces sp. NPDC002838. Next base: position 17,299 of record NZ_JBEOVF010000066.1, on the reverse strand, counting down.
GGCGGCCCACTCGACCAGGGCGGTGCTCTGGTCCGCCGGGGTACGGACCGGATCACCGGCCGGAGCCGCGTCGCGGACGCAGTAGGCGACCAGTTGCTCGTCGCGGCCGACCACCACGGCGCGGCGGACCGATTCATGGCGGCTGACGGCCGCCTCGACGTCGGCCAGCTCGATCCGGTGGCCGCGCAGTTTGACCTGGCGGTCGTTGCGTCCCAGCAGCGCCAGCCTGCCGGGTTCGACGAAACGGGCCAGGTCGCCGGTGCGGTAGAGGGTGCCGGGGTGGAAGGGGTTGTCCGCGAAGCGGAGCCGGGTCTGCCCGGGGTCGTTGCGGTAGCCGCGGGCCACTCCGGCGCCGCCGACGCACAGTTCTCCGGGGAAGCCGAGCGGTACCGGCGACAGGTTCTCGTCGAGGACGTAGACCTGGGTGCGGTCGATCGGGGTGCCGATGAGTACGCCGTCCTCCTCGGCCCGGGCCACCACCTCCCAGGCCGTGGACCACACGGTGGTCTCGGTGGGGCCGTACATGTTCCACACCGAGCCCGGGGCCCCGGCGGCGAGCAGCCGGTCCGCCAGGTCGCGGGGCAGCGCCTCACCGCCGCAGAGGATCTTCCTCAGGGTGGGGGTGCCCTGCCAGCCTCCGTCCAGCAGCAGCTGCCAGGTGGCGGGGGTGCCCTGCATCACGGTGATCGCATGTCGCTCCATCAGCCCGCTCAGGGCCTTGGCGTCCAGGGTCTCCTGGGCCTGGGCGATGACCGTGGTCGCGCCGCAGAGCAGCGGCAGGAACAGCTCCAGCACGGAGATGTCGAAGGACACGGTGGTGACCGCCAGCAGCCGGTCGGTGGCGGCGCACCCCGGCCGTTCGCGCATGGCGGCCAGGAAGTTGCACAGTGCCCCGTGGGTGATCTCGACTCCCTTGGGGCGGCCGGTCGAGCCCGAGGTGTAGATGACGTAGGCCAGGTCGCCGGCGCCCGCCTCGACCGCGAGGTCCGCGTCAGCGCTCAGCCCGGCATCCAGGTGGACGCTCACGCAGCGGGTGTGCCAGTCGGCGAGTCCGGCGGGCGCGGCGGCGGGGGTGACGATGAGCTTGGGATCGGCGTCGTCGATCATCTGGCGGATGCGTTCCGCCGGGAACCTGGGATCGACGGGCACATAGGCCGCGCCCGTCTTCATGACCGCCAGCAGGGCCACAACCAGGTCGATCGAGCGGTCCAGGGCCACGCCGACCAGGTCGCCACGGCCCACGCCCCGGTCGGTCAGCGCGTGGGCGAGCCGATTGGCGCGGGCGTTGAGCTCGGCGTAGGTCAGGCTGGTGTCCGCGCAGACCAGTGCGGTGTCCTCGGCATGGTCGCGCGCGGCCCGCTCGAAGAGCCGGTGCAGGCCCTGCTCGGGGAGGTCTGCGGTGGCGCCGGCCGTGTCGTTGAACTCCTCGACGAGGAGTGCGCGTTCGTCCGCGGTGAGGAGGTCGGCGGCGGCCGGAAGCCGCTCCGCGGCGGCGGGAAGACGGCGGCACCACGCGGTGAACTGGCCGGCCAGCCGGGCGACGTCCCGGGCCGGCAGGCGCGTGGCGTCGTAGTGGAAGGTGACGAGCGCACCGTCCTCGGCGCCGTCCTGCTGGATGTGGAGTTCCAGTGCCGCGGCAGGCAACGTTTGCCCATCAAGGAGCGGCGTCGTGGGGGCACCTCCCGCCCGAGCCGTGCGAAGCGCGGTTCGAGGGTGGGGGAGCGGGCTCTCGGCGTGCCGGCCGGAAGGCGTCGTCCGCCCGAAGGGCCTGGACGTACTTGGGCTTTCGGCCGGTGCGGCGTCAGGGCGTGCCGGGCGTCGCGACGGGGCGAACGTTGCCTGCCGCGGCACTGGTTTCGGACGGTGGCCGTCCTGACCGCCCAAGCCCTGGTCGGCGGCGTCGCGGGTGCCCCAGGAGATCAGCACGTCCGGTGTCAGTGCGCCGCTGTTCCAGCGTTCACGGAGCGCCTCGTCGCGGCCGACGGCGTCGCGGCGGAGCCATCCCCGCTCCTGGCCGAGGACGAACTCCCGCCGCACCGCCCGCAGGTTCTGCGAGATCGTCGCGTCGGCGTCGACACGGCACAGCAGGGGCAGCCAGGCGGCGAACAGGTCCCGGTGCGCGGCGTCGACGCCCTCGCGAGGGGCCGCCATCGCGAGGTGGACCTCACCCCGGCCGCTCGCCCGGCTCAGGAAGATGCCCAGCGCACCGGCCAGGTAGGCGGCGGCCGCCGCAGACGCTTCCAGGCCGCCGTCGCCGCCGTCCTGGAGCGGGACGTGGCATCGCACGAGGACGGGATCCGCCTGCTGTCCGCTCTCAGCGCTCTCAGCCCCGGTTTCGGGGCGGGGCTGCGGGTAGGGAAGGCGGTAGGGGTGGTCGCCGCCCCCGATCAGGCGCTCACGCCAGCGGCCCTCGGCCTTGGAGGCTCTGAGGCCCGCCTCGGTCAGGCGCGCGCTCGCGTCCTCGCCGGGGACGTCCAGGATCGCGCCGGGTCGGATCCCATGGGCCGCCGCGATGGCGCCGGCGGGCCGTTCCTCGCCCTCCAGGGTGCACAGCCGGGTCAGGGTGACGCTTCCGGCACCCGTGGCCATCCGCAGGCCCGACGCGTCGTCGCAGGAGAGGACCGTACCGGGCGCGGCGGCGGCGTGGTCTGTGGCGGTAGCGGTGACACCGGTGGAAGCGGTGACACCGGTGGAAGCGGCGGCGACGTGGGAGCGGGCTTCCCGGACGGCGTAGAAGTGCCCGTCGAGGTTGACCTTGGGCCACACCAACGGGCTCGCGAACGGGCCGTAGTCGGTGGCCCGGACCATGGCGGCGATGCGCTCGGCCGGAAGGCCCCAGTCGATCAGTCCCTCGGCGGCTAACTGGGTGTGCCGCGAGAAATAGCGGCGCGTCGCGGCGTCCTGGGGCGTCGCGGTCTCGCGGCCCTCCGCGATGTCGTCGATCAGTTCGGCCAGACTGGCGACGGCCGCCTCGTCGCACTTCAGGCCCAGCGAGAGCGCGGTGTCCTCGGGCCCGATCGCCACCGGTACCCGCCCCAGCACCTCACCGCCGTCGACCACCTCTGCCATGCGGTGCCAGGTGATGCCGTACTCCCGCGCCCCGTCCGCGATGGCCCAGGACGGCGAGTGCAGGCCCGAGTACTCAGGGAGCGGGCCGTAGTGGTAGTTGACGGCGGCCCGCGTCGCGCGGGCCAGCAGCGCTTCGGGCACCACCGCGTAGTTGCCGACGCTCAGCAGGAGGTCGCAGGACAACCGCGGTGCGAGCGCCACGGCCTCGGCGAGTTCGTGGTGCGGAATGCCGGCCTTGATCGCCCAGGACCGGGCGGTGGCGTCACCGGTCACCACGGCTGCGATCCGGTGCCCTTTCGCCACAAGTACCTCGCCGCAGCGAGCGAGTACGCTCCCGCTGCCGATCAGGACGGAACTCAAAGAAGTCAATGCCGTGCCTCCCCGTGATCACCCGCGGCGCGTCCGGTGAGCGCCGCCCGTCCCGGGGCAGGGCAGGGCAACGGCACCCGAGGCAGCCCTGTGAGGGCCTACAGATGCCGGATCCAAGCGCGCGCCCAGGGCTGATGCCCCGTGCACCCGTGCCGATTCCCCCGTGATCGAGCGGCGTACGCCTCACGAACAGTCGTGCAAGCGGCTGCGCTGTGAGTCGTCCGCGCTGTCAGGTTTGCAAGTACGCCAAGTGCTGAACTGCCGAAGTGCGCAAGTGTCGTGCAGGAACGCTGTCGTGCAGACGTGCAGGCGTGCAGAAGTACCGGGCTGCAGAGGTGTGCTGTCGTGCGATGGGGCGGTAGCGGCCCCCGCCGTTGCGCCGGTTCATCCCCCGGACGCCCCGACCCATCATTGGCCTGCCGCGAGAGCCACCGCAAGGCATGACAGCAAAGATCTTCGAGTGAATCTCGAGTGAGGGCCATCACATGCACTGATCACGCAATTCGCCCCGCCGCCGACGGGGGACGGTCACACTTGCTTCGGCTGCGTTGCTTCAACCAGCCTCCCCACGCACCGAGTTGGACCGCAGGCGAGTTCGACGACGCAGACGAGCTGAGGGGACCGGCATGCCCGACGAGTCGGCTGACTGCAAACGCACAACGCGGGAAGTCAAACCGGCCCGCGTCCTGGCGCTGTGCAGCGGCGCGAGCTTCATGGCCTTCCTCGATCTCTCGATCATCAGCATCGCCTTTCCGGACGTTCTGGACGACTTCCCGGGCACATCGCTCAACACCATGACGTGGGTCCTCAGCGGCTACACGATTTTGCTGGCGGCCGTGCTCACGCCCGCCGGAAGGATCGCCGACAGCGTCGGCCGGCGCACCGTCTTCCTCTGGTCCCTGGCCGCCTTCACCGCCGCCTCGCTCGTCTGCGCCGTGGCGCCGTCCATCTGGTGGCTCATCGCAGCGCGGTTCGTCCAGGGCGCGGCGGCCGGTGGCATGATCCCCGCCGCGCTCGGCCTGATCCTCGCCACGACACCGCGGGAGCGCATCGCCAGAGCGGTCGGCACCTGGTCCGCGGTGGCGGGCTTCTCCGCCGTCATCGGACCGGCCGCGGGCGGGCTGCTGCTGCGCGCCTTCGGCTGGCGCTCGGTGTTCTACGTCAACCTCCCGCTGTGCGGCGTGATGCTGGTCGCCGCCGCGGTGATGCTGCCGAGGCAGCGGTTGCGCGGCACCGGGGACAGGTTGCCGGACGCGGTGGGCAGCATCGCGCTCGCCCTGGGCATCGGCGGGGTGGTGAGCGCGCTCACCGAGGGGGACACCTGGGGCTGGGGAGATGTCCGCACCATCGGACTGGGGCTGGCCGGGCTGGCGCTCGTCGCCGTGACCGTGCTGCGCTCGCGCACGCACCCGGCGCCGGCCCTGGAGCTGACGGTGTGGCGCAGCCCCGTCTTCCGGACCGCCAACCTCGGCCTCGGCATGCTCAACATGACGATGTTCGCGTGGATGCTGGCCGCCCCGCTGTTCGCCGCCGACATCTGGCACTGGTCGGTCCTGCAGACGGCCGGTGCCCTGAGCATCGGGGCCGTCTCCTCGATGGCCGGCTCACTGACGGCCGGACGGCTCACCCGACCGGCGACCCAGGTGAAGGTGACGGTCCTGGGCGCGCTGTCCTTCACAGGCAGCAACGCCATCTGGGCGTCCGGCCTCTTCGGCCCCACGCCCAACTTCCTGGGCGGCTGGCTGCCGGCCGCGATCCTCGGCGGCGGCGGCCTCGGCCTCGCCATCACCTGCCTGTCGTCGCTGGCGGCCGGGACGGTGCCCCCGCAAAAGTTCGCGGGCGGCCTCGGCATGACCCTGACGGTGCGCCAGGTCGGCGGTGCGGTCGGCGTCGCCGGATTCGCCTCGATCATGGCGTCGGGCCCGGCCCCCGGCGGCATCCCGTCCTTCCACCACGTCTATGTCGCCGCGATGGCCGTCAACATCCTGTGCGCGGCCGTGGTGTGCACGATGCTCATCATGCTGCGGCCGAAATCCGCGCCGGCGGCCGCGGCCGCAGCGCAGGCGCCTCAGGACCGGGTCACGCCCACCCAGTGACCCCCGACTCCAGGGGCAACCCGACACGCCGGGTCGCGGGTTGCGGACGGCCTTCTGGGCGCGGCCACCATGTGCCGCACCCAGGGGACCGTGTGTTCCTCCGGCTCCCGGCCGCGCTGCTCCGACCGGCCGTCAGGCGGACGGCACGCGGATCAGCAGGGCGTCGCCCTGCCCGCCGCCGCCGCACAGCGCTGCCGCGCCGAGACCGCCGCCGCGGCGGCGCAGCTCATAGGCCAGGTGGACGATGAGCCGGGCGCCGGAGGCGCCGATCGGGTGGCCGAGCGCGATGGCTCCGCCGTCGACGTTCACGATGTCCGGGCTGATGCCCAGCTGCTCGGTGGAGACGATGCCGACGGCGGAGAACGCCTCGTTGATCTCCACCAGGTCCAGGTCGGACGGCTCCAGCTTGGCCTTGGCCAGCGCCGCCCTGATCGCGTTCGACGGCTGCTCGTGCAGGCTTCCGTCCGGTCCGGCCACCACGCCGTGGGCGCCGATCTCGGCGATCCAGGGCAGGCCCAGCTCCTCGGCCTTGGCCTTGCTCGCCACCACCACGGCCGCGGCGCCGTCGGAGATCTGCGACGCCGTCCCCGCCGTGATGGTGCCGTCGGGGCTGTACACGGGACGCAGCTTCGCCAGGACCTCCGCCGTGGTGTCGGGACGCACGCCCTCGTCGGTGTCACACACCACTGGGTCGCCCTTGCGCTGCGGGACCGTCACCGGCGCCATCTCCTCGGCGAACCGCCCGGCGGCCGCCGCGGCGGCGGCCCGCTGGTGCGAGGCCGCGGCGAAGGCGTCCTGCTTCTCCCGGGTCAGCCCGGCGTAGCGGCTGTTGTACTTCTCGGTCGAGACGCCCATGCCGAGCTGGTCGAAGGGGCAGAACAAGCCGTCGTGGACCATGTGGTCGATCAGCGGTACGTCACCGGACTTGAAGCCCGCACGCGACTTGGGAAGCACGTGCGGAGCCTGCGTCATGGACTCCTGACCGCCCGCCACGACCAGGTCGAACTCACCGGCCCTGATCAGCTGGTCGGCCAGCGCGATCGCGTCGACCCCGGAGAGGCACACCTTGTTGACGGTCAGCGCCGGGACGCTCATCGGGATGCCGGCGGCCACCGCGGCCTGGCGGGCCGGGATCTGGCCGGCGCCCGCGGTGAGCACCTGTCCCATGATCGTGTACTCCACTTGCTCGGGCGCCACCCCCGCCTTCTCCAGGGCCGCCTTGATCGCGATCGCCCCGAGCTGGGCTCCGGAGAAGTCTTTCAGAGCCCCGAGCAGGCGCCCGGTGGGGGTACGGGCTCCAGCCAGGATGACGGATCCGGACACGACGTCCTCCGTGGGTAGCAGTTGTGGACCACAACACGGCTACATTACCCACGAGTTGGGCCAAGGAAATGCGGCCTCCGGCGGTGTGAGCGACGGCATAGCCGACCGGAGGCGTCCCAGCACCGCACCGGCGGGAACGGCACGCCGCCCGGCTACGGCGGCGGCTCCCCGTCCACCGGTCCCGCCCCCGGCGGCCTGACGGAGCGGTGATCTTCAGGGGGTGTGGCTGCTCTGGTCTGGTGTCCCGTTTTTCGCTGAGAGGTGAGCGCTTGGGGAGCGGTCACGTTCGGGCGTGATGGGTGGCCTGCTGGCGCGTCCGGCTGTCCGGCTGTCCGGCTGTCCGGCTGTCCGGCTGTCCGGTGGCCGGCCTGCGGTCCTGTAGTTGTGTGGAAATGATCTTGGGTCCTGACGCACGCGTTCTTCGAGCCGCCGACCATGACGCACGTTTGACGCACGGCGCGGCGTGCGTCCCGGTTGGGTCGTCGACGAGTGCGCCGAGGCCGGCGTCGGACAGGGCGCGGTTGAGCCGACCGTGGCGTTCGGCGTTGTCGGCGTCGTAGTCCGCGGAGGAGGCGACGATCTCCGACGAGCGTGAGCGGCCCATGGTCGGGGCTGGTACTGGCCTCGGACGAGCGGGAACAGCTCCTGCCCAGGCGGCCGGTCTGAAGGGCAGGCGATTGATGTGGCCCCGCTGCAGCACCAAGGGTCACCGACATCGTGCGGGACGTTCTTGTCCGTCTCGGCCCACCCAAAGTGCGAATGCTCCCGCGTACCCGTCCGGCACTGCCACATCCCCCAGCGCCCACCCCCGAGGGCCGGTGCCGGGCCTGGGCCCGGCGCCCACGTAGTCCCGTGCAGGATCTCGCGAGAGGCCGGTGCCGATCCCCTTGAGGTACGCCTCCTTGCGCGCCCATGTACGGGCGAACGCCACCGACTTGGTGTGATCAGGTTCAGCAGCCAGCTCTGCCGCTTCCTTCCGGTGCAGGGAGGACGAGAGCTCCGCAACCACATCTGACCGGGGGACCTGTTCGATGTCCACGCCCACTGGCACATCGGCGATCCCGATCAGCACGACATCGCCACTGCGGGAGATCGAGAAGTGCGCGTCTCCGCCGTGAACCGCGGGCTTCCCATGCGGGGCGCCGCAGGTAGGGCAAGGTTCTCGAACCAACCGCACCGCGTCGGCGGTGACTCCCAGGCGGGCACCCAGCAGCACCCGTAGCGCCACATGCGCAACGACGTAACGCCGGCGGTCCTCAGGCCGACCGAAGGCGGCCGCACGTTGTTGTTCCGCCGGCTCAAGGAGGCGGGGAGCGAGACGAGCTGCGCCTTCCCCTTCACTCAGTGCGTTGACCAGCCACAGCGACAGCATGCTGCCCCAAGGGGTGTCCTTGGGCACCGCTCGCTCCGCCCTGCCGGTCGGCAACAGGACCACCACGGTGTCAACGTACGACGCGCCCAAGGGAACGGTCCAGGCGGAAAGCCTCTGGGACCTCCTCGCCAGAAGTTTCCGAATGTGGAGATCTGTCCGCGTCCCGGCGCCGAATCAAGAGCATGGGTGGTTTTGGCTACGGCCCGTGTCGTTCGCACTCGGTCTCGGCCCGAAGCCGGTGTCCCACGCACGCCGGTCAGTGCCGGCCGGCACTTCCTCGGAAGCTTCCCGGGAGCTGACATGGTGGACAAGCCGGTGGAAACGCTGCCCTCCGCTCCGGAGGAATCCACGGCCCTCCTGGACGGGTACGGTGAACCGGCCGCGATCGAGAAGACCCTCGCCGCGGTGCTGGCCACGGTCGTGCGGACCGAGCAGGTGCCGGTCGACCGTCACTTCTTCGACGAACTGGGCGCTGATTCGTTGGTGATGGCGCACTTCTGCGCGCGGGTCAGGAAGCGCGCCGATCTGCCGTCGGTGTCGATGAAGGACGTCTACCGGTACCCGACGATCAGGAGCCTGGCGACGGCGCTCGCGGATGCCCCGCCCGCTCCCCGGGCGGAGTCGGCGGCCGTGGCCCCGTCACCGGCACCGGAGCCGTTTCCGGCACAGGGCCCGGCTCCGGTGCCGGCTCAGTCCCCGGCGGGCATGCCGCAGTACGTCCTGTGCGGCGCGCTGCAGTTCCTGGCATTCCTCGGGTACGCCTATCTCATCGCGTTCGCCACCGCCCGGGGCTACGAGTGGATCTCCGCCGGATCGGGTGTGCTCGACGTGTACCTGCGGTCGGTCCTGTTCGGCGCTGCGGCCTTCCTCGCCCTGTGTGCCCTTCCCGTCCTCGTGAAGTGGACGCTCGTCGGCCGGTGGAAGCCGCGGCACATCCGTGTCTGGAGCCTTGCGTACGTGCGCTTCTGGATCGTCAAGACACTGGTTCGGTCGGATCCACTGGTGTTGTTCAGCGGCTCGCCGCTCTACCTGCTCTACCTCAGGGCACTGGGCGCGAAGGTAGGGCGCGGTGCTGTGGTCCTCTCCCGGAGCGTGCCGGTGTGCACCGACCTGCTCGCCATCGGCGACGGCACGGTCATCCGGAAGGACTCGTCCTTCGCCTGTTACCGGGCCCACGCCGGACTGATCCAGCCGGGCCCGGTCACCCTCGGCAGGAACGTGCTGGTCAGCGAGGCCACGGTGCTCGACATCGACACGTCGCTGGGGGACGGGGCGCAGCTCGGCCACGCCTCCTCGCTGCACCGTGGGCAGGCGGTGCCCGCCGGCGAGCACTGGCACGGGTCTCCGGCACAGCGGACCGACGTGGACTACCGAGTGGTGGGGTCGGCCCGCTGCGGTGCGGTGCGCAGGGCGGCCCACAGCGTTCTGCAGCTGCTGATCGCACTGGGCCTGTACGTGCCGTTCGCGGTCGGCGGCGTATTCGCGCTGCTCGTCGAGGTCCCGCAGCTCAGCACGGCTCTGGAGCCGGGGCCCGCGGTCTTCGCCGACTGGGCGTTCTACCGCGACGCCCTGGTGTTCTCCTTCGTGCTGGTCTTCGGCGCCGTTCCCGCCGGTCTCCTCGTCCTGGCCACCGTTCCGCGGCTGCTCGGCCTGACCCTCAAGCCGGGCAGGGTCTACCGTCTGTACGGCTTTCACCACGGGGTGCACCGGACGATCGCGCTCCTGACCAACTGGAAGTTCCTCAAGCGCCTGTTCGGGGACAGCTCCTGCATCGTCCACTACCTCCGGTGGCTCGGGTACGACCTCTCCCGGGTCGAGCAGACCGGGTCGAACTTCGGCACGGAGGTGAAGCACGAGACGCCGTTGCTGAGCTCCGTCGGGCGCGGGACGATGATCGCCGACGGCCTGTCGATCATGAATGCCGACTTCTCCAGTACCGCGTTCCGCGTGTCCCGGGTATCGATCGGGCCGCGCAACTTCCTCGGCAACAGGGTCGCGTACCCCACGCGGGGCAGGACCGGCGACAACTGTCTCCTCGCGACGAAGGTGATGGTGCCCGTCGACGGGGAGGTCCGCGAGGGCGTCGGGCTGCTGGGCTCGCCCAGCTTCGAGATTCCCCGTTCGGTCCTGCGGGACAGCAGGTTCGACCGGTTCAAGAGCCGTGAGGAGCTGCGGCGCCGCCTGGCCGCCAAGAACAGGCACAACGCCGCCACCATGGGGTGGTACCTGCTGACGCGTTGGATCTACACCTTCGCTCTCGCCCTGCTCGCCTCAGGAGCCGCGGAGCTGTACGGGCCGCTCGGCGTGTCGGCGATCGCGCTGGCCGACGTCCTTGTCGTGGTGTTCACCATCGCCTACTTCGTGCTGGTCGAACGCGTCGTCACAGTGTTCCATCCCCTCAGGCCGCTGTTCTGCTCGATCTACACCCCGGACTTCTGGCGGCGTGAGCGCTACTGGAAGGTGCCGTCGGAGACGTACCTGAAGATCTTCAACGGCACCCCGTTCAAGAACGTGATCTGGCGGCTGCTGGGGGTGCGGCTCGGCCGCATGGTCTTCGACGACGGCTGCTATCTGACGGAACGGTCCATGGCCGCCATCGGGGACGGCTGCACGCTCAACTCGGGGAGCGTCGTCCAGTGCCACTCGCAGGAGGACGGCGCCTTCAAGTCCGACCGGAGCACGATCGGCTCCGGCTGCACCCTCGGGGTCGGCGCTTTCGTCCACTACGGCGTGACGGTGGGCGACGGTGCGGTGCTCGCCCCTGACTCCTTCCTGATGAAGGGAGAGGTGGTCCCGCAGGACGCGTGGTGGGGCGGGAATCCGGCAAGGCCGCTCCGTTCGCGGGGCGAGGACCTGCGCTCGCACAGCGAGGACGAGGGGAGGCAGGCCCCATGGCATCCGTGACAACAACTGCTGAGGCCGGCCGGGAGTTCTGGCGGGGCGCGCTCACCGCCGGCGGGGTCACCACGGTCCCTCGGTGGACCCTCGACCCGGTGACGCGCGTCGCCGAGCACGAGGCGACGCTTCCCGCGGACCTGGTGGACGCGTTGAGCCGCCTGGCGGACGAACTGGCGGTCCCCCTCCGCTCGGTGTTGCTGGCCGCGCACGCCAAGGTGCTCGCCGCTCTGTCCGGCGAGCACGAGGTCACGACCGGTTACGTCGCTGTGCGGGGCGGCCGGCCGCTGCCCTGCCGGCTGACCACCGAACCCGACTCGTGGCGGACGCTGGTGCTCCACACCCACCGGGCCGAGTCGGAACTGCTGCTGCACAAGGACTTCCCCGTCGACGGTCTCAGGCGTGAGCTGGGCCTGCCCGGCCCGTCGACCGAGGCCGTGTTCGATCCGACCGGCGACGGAGGCGAGCTCGCCGAGAGTGCCGTGCTGCGGGTGGAAATCCCGCGACGCGGTGACCGGCGCACGCTGCGGCTGCGGTACCGGACCGACGCGCTCGACGCGGACTGCGCCGCGAGGATCGTGGGATACCACCTCACCGCGCTCACGCTGATCGCCGCCGATCCGGACGCCGCGCACGGCCGACAGAGTCTGCTCTCCGCCGAGGAGCGCCGCTTCCAGCTCGAAGGACTCGCCGGACCCCGCCGGGAGCTGCCCGACCACCGCTTCCACGAGCTGTTCGAACAGCGCGTCAGGGCGCACCCGGACGCCCTAGCGGCCGTACGCGGCGACCAGCGGTGGACCTACCGGGAACTCGACGCGCGGGCCAACCGGCTGGGGCGGGCCCTGCTGGCGCGGGGGCTGCGCCGCGAAGGCGTCGTCGCGGTGGTGACCGAGCGGAACCTGGACTGGGCGGCCGCCGTCCTCGCGGTCTTCAAAGCCGGTGGGGCGTACCTGCCCGTCGAGCCGCACTTCCCGTCCGACCGCATCGCGACCATGCTCTCCCGTGCCGGGTGCCGGCTCGTGCTGACCGAGCCGGGCAGCACCACGATGCTCGACCGGGCCCTCGACGCGCTGCCCGCGGTCCGGGCGCTCTCCGTCGACGCGGCCTACGCGGAGGGCCACCCGGACTCCGACCTCGGCGTCGGCGTCGCACCGGACCAGCTCGCCTACATCTATTTCACCTCCGGCTCCACCGGCGAGCCCAAGGGAGCCATGTGCGAGCACGCGGGCATGCTCAACCACCTCTACGCCAAGATCGACGACCTGGGGATCGGCGAGGAGCAGGTGGTCGCCCAGACCGCGCCCCAGTGCTTCGACATCTCGCTGTGGCAACTGGCTTCCGCGCTCCTGGCCGGCGGGCGGACCCTGCTCGTGGAACAGGACGCGATCCTGGACGTCCCGCGGTTCGTCGACACGATCGCCCGCGGCGGGGTCAGCGTGCTCCAGGTCGTGCCGTCGTACCTCGACGCCGTCGTGTCCTACCTGGAGCGGCGCCCGCGCGAGCTGCCGGATCTGCGGTGCGTGTCGGTCACCGGCGAGGCGCTGAAGAAGGAGCTCGTACAGCGCTGGTTCGCGGCCCAGCCCGGTATCAGGCTGGTCAACGCGTACGGGCTGACCGAGACCTCGGACGACACCAACCACGAGGTGATGGACCGGGTGCCGGACACCGGACGGATCCCGCTCGGCCGCCCCGTCAACAACGTGCATGTCCACGTCGTCGACGAGCACCTGTCACCGGTGCCGCTCGGCGCCCCCGGTGCGATCGTCTTCTCCGGGGTCTGCGTCGGCCGCGGCTACGTCAACGACCCCGAGCGCACCCGGCAGGCCTTCCTGGCGGATCCGCATCACGCGGGCCGACGGCTCTACCGGGGCGGCGACTACGGCCGCTGGGTGCCCGGGGGCAAGCTGGAGTTCCTCGGCCGCCGGGACACCCAGGTCAAGATCCGGGGTTTCCGGATCGAGATCGGCGAGGTCGAGAGCGCCATGCTGCGGGCACCCGGGGTCCGCGACAGTGCGGTGGTGGCCGTCGAGGGGGCCGGACAGGGCGGGCGTCTGGTGGCTTTCTACTCCGGTCGGGGCCCGTTGGAGGACGGCGTCCTCAAGGACTGGCTGGGCCGGTCGCTGCCCGTGTACATGGTCCCCTCGGAGTTCCACTGGCAGGAGAGCCTGCCCGTGACCGCCAACGGCAAGGTCGACAGGAAAGCGCTGACCGCACTCGCCGCACAGCTCGGCGCCGGGGTACCCGAGGTCGGATCCGGCGGCACCGGGCTCGACACGGTCGAGGAGGACCGCGACGCGCCACGTACGCCGACCGAGCGGCGGCTGGCCGCCTTGTGGGCCCAGGTGCTCCAGAGCCCGCAGGACACGATCCGCCGGCACGACCACTTCTTCGACCGCGGCGGCACCTCTCTCGCGGCGGTGCGGCTCGCGATCGCCCTGGACCGTGCCGTGGACATCACGGACATCACCCGCCACCCCGTCCTGGCCGACCTGGCCCGCTTGGTCGACGGCAGGTCCGAGCCGCCGCAGGCCGAGCCGCTGTGGCCCCGGCCGGAACCGGATGGCGCTCGGGCGGACGCCTCGGTGTGTTTCTTCCGCCCCCCACGTGCTCAGCACCGGTCCGACCGGGGCGGCGCAGGCGGTGCCGCGCGTCGCCGGACCGCCGGCTTCCTTCTGAACCGCCACCGAAAGGAGACCGAGATGCCGTCCTCGTTCCCCCTGTCGCTGCTCAGCGTCGACCTGCAGCCCGGCAAACCCCCGATCCTGCGTGTCGGCTCCACCGGCGACGCGGCGAGCTGGGCGGCCGAGCACCGGGACGCGCTGCGCGCCATCGTCACCGAGCACGGTTCGGTCCTGGTCCGCGGCCTCGGGCTGAGCGGCCAGGCCGAGACCGAGGCCGTCTTCCGACGACTGGCCGGCACTCTGATGACCGAGAAGGAAGCCTTCGCGTCCCGGCGCACCTACTCCGACGGCGTGTACTCCTCGTCCAAGTGGCCGCCGAACCAGCCGATGTGCATGCACCACGAGCTCAGCTACACCCTGGAGTTCCCCGGCCTGATGCTGTTCGCCTGCCTCAGTGCTCCCGCCGTCGGCGGGGCGACCGCGCTGGCCGACGCACCGACCGTGCTGAACGCGCTGCCCATCGATCTCGTCGAGCGGTTCCTGCGGGAGGGTTGGCTGCTCACCCGCAACTACAACGACGAGATCGGGGCGTCCTTCGCCGACGCCTTCGGCACCGAGGACCGCGGCACGGTCGAGAGCTACTGCCGCGCGGCCGCGATCGAGTTCGAGTGGCAGCCCGACGGCGGACTGCGGACCTGGCAGCGCCGCAGCGCCGTGGTGCGGCACCCGGTCACCGGCCGGCGCTGCTGGTTCAACCAGATCGCGTTTCTCAACGAGTGGACGCTGGCCCCCGAGATACGTGAGTACCTGGTGGACGTCTACGGCGCCGACGGGCTGCCGTTCAACACCCGCTACGGGGACGGCGCACCGATCGGCGAGGACACCGTGCAACTGCTCAACGACGTCTACCAGTCCCACACCGTGCGCGAGTCGTGGCAGACCGGCGACCTGATGCTCGTCGACAACGTCCGCACCGCCCACAGCAGGGAGCCGTACGAGGGGCCGCGCGAGGTGCTCGTCGCGATGACGGACGCGGTGCGCCTGGCCGACTGCTCGCCGACCGTGGAGGTGATCACCGCATGACCATCACCCGTTCCACCGCACTGGAGTCCGCACCGGCCGGGCCCGTCACCGTGCCGCCGTTCGCGGTTGTGTCCGGCGGCCAGGTCCAGCAAGCGCTGCAGGGGCGCGAGAAGCAGATCGTGGAGTTGGTCGAGGCCACCTACCGGCTGCACAGCGCGGGCGATTCGGTGAACCCGCCGTCCCACTTCCTGCGCTTCCCCGACCGCCCGAGGTCCCGGATCATCGCCCTGCCCGCCTCGATCGGCGGGGAGGCAGGGGTGGACGGTCTGAAGTGGATCTCCAGCTTCCCGCAGAACGTGGAGGCCGGCATCCCGAGGGCCTCGGCGGTGCTCATCCTCAACGACCGCCACACCGGCTACCCGTTCGTATGCATGGAAGCCTCGATCATCAGCGCCACGAGGACGGCCGCGTCGGCTGCGCTGGCGGCGGACCGGCTCAGCCGCGGCCGACCGCGCCCGACGCGCGTCGGGTTCTTCGGGACGGGGCTGATCGCCCGCTACATCCACACCTTCTTGGCCGGTACCGGCTGGTCGTTCGACGCCATCGGCGTGCACGACGTGTCCGCCGACAGCGCGGCCGGTTTCCGCTGCTACCTGGAGCAGTCCGGAGCCACCGGCTGGATCGTCGTGCACGACAGCCCCGAGCAGCTGATCCGCGGGAGCGACCTGGTCGTCTTCGCCACGGTCGCCGCCCGGCCGCACGTCTGCGATCCGTCGTGGTTCGCACACCGACCGCTCGTGCTGCACGTGTCGCTGCGCGACCTGGCTCCGGAGGTCGTGCTCGCCTCGGACAACATCGTCGACGACGTCGAGCACTGCCTGCGGGCGGACACGTCCGTTCACCTGGCCGAACAACGCACGGGCAACCGCGACTTCCTGACGGGGACGCTGGCGGACGTGATGGCCGGACGCGTAACGCCGTCGGCGGACCGGACGGTGGTGTTCTCGCCCTTCGGCCTCGGGGTGCTCGACCTGGCAGTCGGCAAGTACGTCTACGACGAGGTGGCCGGCTCCGGAGAGCTGCACGTCGTCGACGGCTTCTTTCATGAGCTGCGCAGGTACGGATGAAACACATCCGGCCCGGGCCGCTCTTCAATCCGCGGAGGCCATCGTGTCAGTCATATCCGCTCCCTACACCTTCAACGAGGAGGATCTCTACGTCGACCTCCAGTCGATAATGGGGCGCAGGCTCTTCCTGAAGTGCGAGGGCTTCAACTTCGCCGGCTCGATCAAGCTGAAGCCCGCGACCGAGATGGTGGAGGCTGCCGAGCAGGCGGGAGTCCTGACGCCGGAGTCGGTCCTGGTCGAGTCCTCGTCCGGAAACATGGGCGTGGCACTCAGCATGATCGCGGCGAGTAAGGGCTACCAGTTCCTGTGCGTGACGGACTCCCGTTGCAATCTGTCGACCAGGTTGCTGATGGACGCCTTGGGCGCCCATGTGCACGTCGTCACCGAGCCGAGCACCGACGGCGGTCTCCTCCGTGCGCGGATCGACTACGTCCGCACGCTGTGCGCCCTGGACGACCGGTACGTGTGGCTCAGCCAGTACACCAATCCGGGCAACTGGAAGGCGCACTACCTTCGGACGGCACCGGCGATAGCCCGCTCGTTCCCAGGACTGGACGTGTTGTTCGTCGGGGCCGGCACCACCGGGACACTGATGGGCTGCGCGCGCTACTTCCGGGAGTGGCACCGGCCGGTCCGGATCGTCGCGGTGGACAGCGTCGGCTCGGTGACCTTCGGCGGTGCTCCGGGACGCCGACTGCTTCCCGGTCTGGGCATGAGCATGTGCCCTCCGCTGCTCGACGAATCCTTCGTCGACGAGGCGGTGCACGTCGAGGAGGCGGACAGCATCCGCGCCTGCCACCGCCTGGCCCGACGCGGCTTCCTGTTCGGCGGCTCCACCGGCACCGTGGTCAGCGGCGCGATGGGCTGGCTGGCTCTGCATGACACGCGTGGCCTGACTGCGGTGGCCATCGCCCCGGACCTCGGCGAGCGCTACCTCGATACCGTCTACCAGGGCAACTGGGTACGGGCCCTCTACGGCGAGGGCGTGTTCGACCCCGCACCACCGGTGCCCGCGCCGGGCCCCCGGGTGGGCCACCGGCGCCAGGAGGACGAAGTCCGGGCCGGTGACACCACGACCGCGGGCCCGAGCCGGCCGCCACCGGGCCCCTGGACAGCCGAATCCGCCCCACCGCGGGATGCGGAGGGCAGCCGGGCCTCGGACACTGTGGGGGAGGGCGGGTGAGCCCAGCAGGGCGGATCGGGGCAGACACGCAGGCAGGAGAGGGTGTGGCGAAGCGGCAGGCCCCCGGGGCCCGGCACATCGGTACATCCGAGACGGATCGACTGCTGGTGTCCGTCGCCGCCGGCAATCAGGACGCCTTCACCCGGTTGTACGACGCGACCGCCGGCCCGATCTACGGAATCGCGTGCCGCGGGGCGGAGATGCCCGCCCCCGCCGCGCGG